>JAVBOI010000068.1:0-34442 GCA_031550695.1 Desulfovibrio sp. | reverse complement strand
AAAGCGCACCTGGGCAAGGGTCTGCTCCGGGCCATCACCGGACGGATCGTGGAGCAGAACCCCGAAGGCTTTGCCCTGACCAGCCCCGAGGCCACCGTGGGCATACGCGGCACCATCGTCACCATGCGCGCGGCCAAGGGCTTTACCACGGTCTTTGTGGAAAACACCACCCGCAAAGTCTTTGTCAACGGCGTGCATGTACCCAGCGGCAAAAAGGTCACGGTACCCGGCGCCGGCATCCGGCCCGAGGACATCCGGCCTGAGGACCGGCGGGAAATAGGCCGGGATCTGGCCTTCCGGGGCGGCAACGGCGTGGCCGCGGCCGCGCCCGAGCCCGGTTCGGCCGGCGGGCAGAAGCCCACCGACTACCTGCTGGCGGACTATGCCCTGCCCACGCCGGAAACGGCCCTGGGCGGGCTGCCGATCGCGGACGTGGGCGGGCCGGGATCGCTGGCCGGAGCCGGGTCGCAAGGCGCGCTCACGGCCACTTACGCGGCGGCGGGCGGGATCAGCGGGAACATATCCAACCTTAACGTAGGCTTTACCGTGAACCTCAACTCCGGCGCCATTACCAACGGGTATATGAACGGCACTACCTCGAATGCGAACATCATAAGCTTCGAACTCACCGGCGGAACCGGCAGCGCCTCGGCCGGCGGTTATTCCGTGTGGAATTTCACCGGAGGCTGGGTGGGCAGCGATCTTGTTCCGACAGGCACCGGGAACATCTCCAATGCCGGTCCCCCCTTCGCTCCCGGCGATCCTTCGACGCTCTCGTCGGTCACTGTCAGCAACCTATTTGCCACTGAAACCGGCACAATTACCCTGAACAAGCAATAGAGGAAACATACATGCGTAGTTTTCTGATCTGTTTCTGCCTTGTGGTTTCTCTGTGCTCCTCCGCCTTCGCCGCCTCCACAACCAGCCCGCTCCGGCGCGGGGCCGTGGACGAAAGCAAGGCCGAGGCCGCCACCCTGCTGGAAAAGGGCAAGGCCGACCAGGCCTACACCCTGTATATGCGCCTGGTGCGCGAAGCCCCGGACGACGACGAGATCAACCTGGGCCTGGCCCGGTCGGCGGCTCGATCCGGCAAATGGAACCAGGCCGTCATGGCCTATGAGACCCTGCTGGAAAAGCACCCCAGGGAAGCCGGCCTGTACGGCGAGCTGGCCGACGTGTACATGCGCCTGGGCGACCGCGAGGGCGCGGAACGCAGCATGGCCATGCTGCGCTCCCTTGACGGCAAAACCACCCAAGCCGACACGGACAAGGCCCTGGACGTCATGGGCAAGCGCTACAGCCGCTTTCAGGCCCACGGCCGGGTGCGGGCCGGGGTGCTGTACGATTCCAACGCCAACATGGGGCCGCGCTCCGACACCATGGACCTTGGCGACTGGCGCGTGAACGTGCGCGGGGCCAAGGAAAAGGATACGTTCGGAGGCTACCTGGGCGCGGACATCGACCTTGGCTGGCGTCTGGAGCAGGACAGCCCCTGGTGGCTGGTGGGCGATGTCCAGTTTTTCTTGCGCGGCAACACCAACGACGCCCTGCATGATACGCATAACCGGGAATCCCAATGGGGCCGGGCCGCCGTGGGCGTTCGCCATCTGACCTCCACCACGCTCTCGGAACTGCGGCTCAAGGCGGAAATTTTCGACTACGAATTCTACCAGAACGTATCCGCCTTCGGGCCGGAAGGCACCTTTCTCTGGGCCGTGACCCCGAGCGTGCAGCTTATCACCAGGGGCGGCATCGACCAGCGCATCTATTCACGCGACAACGACCGCAACGGCGTGTACGGCTGGGCCGGCCAGTACCTGCGCCTGTTCTTCGGCGAGGCCAACCACGAGTTCGTGGTCGGGGCGCGCTACCTGGGCGCGGCCGCCGACAGGAAAGAATACGGCTATAACGGCTGGGAAGGCAGCGCGCGCTTTCTGTTCAAGCTGCCCCACGGCTTTGAGGTAGGCCCGTTCGCCAGCTTTACCCAGGAGTTTTACGCCGGTCCGGCCACGGTGCTGGAAACCCGCGACCGCCAGGACGACCGCTGGCGGCTCGGCAGCACCTTCACTTACCGCATCAACGAGGCCTGGTCCATCGAGGCCAGCTACCAGTACACGGACAACCAGTCGCGCAGCGATCTGTACGACTATGACCAGAATCTGGTCACCCTCGGCGTGGCCTGGACCTTCTAGGGGGAAACGTCGGGGACACAGGCTCTGTGCTGATTTTTTCCGTTTGGCGTCGTTGCTCGCCTTTTTTGCAAGGGGGCAGGCCAGAAGAGGCCAGCCCCCTTGCAAAAAAGACTCGCGCCTAGCCAAACGAAAAAACTCAGCGTTTCCCTGGTATTGCGTTACGATACGAAGCCGGAAAAGAAAAAAGACGAAGGAAGCACCAAAAACCGATACCCCCCAACCCCGACGGACACCCTATGCACGCGGACCTGTTAACCGGCATCAGCGTCGCCATATGCGCGGCCACCGTTCTGGCCCTTATCGCCAAAAAGCTTAAACAGCCCCTGCTGCTCGCCTACCTGGCCGCCGGCATCTGCATCGGGCCGGGCATAGGCTTCGGCCTGATCCAGGATCAGAGCGCGGTGGACGCGGTTTCTGAAATCGGCCTGATCCTGCTGCTCTACATCATTGGCCTGGAAATCGACATCAAGAAGCTGGTTTCGGCTGGAAAGTCCCTGGTCACGCTGGGAGTCTTGCAGTTTGTCCTTGCCCTGCCCCTGGGCGTCGGCTTTTTCCTGCTGCTCGGCTTTCCCCTGGGCGGCGGACGTTTCGACGCCCTGTACCTGAGCGTGGCCCTGGCCTTAAGCAGCACCATGATCGTGGTCAAACTCCTGTACGACAAGGGCGAACTGCCCACTCTGCCCGGCCGCCTGACCCTGGGCGTGCTGGTGTTTCAGGATTTGTGGGCCATCCTCTTTTTGTCCCTGCAGCCCAACCTGCTTGATCCGAGCGTCAGCGTCATCCTGCTCTCCCTGATCAAGGGCGCGGCCCTGGTGGTTGCCGGCATGCTGTGCGCCCGCTACCTGCTGTCCCGGCTGTTCGCCGCCATCGCGCGCGTGCCCGAGCTGCTTCTGGTCACGGCCATTGCCTGGTGTTTCTTTCTCAGCGGCATTGCCGGGTTCATGGGCCTGTCGCGCGAAATGGGCGCGCTGGTGGCGGGCGTGTGCCTGTCCACCTTCCCCTACAACGTGGACGTCATCGCCAAGGTCATCAACATCCGCGACTTTTTCGTCACCCTGTTTTTCATCGGCCTGGGCATGCAGATTCCCGTGCCCAGCCTCTCCCTGCTGGTCATGGCCGTTGTCGGCGTCGTGTTCATCGCGGTTACCCGCTTCATCACTATCACACCAATACTGTACTTTCTGCGCAACGGTCTGCGCACCAGCATCCTGCCGGCCATCAACCTGGCCCAGATGAGCGAGTTCTCCCTGGTCATCGCCTCCATCGGCCTTACCCTGGGCCACATCGATCAGAGCCTGATCGGCCTTTTGGCCGTGATCTTCGCCCTGGGCTCCGTGGCCTCCACCTACGCCATTCAGTACAACAACCAGCTCCAGAACCGCATCGCGGCCAGGCTGCGGGCCAAAGGCGTCAAGGATCTGGGAAGCGACGAGGAAAGCTGCGAGCAAGGAACCTGCAAGGGCGAAATAGCCTTTCTCGGCTTTTTCCGCGAGGCCAGCGCCATTTTCCACGAGTTGGAACACATGACCGGCCCGGACGGAGCCCCCCTGTCCAGCCGCGTGCACGTGATTGACTTCAGTCCGGTGGTCCACGCCGAGCTCACGCGGCGCAAGGTGCCCTGCACCTACGGCGACATCTCCAGCCTGGACACCCTGCACCACGCCGGCCTGCACGCCGAGCGGGTAATAGCCTGCACCATTCCGGACTCGGTCCTGCGCGGCACCAGCAACCGGCGCCTGCTGCAAAGCCTGCGCCGCCTCTGCCCCCACGCCTTTATCCTGGTCACGGCCGGCACCCTGCCCGCCGCCAGGGAGCTCTACGAAGCCGGCGCGGACTTCGTCTTTGTAACCCGCATCCACTCGGCCAGGGACATCGCCGGCGTCATCGCCGCCGCCCTTGCCGGAGAAGCCGGAAACCTCAAAACAGAACAGCAAACCATGCTGGAAACCCGCAACGAAGTACTGGCGTAAAGGGGGAGGGCGCCTCCGGCGGCCGGGGGAAGGAGGGAGAGAGCTCGAGAGAGGGAGGGAACCCCCCTTTTACAAAAGGGGGGTTCCCTCCCTCTCTCGATTCTTCTCTTTTTTCTCCTCGCCTACCCCAAGGCTTTTTTCAGAAACTCTCCGGTAATTGACTGCGGGTTGCGGATGAGTTCCTCGGGCGTGCCGGAGGCCACGATCAGGCCGCCGTTTTCGCCGCCGCCGGGGCCGAGATCCAGCACGTGGTCGGCGCAGAGGATCACGTCGGTGTTGTGCTCGATGACCACCACCGTGGCCCCGCGTTCCACAAGCTGGTGGAGCACCGTGATCAGCTTGCCCACTTCGTGCATGTGCAGGCCGGTGGTGGGCTCGTCCAGGATGTAGAGGGCGCCGGGCAGGCTGCGCTTGCCCAGTTCGCGCGAGATTTTGATGCGCTGGGCTTCGCCGCCGGACAGGGTGGTGGCCGGCTGCCCCAGGCGCAGGTAATCGAGGCCCACTTCCTGAAGCACGGACAGACGGCGCTCCAGGGCCGGGTAGTTTTCAAAAAAGGCGCGCGCCTGCTGTACGGTCAGATCCAGGACTTCGGAGATGTTCAGGCCCTTGTAGCGTACTTCCAGGGTTTCGTGGTTGTAGCGCTTGCCGCCGCAGACGTCGCACTGGACAAAGATGTCGGGCAGAAAGTGCATTTCCACCCGGATCTGGCCGTCGCCGCTGCAGGCTTCGCAGCGGCCGCCGCTGACGTTGAAGCTGAAACGGCCCGGCTGGTAGCCGCGTTTTTTGGCGTCCGGGGTCTGGGCGAAAATGGCGCGTATTTCGTCAAAGACCTTGGTGTAGGTGGCCGGGTTGGAGCGCGGCGTGCGGCCGATGGGGGTCTGGTCAATGGCCACGATGCGCTCGATGGCCTCGGCCCCGCTTATGCCGCCGATGCTGCCGGGGTTTTCCACCTTGATGCCCTGGGCCAGGGCCAGATGCTTGTACAGGGTGTCCACCACCAGCGAGCTTTTGCCCGAGCCGGACACCCCGGTGACGCAGGTCATCACGCCCAGGGGGATGCGGCAGTCAACGCCGCGCAGGTTGTTGGTGGTGACGTTTTTCAGCACCAGTTCGCCTTTGCCCTGACGCCGCTTTTCCGGCACGGGCACGCCCAGGTCGCCGCGCAGGTATTTGGCGGTCAGGGAACTTTCCGAGGCCAGCAGGCTGGGCACGCTGCCCTGAAATACCAGTTCCCCGCCCAGTTCGCCCGAGCCGGGGCCGAGTTCGATGACCGTGTCGGCTTCCCGGATGGTGGCTTCGTCGTGCTCCACCACCAGCACGGTGTTGCCGCGCCGCTGCAGGCCGCGCAAGGTCTGGACCAGTCGCTTGTTGTCGCGCGGGTGCAGACCGATGGAGGGCTCGTCCAGCACGTAGGTGACGCCCACCAGGCCGGAACCGAGTTGCGAGGCCAGGCGGATGCGCTGGGCCTCGCCGCCGGACAGGGTGGCCATGTTGCGGCCGAGAGAAAGGTAGTCCAGACCCACGCTGACCATGAACTGCAGGCGGTGGTTCAATTCCTTGAGCAGAGGCTCGGCCACCAGGACGTGCCGGCCCTGGAAGCTGCGCGAGGCCATCCAGGCCAGAGCGCGCTCAATGGACAGGGAGCAGAAATCCACTATGGACAAATCGTCCACCTTGACCGCCTGGGCCGTGGGGTTCAGGCGCGCCCCGCCGCACTGTGGGCAGGGCATGTTCTGGCGGTAGCGGGAAAGTTCGTCCCGCCAGGCGTTGCCGTACTGCATGCCTTTTTCCAGCAGGGCGACCACGCCGGGCCAGAGATCCGCGCCGGAGCCGTTACCGCCTTTGGCGCCGCGTTTGCCCCGCATTTCCACGGACCCGCCCATCCAGTTGCGGCGCAAGGTACTTTCCGCGCCGCCGTTTCTGGGCACTCCCGGCGCGTCCTCGCCGTTGAACAGGGCGGCCAGGGCATCCCGACCGTATTCCGCCAGGGGCGTGGACAGGCTGAAGCCGAAGCGGCCGGCAAGGGCCTCCAGTTGATCCTTATAGCGCTCGTATACCTTGGGGTTCTTCCAGGGCAGGAGCGCACCGGATTCAAGGGACAGGCCCTGGTTAGGGGCGATCAGGGCCGGTTCAAAGTATTCGACCGTGCCGAGGCCCAGGCAACGCGGGCAGGCTCCCTGGGGGCCGTTGAAGGAAAAAAGCTGCGGCGACAGGGCCGGCAGGCTGATTTTGCATTCCGGGCAGGAGGACTGGGTGCTGAACAGGGTTTCCTTGTCCTTTTTCCCGTCTTTGCCCGGCTCCAGGACAATCAGGTTGCCGTCGCCGTGTTTCAGGGCCAGTTCCACCGAGTCGGCCAGGCGGCCGCGAATGCCCTCGCGCAGAACCAGCCTGTCCACCACCAGATCGACGCTGTGCTTCTTGTTTTTGTCCAGAAGCGGCACGTCCTCCAGGGTATATACCTCCCCGTTGATCCGGACCCTGGCAAAGCCTTCGGCCTTGAGCTTCTTGAAGCGATCCTGGTGCGTGCCCTTTTGCAACTGCACCAGCGGGGCCAGCACGAGGCAGCGCGCGCCGTCGCCAAGGGCCAGTATGTCGGCGATGATTTCGTCCGTGGCCCGCGATTCGATGGGCCGGCCGCACTTGGGGCAGTGCATGCGCCCCAGGCGGGCGAAAAACACGCGCAAAAAGTCGTATATTTCCGTCACCGTGCCCACGGTGGAGCGCGGGTTGCGGGTGGCGGTCTGCTGCTCAAGGGATATGGCCGGCGACAGGCCCTCGATTTTGTCCACGTCCGGCTTGTCCATCTGGGGCAGGAACTGCCGGGCGTAGGCCGAGAGCGATTCCACGTAGCGGCGCTGCCCTTCGGCGTACACCAGATCAAAGGCCAGGGTGGATTTACCCGAACCCGAAGGCCCGCACACCACCACCAGCTCATCCCGGGGAATGTCCAGGTTGAGGTTTTTCAGGTTGTGCTGCCGGGCCCCTTCTATATGAATGCAACGGCCGTTGCCGTTCGCGCCTGTGGCTGTCATGCGTGTCTCTGCGATGTAGTGGGTAAAGAGGTGGTGCTATGAAATAGAGCCGGATTTCGGCAGGTCAAGGGCAACGCGGCGTTTCTTTCGGAACGAGTTCTGAGAACAAATACATTTTGAAGTTGCCCAAGAGCGGTATTGCCTCCGGCGGCCAAAGGGGGTGACCCCCTTTGGAAACCCCATTTTGTTGATCCCCCTGCGGTGGGCATCCTCAAAACTAATCAGCCCTGAAAGGGATACCTGCCATCGCATTGCCGCAAAAATAACGCCGGGAAACATTCCCGACAAAAGTACCCGCCCCCTGTCGGGATCTCCGGACAAAGAACGCCTCTCGCGTTCCCAATCCATACACTCAAACTAAAAAGTTTTGAAGGAAAGAGGATGGGGGTCTGGGTGAAGGAGAAAGGAAACTTTTACAAAAGTTTCCTTTCTCCTTCACCCAGCTCTTAAAACCCGAGCGCCGATTCCGGGCCTTTGGTGGCGGTGAGGGGTTCTTTGGCATTCGGATCGGCCTGGCCGAAACGCACCAGGAGCATACCGGCAAAGGCCTTGCCTTTGTAGAACTCCACCCGGTAGGTGGTGGAGTTTTTATCAACGGAAAAACGGGGTTGAAAATCTTTGCGCGCCAGGGTGACGCCGGCTTCGGTGCCGTTTTTTTCCTTTTGCGCGCCAATGGCGTTGACCCGGTATTCCGGGCTTGCGAGCACTTCAAAGGATTTTTCGACGGTTACCACTTCGCCCATGGGGATGGTGCGGGTCTTGCCGTCCAGCAGTATTTCCACGCTGTCCAGGGAGTCGTCAAAGTCCAGAAAAGCGGGGTTAAGCCGGGTCAAGGTGCGGTTGCCGTAAGCGACGCGCCAGTTGTCCTTGTCTTTTTCCCGGACCAGGGTCAGCAGAGGCTTGGAAGCACGCGGGCTTGGGTCGGCGTCTTTTTTGAAGGGCACCAGGCTCAAGCTCGGCCGGATATTCTCAAGGGGCAGCACCAGCTTGTTGTCGTAGGCCGCCACTTTGAGATTGGAGTTCAGGGCCGCGAGCACGCCGGCGGGTGTCAGCTCGAAATCGCGCTCAAAACTGATGCCCATCTGGCGCATGAAGGATTCCAGAAGCAGCAGATGGTAGTAGCTGCGGTATTCCGTGGTGAATTCTTTGCTGGCCTCCAGGCCGAAAGCGGGCTTGCCGTTGCAGACGGCGAAGTAGCTGAGGGTTTTTTCCATCTCCACGTCGCCGAGGCGGGTGTTGGTGTTGTGGATATGGTAGCGGTGTTCCGGCTTGAGCAGGGCCGCGTTGGCGTCGTCCCGAGCTTTGGCGGCCATGGGCAGGAGCTGGTTGAAGCGCGAAGCCGCCATTTCCTCCTGGTCGATGATCACGGACTGGCCCCAGCGCTTGGGGTTGCGCAGGGAGTCTTCCCAGGCGGGGCGGTAAAACCCGCTGCCGTCGTGCAGGTTAAGCACCAGATCCACCTGTTCGTCCATCAGGATGGCTTTGATGCGGGTTATGCTGCCGTATTCGGGATCTGTGGGGTCGAGGAAGGCGAACTTGCGGTTCATATCGCCAAAAAGTCCCCGGTTGCGCTCTATAATGCTGGGAAAATTCAGATCCGGCACCACCCACACCGAGCCGGAAGTGATTGTGTAGTGGGAGGCGATGAGCGCGGCGGCCGAAAACCCGCCCGGCTCGTCCCCCTGGATGCCGCCGATAATCAGCACGGTCGGTCCGTCACCCTTGCCCAGCTTGCAAAGGGTGAAGGAAGATGACGAGGGGGCGAAGGGCATGTCCGATCGGGTGGCGGCAGCTTCCAAAACGCCGGGCAAAGGCGGCGTTTCTTTTGCCAGGGAGGCGGTCGCGTTTTGCGGCAGGGGGGAATCATGGAGCGTGACCGCTGCGCGCGGCGCGGTTTTGGCCGGGTCGGGCGAATCAGGGGAGGCCGCTGTTTCAGGGGCGGCCGGATCCGGCTGGCCCCAGCGCGTGCCGCAAAATATTCCCGCCCCGAATATCGCCGCGATAATCAACGCGCAGCAAGCCCATCTGAACCGGCTCATAGCCTCTCCCGTGCACGGATAGAGCATTTTCACATTGAAATTGTTATTCTTATAAAATGCTCTGGCCTTGCGAAGCGCCTTGCGGCAAGGCCCGCAAGATTGGCGCAGGCGGGTCGCGGACACAGGCTCTGTGCTTTGCTCGCCGTTAAGCGACAATCTCAAAGCGAAATGGCTCTGGTGCGCTGTCAAGGGGCGCGCTCGCGACGGCGGGCCGCATGCCGCGGCAAGCCGCGCGCCTTGCGGCGAAATAAAGGATGATGCGCCCTGAAACACCTGGACGTTTTTATCGTGAAAGGGCGCTCCAACGCAAGAGGGGTGGAACCGGACCACCCGGTTCCACCCCATACCTGCAAAAGAAGGAGGTACTTTACTTATAGCAATACGCGTGCCAAAAAAAATCAGGCAAAGCCAATCGGAATAAATCCTTTGTATTTCAATATATTAACGTGTCAATAGGTCGTTTTACTCGTATGCCGGCACGCTTTTTTCCGTGCAATGTTTTAAACTCGCCGGGGTTGGGGCTTCCGGCAGGCACATAGCGTTCTTTCATAAATAATACTGTTTTTTTCTTTGCAATTACAGTATGATATATTTTAACAATTGTTCTCTCCCGCAGCCGGAAATTTTTTCGAACTTCGCTTGTCCAATTTTTTTTACATTCACACAAAAAGAAGGCGCCGGGCAGGTTTGGTTATGGAGTCATTTTACGCCGCTTTATGCGTCGGCGGCGTCTGCAAAAGAAGTCCCTCTTTGAAAAAAATCCGCCCGCCGGCCTTGACGAAAAAGCAAGCTCTTGTTTTGATACGGTATCGTCGTCCGGCCGAAACGTCACGCCGGCCGGCCTGTTGTTTTATCCAGCCCAAGGATGCCCCATGCCGATCAGTTCTTCCGACCCAACGGCGCTCATTCCGGTTCTTGACGGTCTTCCCGGCCCATGGGGACTGTTGGCCTTTTTGCTGTATTGCGGCTTTGCGCTCCACCTTCTGCTGGTCAATGCCGTGGTGGGGGTGACCGCCATCACCCTGGCCGACAGGTTGCGCGCCGCCCCGGACAGCCTGCGCCGCGCCGACATGCGAGCCCAGAGCATCTTGCTGCCCAAAGGGGTGGCTTTGTTGGTGAACTTCGCCATCCCGCCCTTTTTGTTCCTTCAGGGATTATACGGGCAGTTCATCTATTCCAGTTCCATCCTGTGCGCCGTGTGGTGGCTTTCGCTCATGGCCGTGGTCATGCTGGCCTACTACGGGCTGTATATCAACATGGCCCAGGGAGGGATTTCCAGCGGAGCGCGCACGGCCGCGCTGGCCTTTTCCCTGGTGCTGCTGCTCTGGGCCGCCTTTCTTCTGGTGAACAACAACACGCTTTTGCAGAGCCCCGAGCGCTGGGCCGTTTACGGGCAAAACGCGCACGGCCTGTTTTTGAACACCGGCGATCCGCAATTGATCCCGCGCTACCTGCATGTATTGCTGTCCTGCCTGGCCGTGGGCGGGCTTTGCCTCGCCCTGCCCGCCCATTACCGGAAAGCCCGCCTCAACGATGACGCCCCGGCCTCCGAACGCGAGTATCTGCGGGAGCGAACGGCCAGCGGCCTGTCCTGCTTTTTTTACGCCACCCTGGCCCAGCTGCCCGTGGGCGGCTGGTTTTTTATGTCCCTGCCCGCGGAACAGCGCAAACTCTTCATGGGCGGGGACGCGCTCGCCGCATCGCTCTTTTTTATCTCCCTGTTCCTGATCGGTTTCGCCCTGCTCGCGGCCAGGCGGGGCCGCCCGCTGGCAGCGGCCCTGCCGGCGCTGGCCACAGTTTTCCTCATGGCCGGCATGCGTTCCGTCTCGCGCTCCTCGCTGCTCGCGCCATATCACCAGCCGGACATGCGAGTGGTCGATTTCGGCCCGCTGCTGCTCTTTCTGGGCGCTCTCGCGGTTTCTTCCTTTATTGTGGTCCGCCTGGTCGCGGCCTACCGCAGCAAGGCCATGCTCCCCATGCTTGAAGAAAGCCAGACGCCGGCGGACGAGCAGGAACCCTGCGCCGTCCCGACAATGCCCCGGCGCGGCCGGCCCGAAACCCCGGATCAGGCACGCGAGGACGACGCCGTGCTGGTGAACGAAATTGCCACGGGCCGCACGGATGCCGACGATCAGGATGAAACCGGCCCGGAACCGGATGCGCGATCCGCTGGAGGAAAACGCCCATGATGGCCTCTGCCTCGAACTTTCCCGCCTGGGATCTTAACGGCATCAACGGCGGCCTGCTCATCGCCCTGATTGCGGTCATCCACGTGTTTGTGGCCCAGTTCGCCGTGGGCGGCGGCTTCTTTCTGGTCATGGCCGAGCGCAAGGGCCACCGGGAGGCCTCGGCCCGCATCCTGAAATGGGTGCACCGCCACACCCGCTTTTTCCTGCTCCTGACCATGGTGTTCGGCGGGCTTACCGGCGTGGGCATCTGGCTGGTCATCTCCCTGGTCAGCCCGGCGGGCGTCTCGTTGCTGGTGCGGGAATTCCTCTACGCCTGGGCGGCGGAATGGGTCTTTTTCCTGGGCGAGATCATCGCCCTGCTCCTCTATGCCGCCAGTTTCGCCCGCTGCCGCGACGGCTGCATGGAGCCGAAACAGCACATGCTTCTCGGCATCGGCTATTGCCTGTTCGCCTTTGCCTCCCTGTTCATCATCAACGGCATTGTCAGCTTTATGCTCACGCCGGGCGACTGGGCCAGCGGCGGCGGCTTCTGGTCTGCCCTCTTCAATCCCGGTTTCTGGCCTTCCCTGCTGTTCCGCTTCGGCCTGTCCCTGGTGCTGGCCGGCATGTTCGGGCTGATCACAGCCACGGCCATCACGGACAGCGAAACGCGCGAGAGCATGGTCCGCTTCTGCGCCCAGTGGATCTGCCTGCCCTTTGCCCTCATGGTGCTCGGGCTCATCTGGTACGCCAACATCCTGCCGGAACCCGTGCAAAGCGCCGTGCACCGCCGCACCGCCGATATCCGCCCCTTTGTTCGGGCCTTTCTGGATTCCGCGCCCCTGCTGTTCCTGGCCGGCATGTTCCTCTTTATCCGCATGCCGCAAAAGGCATACCGGCCGTATGTGATTCTGGTTCTGCTCCTGGGCCTTTCCGTGGCCGGATCGTTCGAATGGATACGCGAAACCGCCCGCCGGCCCTGGCTGGTGCACGGCTTCATGTACTCCAACGGCATTACCGTGTCCGACGGGCAAACAATGAACGAGCAGGGCGCCCTGGCCACTTCCGGCTGGGCCCGCCTGCGCGTCCTCGCCGCCGGCCCGGCCCCGGCAAACGCCACAACAGCCGCGCTCTCTCCGGCCGCACTAACGCCCGAGGAACGCGATCGTTTGGGCCGCTTTCTCTTTACCCAGCAGTGCTCAAGCTGCCACGGACTGGGCGCGCCCATGCTGGACATACTCCCCCGCGTCAAAGGCAGGGGAGAACAAGGCGTGTCAGCCCTGCTGGCCGCCCAGGGAACAATCAGCCCCTACATGCCCCCCTTTTTCGGCACCGAAGAAGAACGCCTCATCCTGGCCCGCTGGCTGGCAGGGCTGGAGGGGCGAGTGGAGTAAGAGCCGGGGGAAGGGAGAGGGAACTTTTGTAAAAGCCCGCTCGACCTGAGCGAAGCGAAGGCGAGCTACTACGAAGAAAGCCTCCCTTCCCCCGGACCCCCATCCCTCTCCTTCAAAACTTTTTAGTTTGGGGGATGAAGTGTGGAGGAAACACAAAGGTTTTACCGCATTCAGGCTCTCGGTAAAGATTTTTTACGGAGCGCAATTTCGGGATATCCTGTCTTTGGAGTATATATGCAAAGTCTGCCGCCTCCCCGTTTGCAACGGCGTCTGTTTCTTGTCTGGATTCTGGCCCTGGCCGCCTGCCTGACCCTTTTCGTCTGGGCGTTTCACAAGCTTGACGCCGAACAGTCGGCCGGAAGCGGCAAAACAGCCGAAGGGAAAGTTGGCGGGGCTCCCGAAAAGGGCGCGTCCGCCGCGCCGGCGGATGGCAAAAGCTGGCGCGCGCCCGTGCCGCCGTTCGATCCGGACAAGGCCGAATACGTGCTCACGGCTTTTTCCACTCAGGGCATGCGGCACGTTACCGACGCCGAACCGGCCTGGAGCATGCTCCGGCCCGGCAACA
Organism: Desulfovibrio sp.; assembly: GCA_031550695.1. Classification (GTDB taxonomy): domain Bacteria; phylum Desulfobacterota; class Desulfovibrionia; order Desulfovibrionales; family Desulfovibrionaceae; genus Frigididesulfovibrio. The sequence goes on along the minus strand of JAVBOI010000068.1, from coordinate 21,082 downwards.
TCCTGGTGGCGCAGTTGATCCGGCGCGGCCCCACCCCGGCCGTGGTTTCCGGCAAGGAGAACGTGCGCGTCCGCTACACCCTGGACGCGCCCTATGCCGGCAACGGCAACGCGCCGGCCGCGCAAGGCGAACTGAAGCCCCAGGACGACGGGCTCGCTTTTGCCTCCGCCCCCATTGCCGTCATGCCCTATACCGCCGATGGGGGATTCGCCCCCTATCCCACCGCCCGGGTGGAGGCGCTGGCCCCGGACGGCCGCCTGTTGGCCGAAACCCGCGTCGTCTTGCCCGTGTCCACTGAAATCGGCTGCCGCAACTGCCACACCGGTCCCTGGAAAAAAGACGGCAAGGCGGGCATCAGCGAACAGACCGCCGGAAACATTCTGGAAACGCACGACCGGCGCAGCAACACGCACCTTAAAGAGCAGGCGGACAAAGGCGAAACCGTGAACTGTCTCTCCTGCCACGGCATCACCCCGGAAGCCCCTAATCTTTCGGCCGCCGTGCACGGCTTTCACGCCACCATGAAGCTGAAGGGCGCCGAGGCCTGCGCCTCGTGCCACCCCTCGTCAGAAACCGGCGGCACCCGCTTTTTCCGCGATTTCCACAGCCTGTGGGGCCTGGACTGCACCCGCTGCCACGGCCGCCTGGAAGACCACGCTCTGTCCCTGCTCAAGGCCGAGGCGGAAAAAGGCAACACCGCGGCCGCCAGGCGCATGTCCCAGATATTGCCCCTTGCCGAGGCAAAAGACATCGCGCCCCGCGCCCCTTGGATCAATCTGCCCGACTGCAAGGGCTGCCACAACTTTACCGTGAAGCCCGATTCCTCAAGCGCCACCGCTGTCGGCAAGTGGACAAAAAACAGCGGGGAGCTCTACGCCAACTCCCTGGACAACACCGGCAACCTGCGCTGCCCCTCGTGCCACGGCGCTCCGCATGCCGTGTACCCGGCTTCCGGCCCGGACGGGGACGATCGAGACAACATCCAGCCCACGCAATACCAGAAAATGGCCGCGCCCCTCGGCAAGGACGGCAACTGCGCCGTCTGCCACACCATTCCCATGGACTATTTCATCCACCACGACAGGGTGGAATAGAGCAAATTCATTTTGATTTGCCCAAGAGAACGATTGCCTCCGGCGGCCAAAGGGGGCCGGAGGCGATACTGCTCTTGGGTAAATTCAAAATGAACTTATTCTGACATCACATGAAGTTATTCGGCGCGCGCCGAAGAATGAATATAAAAGGTAGCGCCGGCCGTGGCCAGCAGGCGGCCGTCGGAGTCGTGCACCGTGGCCGAAGCCACGGTCAGCTTGTGGCCTTTCTTAACGATCTCGGCCCAGGCGATGAGTTCGCCGCCCTTGTCCGGGTCGGCGGCGCGCAGGTAACGGATATTCATTTCCGCGGTGACGATGCTCTGCTCGGGTTCAAGCACGGACATGACCGCATGGGCCATGCATTCGTCGGCCATGGTGGCCAGTATGCCCCCGGCCACATTGCCCCCGCCCTGGCGCAGATGCGGACCCACGGGCATGACGATGGAGGCCTTGCCGTGGTCGGCCAGGGTGAGACGCGCTTTCAGAAAGCAGAACAGGGGATTGACCGTCTGGTCAATCTGGCGCACGGCGTCAAGATAACACTGAGGCATGAAAACTCCTTAATCCAGCTATGAGACTTGTACGTAAAGGGTTGGCTGTCCGGCCTGCCGTTCCGCTGGGAGAAAACCTCCCGCGTTTCCGCAATCACGGTTCCACACAAATAAACAGGTTTGAAGGATAGGGAAGGGGGGGTGTGGGGGGAAGGGAAAGGAAACTTTCCTTAAAAGTTTCCTTTCCCTTCCCCCCGCATTCTTTCTCCCTCCTACTCCACCCCCGGCACGGCGCGGTTGATGAAGCGGAGCAGACCGTCCAGGGAGGTGTAGGGGTGCGGCGGGCAGCCGGGGATATAGAGGTCCACGTCCAGATGCGGCAGGGCGCCTTCGGCTCTTTGGTCCGAAGCGCCCGAGGGCAGAGCCCGGAACATGCCGCCGGAGATGGCGCAGGCGCCCACGGCAATGACCGCTTTGGGGGCGGCCATGGCGTTGTGGCACTTGATCAGGGCTTCGCGCATGTTGCGCGGCACCGGGCCGGTAAGGGCCAGGCCGTCGGCATGCCGGGGCGAGGCCACAAAGTCCATGCCGAAGCGGGGCAGGTCAAAGACGATGGTGCTGAGCACGTTGAGGTCCGCCTCGCAGGCGCCGCAACCGGCGGCCGTGACCTGGCGCAGGCGGAAGGAGCGGGTGAAGGTTCCGCCCGCTGCCCGGGTGGGAATCAGGGGCAGTTCGGGCAGACAGAAAAAACGGTTGGGCTGGGAAGGCAAGGATTGACTGACGGTCTGGCTTTTTGCCGGAACGTATTCGGCCGGACGGATGAACAGGGCGTTGCGGTCCGTGGAGGCCAGACGCCAGTCCGTGGTGAAGACCAGGGCCTGCCGGGGGCAGACGCGGGCGCAGGCGCCGCAAAAGGTGCAGATGCCCATGTCCAGAACCGGGTCGGCGCCTTCCTGGCTGATGGCCCCGACGGGACAGGACAGACGGCAGAGGTCGCAGTGTTGCCCGGCCGCGCCGTCGCAACGGTCGGCGTCGATAAAAGGCCGGCCGCGAAAACGGGGCGGCAGAGCGGGCAGGCCGTCGGGAAAAGCCACGGTGCGGTGTTTCTGGCGGAGGCGTTCAAAAAGGATGTCCAGCATAACGGCGCTCTGGGCGGTCGCGCGGCTACAGGTCGTGGCCGCAATACGACAGGTTAAAACTTTTGTTGCACAGGGGGAAGTCGGAAATCTGCTGCCCGCGTAAGGCCACGGCCAGCCCCATCCAGTTGTGGAAGGAAGGATCCACGACAGTGTATGAGGTCAGGCGCCCCTGCTCGTCCGTGACGGCCACGTGGCAGACTTCTCCCCGCCAGCCTTCGGCCAGGGACACGGCGGCATGGCCGGGCATGAGTTCCGGCGTGTCCGGACCGCCGGCGCAAAGAGCGCCCCCGTCGTCGCCGTCCAGAAAATCGGTCAGCAAGCGCTGGCAAAAGGCCACGGAAGCGGCAATTTCGTCGTGCCGCAGCCTGGCGCGGGAATACACGTCGCCCCTGGTGCCGGCGCAGCGTTCCGGCGGCAGGGGCAGGCCGGGCAGGGGATGGTTGTGGCGGACGTCCCGATCCAGGCCTGAGGCGCGCGCGGCCACGCCCACCATGCCCAGGCGCAGGGCCGTTTCCGTGCTGACCGTGCCGACGGAGGCAAGTCTGGCCAGAACCGAGGGCGAGTGCCACATCAGTTTGAGAGCGCCCATGACATCCCTGGCCGTGAGGGTGATGCGCTCCTTGAGAGCCAGGATCAGGGCGTGATCCAGATCATAGCAGACCCCGCCCGGAGTGAGCAGTCCACGCCCGAAGCGGCTGCCGCAGACCATGGCGGACATGTTCAGCCAGTCGCCGCGCAAACGGCCGCAATACGACTGGGTGGGAAGAAAACCCACATCGCCGGCCAGGGCGCCCATGTCGCCCGTGTGATTGGCCAGGCGCTCAAGCTCCAGGGCCAGGGCGCGCACCAACTGGCCGCGCGGGGAGGGCGCCATGTCGGCCAGGGCCTCCATGTTGCTGCAATAGGCCCACGAGTGGGCGATGGTGGTGTCGCCGGCAAGGGCCTCCATAAGAGGCAGGGTGCGCGGGTGGGGGCCGTCCTTGAGCAGAGCCTCCACCCCCCGGTGGTGATAGCCCAGGGATATTTCCAGGTGCATGACCAACTCGCCCAGGCACTGGAAGCGAAAGTGGCCGCATTCTATGACGCCCGCGTGAATGGGCCCCACGGCCACTTCATGGACCTCGTCGCCGACCACGCGGAAAAAATCCATGGAACCGATTTCCGGTCCCTGTACTTTTTCAAAACGCACGGGCTTGAGCCAGGGGTGGCCCTCCGGCATAATCCCGTGCTTTTCATAAATTTCCCGCTCAAACAGATGAACTTGCGGCAACTGATTGGTAAGTGACGGGTAGCTTTCCGAAATGTCTGTGGACACGATATGCAGCTTGCCGGCCGGGTCCGAAGCCAGAACAGCCACCAGCCGGAACGGAGCGTTGTCTTCTCCCGCTTCCTCCCCGGCGGCGAAAAGCGAGGCAGGCAGGACGAAAAGCGCCACCACCCGCCCGCCGGCGCGGGCCATGGAGGTCAGCCAATGCGCGAAATAGCTGAAGCTGAACCGGGGAATGGCCTGCAAGGGCACGGCGCTGCCGTTGACCAGTTGCAGGGCTTCCCGACCGGAGGCGGCCTGGCCCTGCTCTTCCCGCTCCTGTTGCGGCAGGCTGTCCGGATGTGCGCTGCTGATCATAGCTATCCCGATGACATAGAGGGTTCGGCCCGTCAGGGCTTAAGGCCCAGAGCCGCGGCCTGGTTCAGGGCTTCGGCCAGCCATCCGGGCATGACGAGCCCAAGGGCCAGCACCGCCAGAAGGAGGCAGAACGAGGGGCCGGTCAAAAGAAGATTTTCCCTGGCCGCCGGTTTAATGCCGTGAGGCGCCCTGCCTTGGTACATGCGCAGCACAGGGGTAATCATGCCGACAAAGATGATGCCCAGAAAGCCCAGGTACAGGGCGGCCAGCCAGAAGTTCTCCCGATGGAGCAGGCCCTGAAGCACGGAATATTCGCTGATGAACAGGCCAAAGGGAGGCGAACCGACAATGGCGATTATGCCCGCCAGCCACAGGGGCCCGGTAAAGGGCAGGGTTTTGCCCAGGCCGGTAACGTCGTGGCTGGACTTGGTGCTGTATCTGGCCAGGATGTTGCCGGCCAGCAGAAACAGGGCGGCCTTGGTCAGGGAATGGTTGACCATGTGCAGCACCCCGCCGCGGGCCGCTTCCAGGCCCGTGCCCAGGGCGATAAGCAGTATGCCCATGTGCTCCACGCTGGAATAGGCCAGCATGCGCTTGAAGTCGCCCTGGCCGATAATGAACATGGCCGCCATGAACATGGAAAAAAAGCCGAAGGCCAGAAGCAGGGTGCTCGAGAAATCGCCCAGCCCGACGGCCAGGCTGACCTGGTACACGCGGAAAATACCAAGAAAGGCGCAGTTGAGCAGGGCACCGGAAAGCAGGGCCGAAACCAGGGATGGCGCTTCGCTGTGGGCGTCGGGCAGCCAGGTGTGCATGGGCGCCACCCCCATCTTGGTGCCATAGCCGATGAGCAGGAACACAAAGGCGGCCTTGAACCAGCCGGGATGCACGTTGGCGGAGTTGCGGATCAGCGAGCCCACGCCCATGTCCGGGGCCGGCTGGCCCTGGGTCTGCATGGAGATGTCCAAAAGCACGTTGCCTATCAGGGCCAGGGCAATGCCCACGGAACAGATGAGCAAATATTTCCAGGTCGCTTCCAGGGAACGCCGGTGCCGGTGAAAATAGATCAGCGGCGCGCTGACCAGGGTGGTGGTTTCAATGCCCACCCAGAGCAGGCCCAAATGCCGGGTAACGGCCGCCAGCACCGACGAGGTGAGAAACAGCAGCAAGCAGGCGGTAAAGGTCGCTTCCGGGGCGTTGGAAAAATGCAGGCCCTGCTGAAAATCCTTGCGCTCGCCCGTTTCTTCGCCCCGCAAATAGCCCACGGCATACACCGAGGCGGCGAAAAACAGGATGGTGGTCAGGGTGAGCACGATCCGGCCCATGGGGTCGAGCATGAACAATTCCTCGCCCAAAGGCCGCGGCGGAACCACCCAGCAGGAAAGGGCCAGCAGCAGTTCGCCGCCGGCGGCCGCGAGCAGCAGAACGCGCCTCGGCCCGTCCGCCGGTATGAACCAGGAGGCGAGCGCGGCCGCGAAGGGGAGGCAGAGCAGGGCGATAAACAGCATGGCTTAATCCCGCAAGGCCGCGAACTGGTCCACGTCCGTGGACTCAAACGCCCGGTAAATATGATGGACGGCAATGCCCATGACAAAAACGCCCACCAGAATGTCCAGCAGAATGGAAAGCTCAACCCACAGGGTTTCGCTCTGGGCCATGGGCACGCCCAGCAGGTAAATGCCGTTTTCCAGCACCAGGTAGCCGAAAATCTGGGTCAGGGCGGTCCGGTGGGCCACAATAAGCAGCAGTCCGGCGAAAATGGTGGTAAAGGCGATGGGAAACACCTGGGTGAGCAGCGGGTTGTAAGGCAGCCCGAGCCGCGTTCCCAGCCAGAGGGAAAGGATAAAGCCGCACACGCCCAGCAGCACGCAGACCGTGTTGCCCACATAGGGCCGCATGGGCATAAGGGGCGGAAGCTTGCGTATGGTGCGCCGGAGCAGCCAGGGAAGCAGCAGGCCCTTGGTGCCGAAAAAAATGGCCGCCACGGTCCAGGGATACGCTCCCGCGTCCCCCCTATGCATCACAAGGGGGAGTATGCCCAGCAGCATGCCCTGCAGGGCAATGAGCCGTACGCACACGCGCCGGCGCTCGGTGGCGAGCAGACTTACGTCCGTGAGCACGATCAGGCCCAGAACCGCCTGCAGCCAGTCCATGGAAGATGGTAACGGAACGCCGGGCATAAGCTATCTCCACAAACTTAAGGCGGCAAGGCAGGCAAAGGATCCCGCCAGGGCGAGAATTTGCGGCACGCGCTCAAGGCGCAGCCGGGCCATGGCCGATTCCACGCAACCCACCAGCACGGCGATGACAAACACCATCGCCAGAGCGAACCCCGCGTCAAGGGCAAGGGAAGCCGCTCCTGCCGTGGGGCTTTCGGTGAAAAGAAGCTCCTGCGCCTGGGGCAGGGTCACTCCCGTGATGAGCAGGCTGAACAACCACAGCTTCAGAGCAGCGGCGTATTCGAGCAGGGCCAGATCCGGGCCGCTGTGATCCAGAATCATGACCTCGTGGATCATGGTCAGTTCAAGGTGGGTGTTGGGATCATCCACGGGTATGCGGCAGTTCTCCGTAAGCAGCAAAAAGAACAGGGCAATGGCCAACAGCAGGTACATGGGCCATTGCGCCAGCCAGACGGCCGAGGGCAGACCGCCCAGCATCAACGAGAGGGTGTGTTCGCGCGACTCGTAGGCCAGCACCATGAGGCAGAAGAGCAGAACAGGTTCGGCCATGGCGGAGAACAGGCCTTCCCGCGCCGCGCCCATGCCTTCAAAGGCGCTGCCCGTATCCAGGGCCGCCAGGATAAGAGTAAAGCGGGACAGGGCCAGCAGTCCGGCCATGACAAGAAAATCACCCGGAAAGGACGCCACGGCGACCACGCCGCCAAAGGGCAGCAACAACAGGGCCAGCAAGGCGGTGGCCACCCCGGCAACAGGCGCGGCCCGGAAAAACCAGGTGGTATTTTTCGGGTAGACCGAATTCTTGCGCAGCAGTTTGGCGATGTCGAAATACAACTGCAACAGCGGCCTGCCCCGACGGCCCCCGACCTTGGCCTTTACCCGGTTGATGACGCCGAGCAGCAGCGGGGACAATACCAGGGAAAGCAGCAGGCAGAGAAAAGAAGCGAGGGGATGCGTACTCATGTCCACCCCAGTGCCCAGACAAGGGCGATGAGCAGCGCCATCAAAATATACAGAATGTAGAGATTCACCAGGCCGATCTGCAAATCCTTGGCCCGTTCGGCCAGGGCCGCTATCGGGCGAAAGAGCAGATTGCTCCATACGGCCGTGGGCCAGTCCGGCGTTTCCATGCGCGCGGCCGCCGTGGCGGGAAAAAGCGCGTCTATGCGCGGCAGGCGCAGGCGGGCGCGTACCAGGGGTTTCAAAACCGTGGCCAGGGTATGGGCAAAAGAGCCGCCGGTGTACTGCATGCGCGCCGTGGGCAGACGGTAGCCGCAGTCCCAGGTGAGGCCTTCCTCGGAGGGATTTTTTGCAAGCAAAGCGCGCCGGCTCCAGGCCACCAGGGCAAAGACCAGCAGCAGCGCCATTCCAGCCAGGGCGTACCAGCCAAGCACGGTGTCGCCCAGAAGGAAGTCGGCGTCCGCGAAGGGCCCGGGCAGATTCACGTTTTGGGCGAACCCTTGCAAGGGCGTTCTCAGCGCCCGGAACAGGAACGGGCCGGCCAGGCTCACCCCCAGGCAGGCAGCGGCCAGAAACAGCATCACCAAACGCAGCAGGCGTTCCGGCTCGCGGGCCTCAAGCACCTCCGATCCGCGCGGCGCGCCCAGAAAGGCGAGGCCGAACAGGCGGGTGAAGGCGAACAGAGCCAGGCCGGCAATGCCGCCCAGAGTGAAGAAGGCCGCCCAGAAAACCAGGGCCGCCTCGGTGCCGCGCGTGGCCTCCGAGCCCAGGAGAAATCCCAGGTAGACGAGCATCTCGCTCATGAAACCGTTAAAGGGCGGCATGCCGGCAATGGCGGCCGAGCCCAGGGCGAAACAGCCCCCGGTGACCGGAATGCGCTTGTGCAGCCCGCCCAGGCGCTGGATAAAGGTGCAGTGCGTGCCTTCCTTGACCGAGTTGGCGGCGAGAAAGAGCAGGCTCTTGAACAGCGAATGGTTCCACATGTGCAGAAAAGCGCCGGCCAGCAAAAGAACCATGGCGGAAGGCGCGCCGTGGCGACCGGCCAGCAGGGCCGCGCCCAGGGCCATGCAGATGATGCCCATGTTTTCGGCGCTGGAATAGGCCAGGGTGCGCTTCATGTCCGACTGGGCCGCGCCCAGCAGGATGCCGAGCACGCCCGAAAAGCCGCCCACGCCCATAAGAGTATAGGCCCACCAGGGGTCACCGCCGCCAAGCAGGCTGATTACCCGGAAAATCCCGTACAGGCCCATGTTGAGCATGGCGCCGGAAAGCAGCACCGCCACATGGCCCGGCGCGGACGCGTGAGCCTCGGGCATCCACATGTGCAGGGGAATGATGCCGCACTTGGCCCCAAAACCGATAAAGGCCAGCACAAACAGCAGGCCCGTGCCGCCCTGCCCGGCCACGGCCAGGTAGGAGGCGAAGTCCGAGGCCCCGGCCTGCATGGTCAGGGAGGCGAAAAGCAAAAGCAGCGGCAGCGCGCCCAGGTGGGCGGCCACAAGGTAAATCCAGCCCACAAAGCGGTCGCCGGGCGTTCTGTCGCTGTGGGAGAGCAGGAAAAAAGGCGCCAGGGACATGATTTCCCAAAGGATGAGGAACAGAATGCCGTCGGCGGCCGTGAGCACCAAGGCCATGCCGGCCATGAGCAGGCAAAAGAAAAAGCCGTGACGGCCGTGGTGGAGTTGATCCTCAAGCAGCTTCATCCTGGCCGGGGCGACCAGGCCGGCCAGGCCGGAAAGCAGGAACAGGGGCAGGAGAAACAGGGCCGAGAGCGGGTCGGCCTGGAACAGGCCCGTGCCCAGAGGCAGGGCAAAAGGAAGCGTGACCGTGTGGGCGACGCCCTCCCAGAGAACAGTGGCGGAACCGGCCAGACCCAGCACGGCCGCCGGAACCGTGAACCAGGGAATGATTTTCCCCGCTCCGGCGCCGGATCCGCGAATCAGGCAGGCGAAGGCGCAGCACAGGATAAGGGCGATGGCGACAAGGATGAGGGTCATGAGGGAAAATTTGCTATATAATTATAGATAGTTACTCCCAATAAACAGCGAGGGGCAAACGCTCCAATGAATCAAGAGCTTCAAAAATAAATCAACTTTACGATTGTCCACTTACGCAGGCCTCCCCAAATGGGGTTTCCAAAGGGGGTCACCCCCTTTGGCCGCCGGAGGCAATACTATCTTGGGCAACTTCAAAATTGATTCACTCTGGCCGTCCCCGGAAACCGTTCGCGCGCGCTTTTTCAGAGCGTTCGCGCGTCCAGCATCACCTCCGGCTTATCGCGAAGCAACGAGATAGACAAGGCTTTTCCCGAACTTTTATCGATTTCCACCAACGCACCGTTGAAAGAGCTCTGTCCTTTGGCCGGCCTGAACGGCTGGGGCAGGCCCGAGACAAAGCGTTTGATCACCGTCTCCTTGGTCATGCCGATGACGGAGTCTTCCTCCACGCCGCACATGCCAAGGTCGGTCAGGCTGGCCGTGCCCAGGGCGCTGACACGGGCGTCCGCCGTCTGCACGTGGGTGTGGGTGCCAAGCACCGCCGCCGCCCGGCCGTCAAGGTAATGGACCATGGCCCGCTTTTCGCTGCTGGCTTCGGCGTGAAAATCCACCAGGCAGAAGGCCGCCTCCTGTTCGGCCAGGGCGGCCAGGGCGGCGTCGGCCGCCTGGAACGGGCAGTGCAACGGCTCCATGAAACTGCGGCCGATCAGGTTCAGCACGCCCACTTTGGTCCCGCAGGGCAGAGCGTGCAGGCAGAAACCCCGGCCCGGCGCTTTGGGGCCGTAGTTGATTGGCCGCAACAGGGCTTTGCTCTTGTCCAGGCTGGGGTGAATCTCCTTGTGCTTCCAGATATGGTTGCCGGTGGTGACCACGTCCACTTTGGCGGACAGCAGTTCGCGCAGACCTTCGGGCGTCAGTCCGATGCCGCCGGAGGCATTCTCCCCGTTGGCAATGACCATGTCCACGGCCAGGGCGGCGCGCAGTTCCGGCAGGCGCTCGGCAAGCAGCCGGCGGCCCGCCCGGCCCACTACGTCCCCAAGGCAGAGAACGCGGCACAGAGTGTTTTCCGCCGCCATTTCCTCTCACTCCATGATGCAGTGCGGGATGAAGCGGGAAAGATTGCTGGTGATGGGGCTTTGATCCTCCCGTATGCCCAGGCCGCAGCTTTTGCCGCCCACGATCCAGACGCCGCAGACCGGGCCCTGCCCGTCCACATAAGGCGGAGGACAAAGCTGCTGGCCCACGTAGCCTTCCTTGCCGTAGCGGCCGTCAGCCGCGAACACCTGCAGGTGATCGCGGAACACGTAAATGTTCGCGCCTTCGCGCGACAGCAGCGGCTTGACCACGAAATCGCTGACGGGCGGGGCCTTGGCCATGTCGTGAAACCAGGCCGGCAGCAGGTTGGGGTGCCCGGGATGGCGTTCCCAGAGCAACGGCAGAATGCCCTTGTTGGACAGCACCATTTTCCAGGCCGGTTCCACAAAGGTGGTGTCGCACTTGGGCAGCAGGGGCGCGTATTCGTCATTCCACATCAATTCCCAGGGATAGAGCTTGAACAGCCGGTGAATGGGCCGGTCGTCCGGGTCGATAAACAGCCCCTGGGAATCGGCGCCTATATCCTCCATATAGATCTGACGTCCGTCAATGCCGGCCTGCCGGGCGCAGTCGAGCAGGTATTCCACCGTGGCCCGGTCTTCCTCCGAGTCTTTCATGCTGGCGAAATGCATGGGACCGGACACGCCGAAGCCGGCAAAGGTTTCGACCAGACGCTCGTGGATGCTGTTGAACTGGTCGGCGTCCTCGGGCAGGGCGCCGTCCTTGATGCGGTCCTCAAGCCAAAGCCATTGGAAATAGGCGGCCTCGTAAAGGGCCGTGGGGGTATCGGCGTTGTATTCGTACAGCTTGGCCGGGCTGTGGCCGTCGTAGGCCAGGTCGAAACGGCCGTAAAGGCTGGGCTCGTTGCGCTGCCAGCTGTCGCGCACCATGTCCCAGAACAGGGGCGGAATGGCCAGGGTCTCGAGCAATTCCTCGCTGTTCACCACGTCGGCGGCCAGGTCAAGGCACATGTCGGCCAGTTCCTGGGCCGGATCCTCGAGGCCGGTCTCGATTTCCTCCAGGGTCAGGGCGTAGCAGGCGGATTCGTCCCAGTAAATTTCGCCGTCAATGTGGTGGAAGAAAAACCCGTTGTCCTCCGCGATTTTTTGCCAGTCCGGCCGGGGCGCAAGGGGAATTCGCCTCACGAACCGCCCCCCGCGCCGCCGAAAAAGCCGCCGCGCGAGCCGCCGCCGGCGCGGCCCACGGCCGGCTTGGCGTTGTGGCTCATGCTCTGGGTGATCTTGGACGAGGGATTGGGCACGCGGCCCGCGGCATCCGGGCGGATGGTCTCGCCGCCGGCGGTGCGGAAGGTTCGCGCGCCCTGCCGCGTCTGGGCCGAATCGCGGTACAATCCCTGTGAACCCTGCATCATGGCCCCGCCGCTCAGGAAACGGCCGGCCATGAAGCCCATCATCATGGGCATCCAGGAGGAACCGCTGTGCGGCCTTACCGTGGTGCCGTTGGAACTGGCGGCGACGGCGCTCTGACCAGGCGCGTCCACGCAGGCGTCGGCGCCAAAGGCGCGCTCACATTCCTCTTTGGAAGAGAAGCGCGGGGACTGGGCCAGGGCGCTTTTGGCGAACTCGGCGCACTCGGCCTCGGAAAACAGGCCGCTGGTGACGCATTCGTTAATGTTCGTAAAGGTATACATGGCTTCATCGGCGCTATCGCTGCCGCAGCCGCTACTGCCGAGCACAAGGGAACCCATAAGGATAAGGGAGATGGATCGAGAACGTTTCATCAAAACTCCATTGTCGCCGCGCCCATGAGGGCGCGGATTGGTTCAGGAGGCGCGGATGTCGGGAAAAAGAGATCGAAGTAACAAAAGATGTCCCGCGCCAGGGCCCGGATAGTATCTTGGATAGTATCCAAGAGCCTCCATGGCCGTCCATGCCAGCCTAGCGTGATTCGGCGCGACTGGCAAGGCAAAGCGGATCAAGGAAGAAGAACGGGGCGGCGTTCCCTTTCTGTTTACTTCTGGCAGGCCGGACAATACATGGTGCCGCGTCCGGCCACGCGGGCCGAAACAAGCGGGCTGTCGCAGCGAACGCAGCGCGCTCCCTTGCGCCCGTAAACGGCAAAGGTGTTCTGAAAGGCTCCGGCATTGCCGAGGGCGTCGCGGTAGTTGCGGATGGAACTGCCGCATTCTTGAATGGAGCGGCGCAGAATTTGCTGCAAGGCCTCGGCCAGAGCCAGCAGGCGCTTCGCGTCCAAAGCGGACGCAACGGCCGTGGGGCGGATGCCGGCCTGGAACAGCGATTCATCGGCATAGATGTTGCCGACGCCGGCCACAACCTCCTGATTGAGCAGCGCCGCTTTGACATTGACCCGGCGCCCGGCGAAAGCGGCCGCGAAATGGGCGGCCAGATCCGCCGCGCTCATGTCCAGAGGCTCCGGCCCGAGGGCGGCCCAGAAATCCCAGGCCGGCAACTGGTCCGGCCGCATGATGCGGCAATAGCCGAAGGTGCGCATATCGTCAAAGAACAGGCGGCTGCCGTCGGACAAATCAAGAATCAGCCGGGTATGCTTCAGGGGCGGAGTTCCGGCCGGATGGACAAAAAAGCTGCCGGTCATTTTCAGGTGAAAGGCCAGCACAAGCTCTTCCACAGGCGTCGGTTTTGCCGGGGTAGCGGCCGGCCCCAAGGCGATCAAAAGAATCTTGGCCCGCCGGAACACGCGCGCTATTACCAGCGGATTGTCGGCGGATCTTTCAAGACGCGGCAACAGATCCATCCCGCCCTGCAATACCTTGGGATGCAGCGGGGTAAAGGCGGTAACGGCCCGGCCGGCTATTTGCGGGGCCAGGGTCCGGGCTATGGTTTCCACTTCCGGCAGTTCGGGCATGGGCGCTCCTGTTTGTTGTGCGAAAATTACCGCAAAGCCGTGTTGACAACAAGGGCCGATCCCCTTATCATTTTAATGAGATTGAAAGTCATTATCTATTAATTACCCCCGCCGCCATACGGCGGATGACAGCGAGGAGGCGTATTATGTCGTCAGTATTGATTGTTTACGGATCGACCACGGGCAACACCGCCTACACGGCGGAAGTGCTTGAACGGGTGCTCGGCGAGGCCGGGAACAAGGTAACGGTGGCGGATGTAGCGCAAAGCAAACCCGAGGGCCTGTGCGGCAAGTATGACGCGGTTCTGTTCGGGTGCTCCACCTGGGGGGACGAGGACATTGAACTGCAGGACGATTTTATCCCCCTGTTCGACGCTCTGGACAAAAGCGGAGTGCAGGGCAAGAAGGCGGCGGTTTTCGGTTGCGGCGACAGCTCCTATACCTACTTTTGCGGTGCGGTGGACGCCATTGAGGAGAAGCTGGAAGGGCTTGGCGTGGACCTGCTTGCCGACGGCCTGAAAATTGACGGCGACCCGCACACTGCCAAGGAGGATATCGAAGCCTGGGCCAAGGATGTCAACAAGTCCCTGCGGCAGTGAAAAACCGGCGCATACCGCGCTTGGAAGGACTCCCGCGGGAGCATGCGAGCAGAGCTTGCCCCCGCGGGAAAAAAATAGCCTGCTTACCCCGGCGGAGCGCGAAAAAGGAACAAAAAACGCTTGCCTTATTTCCCGGCCTTGGATAGATTCCCTTTTCGCAACCCGCCGGGGTAGCTCAGTTGGTAGAGCAGCGGACTGAAAATCCGCGTGTGGGCAGTTCAATTCTGTCCCCCGGCACCACTTCAAAATCCCACAGAGTCCCGCAAGAGCCAAAAATCCTTGCGGGACTTTGCTTTTCTAGCATTTTGTAGTCTCAACACATCTCGTCAGGTACGTTGTCATCCCCGTTTTTTTGCTGGCAAAAATGCTGGTAAAAGATTTACCAGCACACTCCAACGGAGATTTTACCAGCATGGGAAAACTGGCTGATACCAAGCTCAGAAGTATGCGCCCCAACGGGAAAATCCAAAAAGAGTCTGACGGCGATGGCCTTTACGCTTACATAGGCGCAAAGAGCAAAATCATCACAAATATCAGCGACTTGCTGCCGTGAAATACCAGCGCTATAGCCCTGATCTGAATCCTATTGAAAAGATGTGGAGCAAGGTAAAACAGATACTGCGGGGAATAAAGCCCAGAACCCCCGAAGACCTCTTTGCGTGGGTTGGGAAAGCCTTGGGCCGCGTTTCTGCAAACGATGCCCAGGGCTGGTTCAAGTCTTGTGGATATATACAATTTTAAAGTTGAAATGCTCTCCAGGGCCACTTCACAATGAATTTGTTCTACCGGCCGGTCAGCCCGGCGTTTTCTTCGCCGATGGAGGCGTAGAGGCTGGACAGGGCGATGTTGTAGTCGGCCAGGGAGCCGGCCAGGGAGGCCTCGGCCAGGGAAAGCTTGGCCTGGGCGTCCAGCACGTCGGTCATGGTGCCCACCTGCTGGCGGTAACGGGCGGAAGCCATGCGGTAGGCTTCGGTGGCCTGTTCCACGGCCTTCTGGGCCACTTTGATCCGCTTGGCCGCTTCGCTCATGGCCAGAAGGCGCTCTTTGACCATAAAGCCCACTTCCTGGCGCAGGTTGTCCGCTTCGGCCCGGACCTTGGAGCGGGCGGAAGTGGCCTGGCGCGTCTGGAAATACGTTTTGCCCCATTCAAATACCGGCCATTCGGCGTAAACGCCCACGCTCCACTCGCTGAAGCGCGTGTGCGCGTTGGGACTGCCGGACGCGAGCGCGTTGTTGCCCAGCGTGCCCCAGCCGCCCTCGGCCGAAATGGTCGGGTAAAAGCCGCTTTTGGCCTTCATGATGTCTTTTTCCGCCATCTGCACGGATTTTTCGGCCATGATCAGGTCGGGACGGCGGCGGTAAGCCTGTTGCAGGCAACTGTCCAGGGAGCGGACAAAGGCCGTGTATTCCAGCTTGCCCTTGTATTCCACGTCCGCCTCAATAGGCAGAAGAAGCAGGGTGTTCAGGCGGGCCCGCTCCGTGGCCACAGTGTTTTCCGCCACCAGCAGGGCGCTTTCGGCTGTGGACACGTCCACGTCGGCCTGGAGCACGTCAATGCGCGGCGACACCCCCACGTCGTAAAAGGCCTGGCTGGAACTCTGCTGGGAGCGCAGGCGTTCAAGGGAGTCCTTGGCGCTGATGACGTTTCGCTGCGCTTTCAGGTAGGTGAAAAAGTGCTCCTGCACCGTGCGGATAAGTTCAAGCCGGGCCTGGTCGATGCCGGCGCGGCTGCTTTCTTCCTGCAGGGCGGCTTTCTGGTAGTCCGCCAGAGTGGAAAAGCCGGCAAAAACGTTCTGGGTGAGGTAGGCGCGCCAGGCGAACAATTCCTTGTCCTGCAAGCTGCCCGAGGGACTGATGCCGTGCTGGCGGCGGTTGTAATCATAGCCCGTGCCCAAAACCGGCCCAAAGGCGCTGCGGGCGGCCCTGGTGCCTTCCTGGGCGCTCTTGTGCCCGGCCTGGGCCGCTTTGACGGTGAAATTGCGATCCAGGGCCGTTTCCACGGCCTGCTGCAGCGTATAGGATTCCTTGGCGCGCGCGGCAGCCGGGAGGAGGAAAAAGAGCAGACAAAGGACCTGGATTGCAACGGAAAAAAGGCGGAGCGCCGGGGGGAGGTCAAAGCGGGACGGCATGGCCGGAGGAAAATGCGTTGTCATGGTTCTTTTCTTTAGCAGAGCCGTGGAAAAGAGCAAGACGCGGCCGGGCGCTGGTTCAAGCCGCCTTTTTTCCGGCTGATGCCCCGGAGCTGTTGAGTGACAATATTTTTCACAAAATAATGAAACACCCTTTGACCTGGAGACGCAAACTCTATAGATAGTCTTTAGAAAAAATCGTAAAATTGCCATTTACCCCCTAGCGGAAAGATTCGGATTGGAGTATCGGGCAAGTGATTTCCGCGTTCGCCGGTTGTGCTGGGGCGGATTTCAATACAATTTCATGCAAGCGCCGCCCGTTGCGCGGGTGTTTGTCCGGATGTTCGCATTCCGGGAACCGCCGACCGGGCCGGGTTATTGAGGGAGAAGCGTCAGCCATGGCAGAAAAAGGATTTTTGGACATAATATTGGAAGCCACTCTTGTGGCTCAGTTGGTGATGCTGCTTTTGGTGGCCATGTCCATCAGCAGCTGGACCATGATCGTTTACAAGTGGGTCACCTTGAGCAGCGCGAGAAAAAAGGCGGCCGCCGGGCTTGAGCGTTTCACCAACGCCCGCGATCTGCGCGAGGCCGTCCAGTCGCTGGGCGGGGACGTCAGCTCTCCCCTGTACCATGTGGCCCAGCAGGGCGTGGCGGAATTCAACCGCCTGAAGGAAGCCGGAAACTCCGGCGACGTGGTGTCCGATAACGTGCGCCGGGCTTTGCGCCAGGGCGTGAGCGAAGCCATGGACCGCCTCGGCTCCTCGCTTTCCTTCCTGGCCACGGCGGCCAACACCGCGCCTTTTATCGGCCTGTTCGGCACGGTCTGGGGGATCATGTATTCCTTCCACCAGATCAGCCAGTTGAAATCCGCTTCCATCGCCACGGTGGCGCCGGGCATTTCCGAGGCGCTTATTGCCACGGCCGTGGGACTTTTTGTGGCCATTCCGGCCACAGTGGGCTATAACAGCTTTTTGAGCGCCATGCAGCACATTGAGGGCGAACTGGTGAACTTTGCCGGCGTGTTTTTGAACCGGGTGCAGCGCGAACTGAACGCGCACAGCGGCTCCAAGACCATGCGCCCGCAAGCTCCGGGCCAGAGCGCGCCCGCGGCTTCGCACGGCGGCCGGGTGTAAGGGAGACGGTCATGGGCGTTTCAGTGGGTAAAAATAAAGGCTTTGTGGCGGAGATCAACGTAACGCCCTTTGTGGACGTTATGTTGGTTCTGCTGATTATTTTCATGGTCACGGCTCCCATGCTGACCGAAGGGCTGGAGGTGAGCCTGCCCAAAACCCAGGCTGTGGATTCCCTGCCTTCCGGCAACGATCATGTGGTCCTTACCATCAAAAAGGACAGCAGCATTTTTATCAACGAGTACCCTGAAACCATGGAAGGTCTGGCCGCCAAGCTCACTACCGTGGTCAAGGATACCAACCGTTCGCTCTTTTTGCAGGCGGACAAGGAAGTTCCCTACGGCACCGTGGTGGCCGTTATGGGACGGATAAAGGCCGCCGGCATAGAGAATCTGGGAATAGTGGCCGAACGCATCGACGACGAGCCCCCCGCCGGGCAAACGATTCCGCCGGCGGGCAAGGTTCAGACCAGGAGCCGGTAAAACGTGAACGTTGAGCGGCTCATCAGTTTTTTGTTCTCTCTGTGTCTCCACCTGGGTTTGCTGGTGCTGGTGCTGTTCTGGCCCGCGGCCAGGCCGCTTCCGGTAGAGCCTTTTCAGGGCAAATTCATTCCCGGCATCGTCACGCTGGGAAAGTCGGGCAAGGACGTGCCCGGGGGCAAACAGGCCGTTCCCGAAGCGGCCAAGGGCCGTCAGGAAAAGGCGCCGCCCATTGAAAAGCCCCCGGCCGATGAGCCGGCCAAAGACGTGCCCAAGGTGGAAGCGCCGGACAAGACCGTTCCCAAGCCCGACGTGCGGCCCATTGAGAAACCGGCGGAAAAGCCGGTGGAAAAACCCGTTGAAAAACCGGCGGCAAAGCCTGATCCGGATACCGTGGCCATACCCAAAACCCCGGACAAGACGCCGCCCAAAACAGCCAACGCCACCAGGCCGACCACCCCGGCCAAAACCGCCCAGATCCCGGCGGACAAGCCTAAAGAGCCGCGGAAAAAGCCGGGCGGCGAGAGCCTGGGCAGCGCCCTGGCGGATTTGAACAAACAGGTGGGCACGCCCAAGGGCAAAACCGGCGGCCGGGGAACGGCCGCGGGCAAGGGGCAGGATCTTTCCTCGGCCCTGGCGGATCTGGGCAAGCAGGTGGGCAGCGCCGGCGGGGCCGATTCCGGGCACGGGCCGGGCGGCAGCGGCGGCGACGGCTACGGCGTGCTGGGCGCGTACCAGGATTCCATTGTTTCCCGGGTGCGGCCCAACTGGTCCTGGCCCGGCCGCACGGATCGCAAAAATTATACGGCTGTGGTAAATATCCAGATCGAGCCGGACGGCACCATTAAAAACGCGCGCATCGTGACTTCCTCGGGCAACGCTTACTTTGACGCCACGGTGCTTCAGGCCCTCGCGGCCACCACCAATCTGGAGCCGCCGCCTGATCCGTCCTATGGGGACATCAATATTCGTTTCACTCCCGAGGGATTGGGAGCCCGCTAACCAGCAACCCCTTTAACCAGCAACCCCTTCACAAGAGGAAGCAGCAACGCCATGAGCATGAACACACCCCGATACGCAGGCAACCGCATCCCGGGCTTCTGGACGCTCCTGATCCTGATGGTCTGCCTGATGCCCCTGTCCGCTCCGGCCGCGACCAGCACCGTGGATCTCGTCGGCACCGGGGGCGGCATGACCAACGTCGCGCAGGCTTCGCCCCTTGGCAACTCCGGCCAGGCGGCCGCCCTGCAAAAGGCCATCAGCGCCGACCTGGCCCTGCTGCCTTTTGTCAGCGTCATCAATCCCAACGGCATTCCGGGCGGAGCCACGGTCACCTCGGCCACGGCCGAGGGCATTGACTTCAAACGCTTTTCCCTGGCCAACGCCCAACTTCTCGTCACCACCAACTGGCTTGACGCTTCCCAGGTGGAACTGCGCTGCTTCAGCGTGGCCCAGGGAAGCTTCATGTTCGGCAACCGCTATGCCGTGGGCGGCGGCGAAAGCGCCGTGCTGGACGTGGCCGACAAGTTCTGCGACGATTTGTTGGAAGCGGTCATCGGACGCGGCGACTTTTTCCGTTCCCCCCTGGCCTTTGTCAAGACCGACGGCCCCCAGAAACGCGACATCTGGTCCATGCGGGCCAACGGCCGCTACCTGACCCGGCTGAGCAACATGCCGGGCGAGGCCCTTTCGCCTTCCTGGTCGCCTGACGGCCGCCGGGTGATCTTCACCCACATAGACAAGCGCTCCCACGGGCTGGGCGTGTACGACGCCGGCAGCAAGAGTGTCCAGCGCATGAAGTTTCCCGGCAACACGGTCATCGGCCCCACCTACATGCCCGACGGCCGCGTGGCCGTCAGCCTGACGGACGGCAGAAACCCCAGCATCTTCCTGCTCGGCCACGGCCTGGAAAAGCAGGGCAAGCTGGACGAGAGCCCGTCCATTGACGTGTCCCCGTCCGTGGACGCCAAGGGCGCGCTGATGGCCTTTACCTCCAACCGCATGGGCGGCCCGCAGATTTTCCTGAAGGATCTGCGCTCCGGCTCGGTGCGGCGCATCAGCCAGGCCGGCGGCTACAACACCGATCCGTCCATCAGCCCCGACGGCACGCTTGTGGCCTACGCCCGGCTTGAAGGCGGCGGGCACCGCATCTATGTGCAGGATCTGGTCACCGGGCAGGAGCGCCAGCTTACCTTTGGCCCGGGCAGCGACGAAGAGCCGGCTTTTGCCCCGGACAGCTATTTTATCGTCTTCATGTCCACCCGGAGCGGCAAGAAGTCTTTGTATGTAACCACCCGCAACGGCGGCGAGCCGAAGCTTCTGCCCACGGGCCCCGGCGACGCCGCGTTTCCGGCCTGGGGGCCGGCCGGGCGGTAATGTGGATATATTTGGAAAATGGGCCGGTGACGGCCGGCGCGTCCGCGCCGACAGCCGTCGGAACAGAAAACAAACCACGGTAACCTTTCACTTCGTAAGCCGTTAAGGAGGCTTTATGAACATCGCTTTGCGCAACGGACTTTTGCTGGCCCTGACGCTGATGCTTTTGGCGGGATTTGGCTGCGCCAAAAAACAGACCGACAATCTCACCCCTGGCGGTGAGGAAGAACTGGCCATGACCGCGCAGGAACAACAGGCGGCCATGAGCATCAGCAGCGGCATCATCTACTTTGAATACGACAGCTTCAACCTGACCGGCGAATCCAAGAGCATTCTGACCCAGAAAGCCTCGGTCATGAAGCAGTTCCCGCAACTGCGCGTGATCATCGAAGGTCACTGCGACGAGCGCGGCACGGAAGAATACAACCTGGCTCTGGGCGAGCGCCGCGCCCGCGCCGCGTACGAGTTTTTGCTGAACCTCGGCGTCAGCGCCGGCCAGATGGAAATGGTCAGCTTCGGCAAGCTCCATCCGGCGGTTTCCGGCAGCGGCGAATCGGCCTGGTCCAAGAACCGCCGCGACGAGTTCAAGGTTTCCAAGCCGAAATAAGGCAACCGATCGCGGGGCGTTCGTGGAGATGAGATGTAATCCCCGCTTTGTTTCGCGACGGACAAAAAACAGAGGCTGCCTCAAGCTTGCGGGCTTGAGGCAGCCTTTTTGCGGTGATTTGCGCCGGGGATGAAATACGTTTTGTTTTTCTGCCAGTATAAATGCGGGCTGCTGTCAAACTAAGTTGCTATCAATAGGGATTTAAAATCCAATCTCTTTTGGTGAGCCGAGCGACGTCGAGCGGCGTAGATTCCAATTTCTGCAGTCCTTGGACGGCAGTGTCCACCACCGCCTGGAGGCTTTTAAAAAGCTTGTTCCCAAAGTGTTTTTCCCGCAAT
>JAVBOI010000114.1:0-11610 GCA_031550695.1 Desulfovibrio sp. | reverse complement strand
AAAGAGTCGCTTAACGGCGGGCAAGGCCCGCCTACTCCTCTTTCGCGGCAAGGATTTGAGGACAAATCCTTGCAGAGCAATTCACTCATTTCATTCGTGAAAAGCTCTAAAAAGGAACGCGCACCACGCCGGGAAACGCCGAGTTTTTTCGTTTGGCAAGGCGCACCATTTTTCAAGGGGGGCAGGACTCTTAGGTCCAGCCCCCCTTGAAAAATGGCGCCGCAACGCCGTCAAACGGAAAAAATCAGTGTTTCCCTAACCATGCATGTCGGCGATGACCTTGTGCAGATTTTCCGTGATTTCGCCCACGTTGTGCACGACCTGGGCGCTCTGCTGCATTGACTCGAAAACCCCGACCGCGATCTGGTGAATCTCTTCCGTTGACTTCGTGGCGTGGCTGATGGCCTGGGCTTGCCCTCCCGTGGCGGAAACGATCACATGGACGGCATTGGCGGTTGTTTCCACAAAGCGAACGGCTTCCTGCAGAATGGAGCCGGAGCGCTCCACCATTTCGGTGCCCTGGCGGATGGCGTCCGATGCGACCTCGGTATTCCGCACGTTGCACCTGGCACTTTCCTGCATGCCTTTGATGGCCGCTTCAATTTCCTTGGTGGCCACCATGGTTTTTTCCGCGAGCTTGCGCACTTCATCCGCCACCACGGCGAAGCCCCGGCCCGCTTCGCCCGCCCTGGCCGCTTCTATGGCCGCGTTCAGGGCGAGCAGGTTGGTCTGATCGGCGATGTCGGCGATGACATTGAGCACCTGTCCGATATCCTCGGCCTTTTTCCCAAGGTCGCCCATGTCCTTGCGCAATGCGTCGGCCAGATCGTGGGCGTTCTGGATGGTATTCACCGATTCCTCAAGCACGTTGGCCCCTTCTTTTACCCGCTCGCTGGCAAGCGCGGCCTGGTTCGAAGCGGAGTCGGCATTGGCGGAAACTTCTTCCAGGGCGCTGTTCATTTGCAGCATGACGGCAGAGGCGTCGGCCGTGCGCTTTTGTTGCGCGTGCGCGCCTTCGGTCACCAGTTTGATTTCCTGATCCAGTCGGTGCGCCGTCTGGCCGAGTTGCTGGATTATTTCCTCGCTTTGCTGGGCCGCCTTGGCCAATTTTTCGTTATTGGCCTGAATCAGCGCCTCCTGTCTTCTGTTTTCCGTCATGTCGAGGTACAAACACAAGCCGCCGAAAATAGTGTCGTCAGCGTCGGCAAGGTAGGAAATAGAGGCCATCACATGGGTTTTTTTGCCCTTGTGCCCGTTGATGATAAGCTCCTTGTTCAAGAAGATTTCCCGGTCTTTCATGGACCTTCCCACCAGGGTCTTGCGGCCGGGCTCGTTGTAAAAAACCTCGGCCAGTGTGCGGCCGTACTGTTTTTCCTTGACCCCGTCTATTTCCAGCATGTTCAGCAGCAGATTGTTGGTGAAGACCACCCGCTCGTCGGTATCCACCAACAGAAACGGCACGTAAATGCCGCCCAGGATGCCCTGGAGCCGCTCATAATTTCCCTTGCAGGCGATATGCAGCGTCCGCAGGGCTTCGGACAATTTTTTCACATCGTAATGAAACCCTTCCATGGGTTCGGGCTGGCCGGCGCAATTTCCCCGGGCCAGGGACAGCATGGCTTTTTCAAGAGAATCAAAGGCGTTGCCAAACATTTTTCCCTGCAGCAGATAGGTGACAAGTACCCCCAGGATGATGGACGCAATGCCGGCTAAGGTGACGGCTGTCGCGTTCCGGGTTACGATTTCCGTGCCGCCGCCGAAAGCCAATGCCACGACCAACAAGCCAACTGTAACAGCACAAGAAATAACAGCAGCGAGTGTGGCGACGATGCAAAATGACTGTCTCATGGGCTCCTCTTCATCGGCCTGAGTTTGAAAGATCGAAAAAGGAAAACAAGTAATTAATTTCTTTTAATTACTAAAAAATGTAATACCATAAGTCAATATTACTATTCAACCCTTTACTGATCTAAAATAGATAAATATATTTTATAATCAAATTATCTTGGTGGTACTATATAAAATAGTGTCAATAAAGAAATGATTTTGTGTATAGAATTATACATTTCATTATAATGATTTTTACAATAGTGCTGTCTTTGAACTTAAATCAACAATGATTTCTGGAATCGTACTGTTTATGTAATAATTTTCATAATATAAAAGCGCTCTTTACTGATTGCAAAGAGCGCTTTTATAGATAGGGGTAATAGATTTATATATGCTGCTTCTATACAAAAATTTCCTGCAGGGAATACTTTTACTGACTATTCACATGAGATGCTTTCATCAGTTGCTGGTACAGTTTCATGAGTTCGTTGGCCAGGGAATTCACTTCGCTTTCCGCAGCCGCCATCTCCGACTGCGCGGCTGCCATTTCTGCCTGGCCTTGCGTCGCTTTTTCCATTGCGGGCGGCGCCGGAGCATTCGGATCCGCGGATTCCGCAGACGCATTTTCCCCGTTTCCGGCCGATTTCGCCTCGTTGATCTTTGCGGCCGCCTGGGACAGACGTTCCTGGGCCGCGGTGAGCATGCGCTGCACTTCCTTGATCCGCTGCCGCACCTCTGTGGCGGCAGCGCTCTGGCCGCCGGCCCCGCCGCCGGCCTGTTCCGCTCCGGCAGTGTCCATGCTGGCGGTGGAGCTTTCCGTATCGCTTTTCCGTCGCGGTTCCCCCCCTTGCTGGGCGGCATCCGTTTCGTCAGTCCGTTCTTCGCCGGAGCCGCCGCGCGCGGCCTCTATGCGCCGTTTCCATTCCGCTGCCCGGCTTTCTTCGCTCAGCACGTATGATTTGTGGGAAAAGCTTTCGTTCTCCCGGCTGTTCTGCGACTGTTCGTCGGCCGCCTTCTCGCCGGCTTCGGCCCGGTATCTGGCCATGGCCGCGGCGGAAAGCCGGGTGCTGTCCATGGCCAGGGCAAGGCTTGCCGTTTTGTCGCTGACCCGCTTATCTTCCCGGTCAGCGCCCATCTCTCCGCTGGTGACTTGTGTCAGGACTTTTTCCGTTGTCCGGGGTTCGACCGCGGCTTCCTGAAGGATTTTTTCCCGAAGGGAAACAGTGGGATCAGCGCTTATTTTCATGGCATGCTCCTTGGCGCGACTCGCCGCTCTTCTTTCTGCCGCCCCTTGTCTCATCGGACGTAACTTGCGTCCACTTTAGGCCGGGCCTTTTCTTTGCCGCGCCCCTTTTCAATCCCGGCGCGAAAAGGTATGTTGAGCGGCCGAGTTATCAGAGCATGCGAATCAATCATGAGAGCGGACGCGGCCCCGGCGGTTTTGCGGGCAACCTTCCGTTCCCACGGGCCGGGGCAACGGCGGAAACCGCCGGATGAGAAAAAGGGCATTACGGCATCATCACTCTTATTGCGAAGGCTTTTTATTCATGCAAGTTGAACCGTTTGTTCTGCGGGAGAAAACCCTGGGCGCGCTTTTGGACGAAACCATCGCCCGGCACCCCGGCAATGACGCCGTTATCCACCATGAACGTCCCTTGCGCCAGACCTGGGCCGAGTTTGGCGAAAGCGTGGATGAGCTGGCAAAGGGGCTGATGGCCCTTGGCGTGAAAAAAGGCGAAAAAGTGGCTGTCTGGGCCACCAACGTGCCGCACTGGGTAACGTTGATGTTCGCCACGGCCCGCATAGGGGCCGTTCTGATTACGGTCAACACCAGCTATCACGTTCATGAGCTTGAATTTCTGCTGCGGCAGAGCGACTGCGAAAATCTGTTCATGGTGGGCAGCTACCGGGATCACGACTTCATAGGCATTCTTGAGGAAGTGGTTCCCCAGATCCGCGAACAGCCGTCGGATCGGCTGGAAGTTCCGAAACTCCCCCACCTGCGCCGGGTTTTTCTCATGGGCGACAAGAGGGAGCGCGGCCTTTCCTGCCTGGCCGACGTCATGGCCCTGGCGCCCAAGGTGTCCCAGACCGAATACGAAGCCAGAAAGGCCGAGGTCAAGCCCCGCGAAGTGGTGAACATGCAGTACACTTCGGGCACCACCGGTTTTCCCAAAGGGGTGATGCTCACGCACGTGAACATCGTCAACAACGGCTACTGGATAGGCCGGCACCAGAATTTTTCCGCCAACGACAGGATATGCCTGCCCGTGCCCCTGTTCCATTGTTTCGGCTGCGTGCTCGGGGTCATGGCCTGTGTCAACCATGGCGCGACCATGGTGATCATCGACGCCTTCAACCCCTTGCAGGTGATGGGCGCCATTGAAAAAGAGCGCTGCACGGGCGTGTACGGCGTGCCATCCATGTTCCTGTCCATGCTGGAGCACCGCAATTTCCCCCGCTACGATCTGCACAGCCTGCGCACGGGCATCATGGCCGGCTCCGTCTGCCCCGCGCCGCTGATGCGTCGGGTGGTGGAGCAGATGCACATGCGGGAAATCACCATCTGCTACGGCCTGACCGAGGGCTCTCCGGTCATGACCCAAACCCACGTTGACGAGGATTTTGAGCGCCGCACCACGACCGTGGGCCGGGCCATGCCCGGCATAGAAGTGCTGGTGGCGGACCCGGCCGCCCTGCCCGGCCAGGTGAAGGAAATGCCGCGCGGCACCCCCGGCGAGGTCATCTGCCGGGGCTACAACGTCATGAAAGGCTACTACAACCTGCCGGAAGAAACCGAAGCCGCCGTCACCCCGAACGGCTGGCTGCGCTCCGGCGACCTGGGCATCATGGACGCGGACGGCTACCTGATCATTACCGGACGCATCAAGGACATGATCATTCGCGGAGGCGAGAACATCTATCCCCGCGAGATCGAGGAGTTCCTTTCCGGCATGGAAGGGGTCATGGACATCCAGGTGGTCAGCGTGCCCAGCCGCAAGTACGGCGAGGAAGTGGCCGCCTTCATCATCCCCAAAGAAGGCGTGACCCTGCGGACCGAAGACGTGCGCGCCTTTTGCAAGGGCCGGCTGGCCTGGCACAAGGTGCCGCGCTATATCGCCTTTGTGGACAGCTACCCCCTGACCGGCAGCGGCAAGATCCAGAAATTCAAATTGCGCGAACAGGCCCTGGAGCTTTTTCCCGAAGCGGCGCGGCGTTAGGGTAGATTTTTTTGAAGTTGCCCAAGAGAAGTATTGCCTCCGGCGGCCAAAGGGGGTGACCCCCTTTGGAAACCCCATTAGGGGAAACGTTGCGTGCGATAACTCAATGGGCGTTCCTGAACGTGGCGCTCATCATAATGGGCATACCCCGAGCCCCGAGGCCTGAATCGGCACCAGCAACGCCGTAGTGGGCATCATGCATTCACACCTTCTCCGAGGCCAATCCCATGCCGGTTCTTTCCATAGTCAGCCCCGTGCACTGCGAGGAAGAAGGAATTTCCGCCTTTCTCGATTGTCTGGAACGCCATATCTGCCCGCTTCATCTGACCTTTGAAGTTATCCTGGTGGACGACGGTTCAACCGACAACACCTGGCTGCGCGTGATTCAGGAAGCGGCGCGGCGCCCGTATTTACGGGGGCTGCGCCTGTCCCGCAATTTTGGCAAGGAAGCGGCCCTGGTGGCGGGCATTGACGCGGCCAGGGGCCAGGCCGTCATCACCCTGGACAGCGATCTGCAACACCCGCCGGCCCTGATTCCGGAAATGGTCGCCCTGTGGCAGCAGGACAAGGCGGACGTGGTGGAAGCGCAGAAAACGCGCCGCCAGCGCGAATCCCTGGTTTCCGGTTGGCTGGCGCGCGCTTTCTACGCCATGTTCGCCCGCCTGGTACCCTTTGATCTGGAAGGGGCCAGCGATTTCAAACTGATGGACCGCCGGGCCGTGGACGCCTGGTCGCGCCTGGGCGAGCGCCGCATTTTTTTCCGGGGCATGAGCAGCTGGCTGGGTTTCCGCCGCAAAAGCATCCCCTTTGTGCCGCCGGATCGGGAACACGGTCAAACCAAATGGTCGTTCGCCGCCAAGCTGCTGCTGGCCATGGATTCGCTGAGCGCCTACACTTCCCGGCCCCTTGGCCTGATCTGGGTACTGAGCCTGTTGTTTGCCGTTTTTGCGGTGCTGGTGGGGGGCGAGGCCCTGTGGACGAAGTTCCACGGCCGAGCCGTGACCGGCTTTACCACAGTGATTTTGCTCATTTTGATTACCGGCACGGCTCTTTTGGGTTCCATCTGCCTGATGGCGGTCTATATCCGGCAGATTTTTCATGAGGTGAAAGAGCGCCCGCGCTATCTGATCAGCGAAAGCACGAAAAACGGCCGCGCCACCGCGCGTGTTCGGGATCGGGCCGTCCGTGGGGGCAAGCCGGCGGCCTGCCCGCTTGTTCCGGTCGGAACGCGCAAGGCGGAAACCCGGCGCGGGCGGACGGACAAAAACCTTAGCCGGGTGGTAAGCCGCCGGAATGTCCGGCGTCGTTTGGCGGGAGAGTAAAACATTTGAGGGTGAATTCATTTTGATTTGCCCAAAAGTTATATTGCCTCCGGCGGCCAAAGGGGGCCGGGGGCACAGGCTCTGTGTGACCCCCTTTGGAAACCCCATTCGGGGTGCCATTCGCGGCTTTTTACACGAGAAAAGAAAAGGCGGAGGAGCGCAAGCCCTCCGCCTTAAACGTATTGGTGGCCGTAGCAATGAGATTATCCCTAAATGCGCGGGTCAAGGGGGGCCGCTGCCCCCTTGTGGGGCGTGGGGCAAAGCCCCACTTCGACTAAGCTGGCTTCATCCGTTACTCTCACACGCGGCGCATGATGGTCTGATCCCGGTCCGGTCCCACGGAGATTATGGACACCGGCACGCCGGCCAGCTCTTCCAGGCGGCGGATATAGCGCTGGGCCGCTGCCGGCAGATCTTCCCAGGCGGCGGCTTTTTCCAGGTTTTCGCTCCAGCCGGGCAGGCTTTCGTAAATCGGGGTGACTTTGGCCATGCCCATTTCCGCCTGGGGCGGGAAGTCCACTTTTTGCCCCTGATACATATACGCGGTGCAGATGCTGATCTCTTTCAGGCCGGAAAGCACGTCCAGCTTGGTCAGGGCGATTTCGCCGATGCCGCACAGGCGGATGGATTCGCGCACCACCACCATGTCCAGCCAGCCGCAGCGGCGGCGGCGGCCGGTAACGGCCCCGAATTCCGCGCCCTGCTTTTGCAGGTACTCGCCGGTTTCGTCAAGAAGCTCGGTGGGGAAAGGGCCGGAACCCACTCTGGTGGTATAGGCCTTGACCAGCCCGATGATGCGGCCCAGCCGCGCGGGCGCGACGCCGCCGCCGGCCGCGGCGTTGCCGGACACGGTATTGGAGGAGGTGACAAAGGGGTAAGTGCCGTGATCGATGTCCAGATGCACGCCCTGGGCGCCTTCAAACATGATGGAGCCGCCGCCGGCTTCCACCCTGGTCAGCTCCGAACTCACGTCCGCGAGATAGGGAACAAGCCTGGCCGCTGCCGGCGCGATTTCCGCCATGACCTCGTCCGGATCCACGGGCTTGCCGCCGTAAAGGCCGGCCAGCAGGGCGTTCTTTTCCTTCAGGGCGTGTTCGACCTTGGCCCGCAGCAGGGTGAGGTCTTCCAGATCGCAGGCCCGGATGCCCACCCTGGCGGCCCGGTCTTCGTAACAGGGGCCGATGCCCCGGCCGGTGGTGCCTATTTTGCTGTCGGCCTTGTTGGTTTCGCGGGCGGCGTCGAGCAGCCGGTGGTAGGGCATGATCAGGTGGGCCTTGCGCGACAGCTTCAGGCGCTTGGGGGTGACGGCCACGCCCTGTTCGGCAATGGCGTCCATTTCCTTGCACAGGGCCGCGGGATCGACCACCACGCCGTTACCGATCAGGCAGACTTTGCCTTCGTGCAGAATGCCCGAGGGAATGAGCTTGAGGATGTATTTTTTATCGCCCACAATCACGGTATGCCCGGCATTGTTGCCGCCCTGAAAACGGACAATGGCCGAAATATCGGCGGAAAGCAGGTCAACCAGCTTACCCTTGCCTTCATCTCCCCACTGGGCGCCTATGATCACCATATTGGACATGCCTTGTCTCCTTATGACAACGCCCTCCGCGCGTCAGGGCGGGTAGGGAATCCCGCCGCGCGATCCGGAAAGCTTTCTTTACTGTCGGATGCTCAACCAAAAATTCAGTCGTCGGATTCCGGCGTTTCGCCGGGGGGCGCGCCTTTGCCCTTGCCGGGAAAGCGCAGCACCGTGGCCTTGGGTCTGGCGTTTTCCTCCTCGGGCGCGTCCTTTTCCCGGGCGCGCTGGGCGGTGAAGACATCGGGCAGGGGCGGCAGGGAGGTCTTGTCCGCCGGCGCCGCCGACGCGGCCAGGTGGTAATTGAACAGCTGGTTTTTCCAGTGAACGGCCTGTATGAGGCAGAGCGAAATGGCGGCCTCTTCCCAGCGCTTGGTGGGCTCGAAGTCATGCACCCGGGCGGCGTAATGCTGCCAGAGTTGCATGAGGGAGGCCTCATCATACTCGTTGAGCTGTTTCGCCATTTTTTCCAACACCCGTTGCATGAGTGAGCTCCTTGTCCTTTTCGCCTCCGCGCCGAATGCGGAGAATTCGTCGTCCGCCGCCGGGACCGTCGTTTTTTGGACAGCGGACACAAGAAAGGCCGCGCCTTACGCGGTCCTTCAGGGTACTGGATACGCTAAAGCCCGCGTTGTTTCAAACAAAAAGTATGGCCGTCAATAGAATAGCGAATAGTTGTCTTGCTATTGAATCTCCCGTCGTCGATTCAGGCCCGCGCGCCGCTTTCCGCTTCAGCGGCTGCAGGCCCAGCAGGATTTCAGGCCCTTGCTGCCGATGTCGCGGCGAAAGTGGCTGTTTTCCATGCGAATATGCGCCAGGGCGTCGTAGGCGTTTTTCTGGGCCTCGGCCAGGCTGTCGCCAAGGGCGGTAATGCCCAGCACCCGGCCGCCCGAGGAGAACGTGCTGT
Organism: Desulfovibrio sp.; assembly: GCA_031550695.1. Classification (GTDB taxonomy): domain Bacteria; phylum Desulfobacterota; class Desulfovibrionia; order Desulfovibrionales; family Desulfovibrionaceae; genus Frigididesulfovibrio. The sequence continues at coordinate 2,751 of JAVBOI010000114.1, read as the reverse complement.
CTCCCTCGCGCCGCGTGCCGGCCTGGAAAACCTTGATCAGGCCGGGCCGGCTTTCCTCGGCCTGGCGGATGCCGGAAATGGCCATGCCCTTGGGGTAGGAGCCGGGGTAGCCTTTGGCGGTGAGCACCACGCACAGGGACGTTTGCGGCTTAAAGCTCGCTTTTGCCTCATGCAGCCGCCCCTGGGCGCAGGCCAGCATCACGTCCAGCAGATCGCCGTCCAGGCGCATGAGCAGGGGCTGGCATTCGGGATCGCCGAAGCGCACGTTGAACTCCAGCACCTGGGGGCCGTCCGGGGCCATCATCAGCCCGGCGTACAGGATGCCGGAAAAAGGGCAGCCGCGTTTTTCCATGGTTTTGAGGATCGGGCGGATAACGCTGTCCACTATTTCGGCGTAGCGGCTTTCCGGCAGAATCGGGGCCGGGCTGTAAGCGCCCATGCCGCCGGTGTTGGGGCCGGTGTCGCCGTCGAAAACAGCTTTGTGATCCTGGGCCGAGGGCAGGGGAATGACGGTGTCGCCCTGGCAAAAGGCCAGAAACGAGGCTTCCTCGCCCACCAGGGTATCCTCGATGACCACGGTTTCGCCCGCCGGGCCAAAGGCTTTGGCGATCATCATGGTGTCCAGGGCTTCCAGGGCCTCGGCCGCCGTTTTGGCCACCACCACGCCCTTGCCCGCGGCCAGGCCGTCGGCCTTGACCACCAGGGGACAATTCTTGTCGCGCACGTAGCGGGCCGCTTCCGCATGGTCGGTAAACACGGCGTAATCGGCCGTGGGCACGCCCGCTTCTTTCATCACATCCTTGGCAAAGGCTTTTGAGCCTTCCAGGCCGGCGGCGCGGGCTTCCGGGCCGAAGCAGAGCACCCCGGCCTCCCGGCAGGCGTCCACTATGCCACGGACCAGAGGCAGCTCCGGGCCGGGAATGACGAAATCAATGTTTTTTTCCCGGATAAAGCGCATCAGCGCGGGCACGTCGCCGTCGCTGACGGCCACGTTTTCCCCTTCCAGGGCGGTGCCGCCGTTGCCCGGGGCGATGAAAATTTCCGGTTTGTCGGCGCGCTGGTTTATTTTCCATGCCAGGGCATGTTCCCGTCCGCCTGATCCTATGATGAGAATGCGCACGCTCTTGCTCTCCCGCTATGTTGCTGTTATGCCGGGCCATTGCCCGCCGCCGCTGCCGCGCGATGCCTGGCGCGCGGTCCGGGGGCTTTTCGGCCGGAATGTTTCGTGCTAGGTGTGCCGATTCGCCGATCAAAAACATACCCCAAGACCGGGCAATAGCCAAGAGCGGGCGGCAAAGTCGTTTTCTCATGTTCGCGGCAAACGGCAAGGAGGTCGAAGTGTACCGTTTTATTCCCCAATACAGCCAGGAGCACCTGCTGCGCCTCCAGGAGGACGGCCTGCGCTGGACCGTGCTGCACGCCTTTGCCCGCAGCGCCCAGTACCGGGCCAAGTTCAAGGAAGCCGGCATCGACCCCTGCGCCGTGCAAAGCCTGGACGATCTGCAATACCTGCCCCTGACCACCAGCGAAGACCTTCGCCTGGGCTACCCCCTGCCGCTGCTCTCCGTGCCCGAAACCGACGTGGTGCGTGTGCACGCTTCTTCCGGCACCACCGGCAAGCGCAAGATTCTCGCCTACACCCAAAAGGACGTGGATACCTTTGCCCTGCAAATGGCCCGCTGTTTCGAAATGGCCGGCCTCACCCCGCGCGACCGGGTACAGATTGCCGTGGGCTACGGCCTGTGGACGGCCGGCGCGGGTTTCCAACTCGGCTGCGAGCAATTCGGCGCCCTGACCATCCCGGTGGGCGCGGGCAACCTGGAAATCCACCTGCAGATGCTCACCGATCTCGGCAGCACCTGCCTGTGCAGCACCGCCTCCATGGCCCTGCTCATGGGCGAGGAGGTCCAGCGCCACGGCATTGCCGACAAAATCAAGCTCCGCACCGTTATTTTCGGGGCTGAGGGGCACAACGAGAAAATGCGCCGCACCTTTGAGCGCAACCTCGGCCTGGAGCAGAGCTTCGACATCGGCGGCATGACCGAAATGTACGGCCCCGGCTCCGCCCTGGAGTGCCGCGCCCACGACGGCCTGCACTACTGGGCCGACCTCTTCATCATCGAGATTCTCGATCCCGTCACCCTCAAGCCCGTGGCCCCCGGCGAAACAGGCGAAATGGTCGTCACCAGCCTGTGCAAGGAGGCCAGCCCCATTATCCGCTACCGCACCCGCGATCTCTCGCGCCTGATCCCGGCCCCCTGCCCCTGCGGCTGCTCCATGCCCCGCCACGACCACATTCTCGGCCGCTCCGACGACATGATCGTTTTCCGGGGCGTTAACGTCTACCCCGGACAAATCGCCGAGGTGCTTCAGGATTTCCCGGATCTCGGCTCCGAATACCACATCCACCTCTGCCGCGAAGCCGGCCGCGACCACATGCATCTGCAAGTGGAACGCTCCCCCGAAGCCGGCGCGGATGCCGACGCCGCCCTGTGCCAGCAGGTGGCCAAACGGCTCCACTCCCACATCCTTATTTCCGCCGAGGTGGAAATAACCAACCCCGGAGCCCTGCCGCGCTCCTTCGGTAAATCTCGCCGCGTCACGGACAAGCGGTTGTAGGGCGGGGGGAGGAAGAGGGGGGGGGGGGGGGGGGGGGGGGGGGGGGGGGGGGGGGGGGGGGGGGGGGGGGGGGGGGGGGGGGGGGGGGGGGGGGGGGGGGGGGGGGGGGGGGGGGGGGGGGGGGGGGGGGGG
>JAVBOI010000092.1:0-21006 GCA_031550695.1 Desulfovibrio sp. | reverse complement strand
TGGACTCTTTCGTCCTGCCCCCCTTGAAAAAAGGCGCCGCAACGACGCCAAACGGAAAAACTCAGTCTTGCCCTTAAAAAGTTTTGAAGGGAAAGGAGAGGGGGTCTCGGGGAGAGGAAAGGGAAACTGTTACAAAAGTTTCCATTTCCTCTCCCCCAGCCGCCGGAGGCATTCATCCGTCGCGTTCGAGCGAAAGTTTATGCGTAGTCGCCCCGGTTAAACTTGAAGGTTTCGGTGACCACGAGGGTGTCAAGCTCGTTGACCATGGCGGCCAGCCCGGGTTGTTCCGCGCCCGCGTTGGGGAAGCGGGACTTGAACTCGGCCATTTGGCCGCCCACTTCTTCCAGCAGGCCGTAGGCCCGGCGCAGATCGGCCCGATCGTTGCGGGCCAGTTCGCCGGCATAGCGCTCGACAGAGCCGAACATGGTTTCCATCCGTCCGACCATGGCTTCTTCCACGGTGGCTTCGGACAGGGCGGATTCTTCCATGATGCCGGCAAGGGGCACGGTCCGCGGGCTCGAAGCCAGCGGGGCGGCGCCTTCCAGTCCGGCGGCTCCTTGCGGCTGCTCGGCGTCAAGCTGGCGGGTGAGCAGGGCGCCGAATTCGTCGCCACCGGCCTTGGATGTCTTGGTGCGGCGGGAATCAGCTTCTTGCAGCGCGCGTAATTGTTCGGTGGTTATCTTCATGGCGACCCCCAGGGGTTGCGGTTTTGCTTTGCCATCTTGATGCAAGATGCCTGCCAAAAAAGTTGAAAGGCTGAATGCATCGTATTTACAGGCTTTTCTACGGCAATCGGCTGTAAAGATCCAGGCATTTTCTGCCGAAGAGGCAAATGCTGCCCACATCCGCCGGCAAAGACTGCCAGGGACAGGCTAAATTTTTTGCAGGCCGGGCGCTGCCTCTGATTGCTTCTTGACCGGGCGCGCGCTTGCTGTACATACTAATATTTCAGAAGGCAATGTAAAAACCGCACGTCGTGTCCGGCCACAACATGGGGAATAGCTCGTGTTGCGTGTCGTCGTTCGCAACGGCGTCTTGAACATACCATTCGGAGAACGTATTCATGCTGAACATTTTGAAGAATATTCTCAATGGGCTCGACGCGTCCATATACGTCACCGACATGGAAACCGACGAAATACTGTTCGCCAACCAAAAGTGCAGGGATACGTTCGGCATAAACGCGGCCAGCGGAAAAAAGTGCTGGCAGGTGATCCAGAAAGGCTTCAGCGAGCGTTGCCCGTTTTGTCCCATTTTCAAGCTGGAGCGGGACCCCGACACCCCCGTGGTCTGGGAGGCGTACAACACGGTAACCGGGCGTTACTACAAGAATACGGACAGCGTAATTGACTGGGTGGACGGCCGAAAAGTGCATCTGCAATATGCCATCGACCTGACGGACATCACGGCCGCCCAGGCCGAAGCCGCCAATATGCTGGGCATATTGAAGAACATCCTCAACGGCATGGACGCCTATGTCTACGTGTCCGACATGAAAACGGACAGAATCTTGTTTATCAACAACAGAATGAAGGAGGCCTTCGGCCTTGGCGAAGAAGCCGTGGGCAAAACCTGCTGGAAGGTGCTTCAGGAAGGGTTTACCGAGCGCTGTTCGTTCTGCCCGAACTTCACGCTGGAAAAAAATCCGAACGAACGCGTGATCTGGACAGAGCATAACACGGTAACCAAGCGGCATTACAAGAACGTGGACAGTGTGATCGACTGGATGGACGGCAAAAAGGTCCACATGCAGCATTCCACCGACATCACGGATATTGTGGAAGCGCAGGAGGAAATACAGGCGGCCACGGAACGCCTGGAAATAGCGCTGAACTCGTCGCAGGCCGGCGTATGGGAAATTTCTTTCGACACCAACCAGCTTAGCTATGACGCCATGTGCGCGAAGCTTTTTATGTTCGATCCGAAAAAGGGAGCCATGGATCTGGCGGATATGGTGGAGCACCTCGAAAAAACGTTGCAGGGGGAATCCGGCGCCAAAATGGTGGAGGATCTGCGGTCGGGAGAAGCCTACGCGCAAAAACCCTACCGTGATTTCTACCTGGTGTTTCCCGGCGGCGGCGAGCGCTATCTGCGCGATTACGGGAACGTGATCCGGGATGATGACGGCCACGTGCAACGGGCCGTCGGCATGTGCATAGACATCACCCAGCATGTGACCATGGAAAATGACCTGAAGGCGGCCAAGGATGCGGCGGAAAAAGCCAGCCGGGCCAAAAGCCAGTTCCTTTCCAACATGAGCCACGAAATACGCACGCCCATGAACGCCATCATCGGCATGGCCGACATTCTGCAAAGCGAAAAGCTCACGGACAGGCAGCGCGGATACGTCAGCGACATCCAGGTATCCTCCACGGCGCTGCTCGGCATTATCAACGACATTCTTGATTTTTCGAAAATAGAAGCGGGCAAACTGCAACTCGTCAATGTCGATTACAACCTTACAGAGCTTTTGTTCAATATCCGCTCGATGTTCTCGCTCTCCGCCCGGAACAAGGGCATAGACTTCACCATGCTCGTTCAGGACGACATACCCGTCTGCCTGTACGGCGACGACATCCGGCTGCGGCAGGTGCTAATCAACATTATAGGCAATGCCCTGAAATTCACCAAGGAAGGTGGCGTCACCGTCAGTGTAGAGGCCATCGACGGCTGGCTTCGGTTCGAGGTCAGTGATACGGGCATCGGCATACAGGCCGAAAACCTGCCGTATATTTTCAACGATTTTGCCAGGCTCGACCTGCGCGAAACCCGAACCATAGCCGGAACCGGCCTGGGGCTTTCCATCACCAAAAGTCTGGTGGACATTATGGGCGGCGACATACGGGTGGAAAGCGAATACGGCAGGGGCACGTCTTTTCGCCTCGAGTTCCCCCTCGTTCCCGGCGATATGGCGAAATCAGGTGCGGGCGAATCAGAAGCGGGCCTCTTTGAAGCGCCGGAGGCCAGGGTGCTGGTGGTGGACGATACAGAGGTCAATCTGCACGTGGCCTCCGGCCTGCTCCAGCTTTACGGCATAGCCTGCGACACCGCCGAGAGCGGCCCGGAAGCCATCAGCAAGATAGAAAAGCAGCACTACGACATCGTGTTCATGGATCACATGATGCCGGAAATGGACGGCGTTGAAACGACAAAGCGGCTGCGCGCAACCCATGACATGGATTCCCTGGTCATCATCGCCCTGACGGCCAACGCCGTTGAAGGCGTCCGGAAAATGCTCATCAACGCCAAGATGAACGATTACCTCTCCAAACCCATTGACAAGGCGCAGCTTACCCGGATGCTGCGCAGATGGCTGCCCGCCGATAAGGTGCGGGAAAAGGAAACGCCGGCGCAGCAGTCCGCAAAAGTGTTCGAGATTTCACCGCTGCTGCTCCGTATTGCAACAATTGACGAAGTTGATGTTGAGCTTGGTCTCGACAGGATAGGATTGATGCAAGATGTCTATGAAAAATCGATAATAATTCTGGCAAGACGTTTTCCTGAAGTTATTAAGCGATTAACTTCATTTTTGAAAAATAATGATTTGCAGGGATTCTCCATAGAAGTGCATGGTCTCAAGGGCTCGCTCGACAATATTGGAGCAACTAAACTGGCCGGCCTGGCCGAGGCGCTTGAGCATAAAGCCAAGGAAAATGATGCGCTTTTTTGCAAAAACGCTCTGCCGGCGCTGATTGCCGCCGTGTCCGGACTGCATGAAAAGCTGGTCGCGGCTCTGGAAGAAAACGCGTCCGAGACGCCGCCCGCGCCCGCGGGCGATAAGGCCCTGCTGCTGCGGCAGCTTCCGGTTGTCCGGGGCCTGCTCGATTCCTTTGAAGGCGACGAGGCCCGCGCCCTTGTGCTCAGTTTAAGCGCATACGACTACGGCGCGGAAACCAACGCCGTTTTGAAAAACATCATTGGCCTGGTTGAAGAGTTCGAATACGAGCGCGCCATGGCCGCGATCGACTCTTTGTAGAGACTATCTGCTGACATAGAGAGAGAAGGTAAATTGTCATGAGTGAAAAAATTCCGCAGTACCGCATGAATAAGTTGATGAACTACACGGAGCTGGATGCGTTCACAGCGCAGAAAAAAGCCGGCTCAAGCGGCGCGTATTTCGCCCTGCTGGCGGAATTCACCGAGAACGCGCCAGGACTGCTCGTCGGCCTGGAGCCGCCGGTGGACGAAGTGGGCAACGTGGCCTTTGTGAAGAGAATCTATTCCCTGCAAAAACGGCTGTTCGCCATAGGTTCGGCGCCTCTCATGTGGCTGGCCGAAAAGGTCATCGAAACGGCGCGCTCCGGTAACACCGCCAAATGCGAGGACGATCTCCTCATTCTGTCCTCGCGCGTCAGGGCCTTGTGCGCCCGGTTGGACGAGGCCAAAGGCGAGCCCTCGGCCGCGGAGAGGGGCGCCTCCTTTTCCCCGGAAATGCCGCCGCAGGTGGAAAGCTCGTCCCGGCCCAAAGCGTCCGTTACGCCGGACCAGTTCGAAAAGCTGAACATTCTGGTGGAAAATTTCGAGATGGACGACGCCATGGCCATGCTGCGTTCCCTTTTGAGTTTCACCTACGGCAAAGAGGTGGATTCGCTGCTCGCCGGCATATGCATGAGTCTGGTCAAGTTCGACTACAGCAACGCGGCCGCGCAATCCAGGCGCCTGCTCGAACTGGCGCGCGCCACCACCGCCGATGCCGCCAAGGCGGCCAGCAAGAAAATACTGGCCGTGGACGATGTGCCCGACGTGCTGAACACGATCAAATCCGTGCTCAAAAACACCTATGCCGTTTACGGCGTCACCAACCACATGTCGGCCCTGAAGTTCCTGACCAGCAACACCGCCGACCTTATTCTGCTGGATATCGAAATGCCGGACATGAACGGCTTCGCCCTGCTAGGCATTATCCGGAAAATCAAGGCCTACGAGACAACGCCGGTGCTTTTTCTGACCGGCAACGTCAGCGTGGAAAACATCAGAACGGCCCATAGCGCCGGAGCCAACGACTTTATCAAGAAGCCGGTGGAATCAAAGGTGCTGCTGGACAAAATAGCGAAACACCTGGGGACTGCTTCCAAATAAGTGTTGCCGTGTTTTAAAAAAGCTCCGTCCGTCCGTTTTTCGCAATAGAAGAAACGGCGGCCGGATCTTTTCGCGCGCCGTATAGGCAGAACGATGCTGTTTTTTTGCAACAAGCGCTTGTCATAAAGAGCGAAAGCGTGTATTCTGACACTGAGGAATATTGTTAACCCGGCCAGTTGTGGACGGATAGGGACGGAAACCCGCCTTTCGATCGCATTGATGCGGCCGGCGGCAACATAAGGAGGATCCCATGAAGAAAATTTCGAAGATCATTTGCGCGCTCGATCTTTCCCAGCACAGCGGTCTTGTGGCCAATTACGCCGTCATGATGGCCAAAGCCTTTGACGCGGAAATCGTCGCCGTTTACGCGGCCCCGGCCCTGACCCAGTACGTCGGCTTTCACGTGCCCCCGAGCTCCATCGAGAATTTTGTCGGCGAAATTGTGGCCGGCGCGGAAAAAACCATGGAAGAATTCGTGGCCGAGCACTTCAAGGACGTCAAAGCCACGGGCATGGTCGTCAACGGTTACGCCGCCGAGGAAATTCTCAATCTGGTGGAACGTAGCGGCGCGGATCTCATCATCATGGGCACTCACGGCCGCAAGGGCATAGACCGCATTCTGTTCGGCTCCGTGGCGGAAAAAATCGTCAAGAGCGCGGCCGTGCCGGTCATGACCGTTCGCCCGCAAGGCTGATCCGGCGGTTTTTCCCTCACGACAAAGGTTTTTCCGGAGGCGGCGTCATTGCCGCCTCCCTTTTTTGGAACAGATTCATTTTGAAGTTGCCCAAGAGTTATATTGCCTCCGGCGGCCAAAGGGGGTGACCCCCTTTGGAAACCCCATTTGGGGGCTTAACCGCAGTGAATGCCTTCAGAGTTGTTCTGATCTGGGCAGGCCGGGCGTTTTGCCGGAAGGGGCGGCGGTGTTTTTTCTTCCGTTCAGCCAGAGCAGCGGGCAGAGAATGGCCAGGACGGCCAGCCCCGCCCACAGGCCGGTTTTCCAGCCGCTGGTCACGTAAATGTCCCCGGGCCCGAGAAGGTCGCGGGCAGCGGTGTGCGGAACGTTGCGATAAATTTCGATCAATCGGTGGGGCTCCCAGGCCAGGGCGGCGTAAAAAATAAGGAACAGGCCCGTGACCGCCAGGAGCGCGTTCCGCAGAGCGGCCGGCGACAGGAACAGGAGCGGCAGCAGGATCATGGCGGCCCAGGCGAAGATTCCGGTGCCTTGCCCGAACAGGAGGATGCTGTCCGGCACAAAGGAAAATTCGTCCATGTTCAGGCCCATGACGAAAAAGAGCGCGAACAGAACCGGGATCAGGTGGGCGGACAGCAAGGCCCGCCAGTCAAGACGCATGACCGGGAGCATGGCCGGGCGGCAGAACCGGAACCCGATCAGGGCCGTTGCGCCCGTGATCAGGCCGGCAGTGCTGACGCCGGAAGGAGACGCGGACCACGCCCCGGCGAGAAAGACGAGCATGGACGCCGCACCGAAAATTTCAAGCCACATGGCAGTACGCGGCCTGCCCATGAGCGTAAGGAACAACAAAATAGGGAGAGGGGCCAGAAAAAGACTGCCCAACAACAAAAAATGGAATTTGGCCCGAAGAAAAATGATTTCAAGAATGGCGCCGGCGCTTGTGAACAGTCCGATCAGCCCGGCCGCAAAGCCGACGCTGAGGGAAAGGGCGAACCAGAGGCGGACAAGCCACGATGGCCGGGGTGAGGGTTCGGGAGGTGTATTCATATTCTTTTCGGAAGTTTCCATCACACCCCATCTCTCCCGCAAGGGCTCGCGCGTATGCGCGATCTTACCAATCCTCTTTATAAAAACCAAATAAAATCATATTCATAATAACCACGGGCAATACCAGTGTGGGAAATCCCAGCACCAGCCCCTTGATAAAGACGAAAATCTCCGTTCCGGGAAGCCCTCCGGCGTGACTGCGGGACATGAGGTCCTCCAGAAAAGCCAGGCCCGCCCCCAAAAACGCGATAGGGATGGAGTAAAGTATGCTGCGAACGGCTTTGACAGCCGGCCGGCTTGAAGGCCGGGTGCCGTGAAATTCCAGCAGAAGAAAAATGACCGTTGTCAGGCTGTATCCGAGTGAAAGAGGGCGGGGAGATATCTCCAAAAACTCGGAGCCATACCAGAGAATCCCATTGCCGAGCAGAAGGTTGGCGGCAATGACAAAAGCCATAAAGCACCGGGAGCGAAGACGAGCCATTGACGTATACCCCATAATGTCAGGATAAGGCTTACCCAAGATATATTTGATTTATCATTCTTTGGCGACCTCGCCTCTCACTGTCGATCCGACAAAAAAGGGCACGATGGGAGCGAGGCTCGTTTTATGAATTTTTTGGCGCCAGGAAGGAATCGAGCCCTCGACCGATTGCTTAGAGCAATTCACGAATGAAATGAGTGGATTGCTCTGCAAGGATTTGCCATCAAATCCTTGCCGCTAAAGAGGCGTCGGCGGGCATTGCCCGCCGTTAAGCGACTCTTTCAAGCGTTAAATGCGCTAGAAGGAAGGAGGATGGGGGCCGGAGGCGTTCTTTTCTACAGGCGCAGCGCCAGGTACAGGAAACCGAGCCAGGGGCGGCTGTAGACGTTCAGGCGGCGGAGCAGCCAGGAATCGGTCCGGCTTTTGACCTTGATGCGGTTGACCGCCAGGGGCCTGGCGGGCAGGTTCAGGCCCAGGCGGGTGGTGTAGAAGACCGTGAAACCGGCGTCCTGGGCCTGTTCCCTGGCCTGATCGCAAAAGACGCCCCAAGGCCAGCAGAAACTTTGGATCGGGTGGCCGAGTTCGCGGGTGAGGGTGGCCTGGCAGGTCTCCATGACGGCGCGCAGGCGCCGGGTGCGGTCTTCCGGGCTTTCGTATTCGCCCAGTCTGTTTTTGTGCTGTTCCACCAGGGCGCTCAGCCTGTCCAGATTGGGGGGGGAGGCGAAAAATTCGGCCGCGGCCGCGTCGTCCTGGGGCACCAGGCTGGCAATCGCTTTCAGCAGGGCCGGGGAGGGGATAAACGCGCGCTGGGCCAGTTCGGGCTCCCGCGCGAAAACGGGCATGCCCCAGAATGTGGGCGAAACGGTGTAGGAGAAAGTGCGCAGGCGGTCGCCCGGTTGGGCGAACCCGGAAAAGGCCGGGCCGGCGAACACCCGTTCGTGGCGGGCGGAGTGGGCGGCAATGGCCACGACGCCGCTTTGCTCCATGAGCCTGGCCTCGTCCCAGGTGAAGAAAAGATCCTGCCGGAAGGCGCGGCCAAGGGCGTCCTCCCGGAGCGGGCTGTCCACATTGGGCAGGTCTTCCCTGGCGCAACGGCCTTGCCAGACATCCTCAAGAGTGGGCCGGATCGTGGGGCGGAGGGCCGAGAGGCCGGCCCGGTCAGATGCGCCGGCGTCGTAAGGGACGGCGGGGCCGGGTGTGTCGGCGTCGTCGGGTCCGGAAGCGCCGGAGGCGCCAAGGCCGGAAGCGTTGGGGCCGGGGGCCGGCGTTTGCGCTTCGCAATCGCGCTGGGCCTGGGTGATCCTGTCCGTGACGGCAAAAATGACGCCTTTGTGCCCGTATTTACGCATAATTGGCCAGGCATGCACATAGTTGTCCAGAAAGCCGTCGTCAAAGGTCATGAGAAAGGACTTCTCCGGCAGGCTCTCGCCGTTGATGAGAAAAGCCTCGGCCTGCGCCAGGCTGATGCCGAACCAGCCGTTTTCGGCCAGCATCCGGCATTGTTCATCAAAAACGGCCGTGCGTATCGCCACCTGGGTGGCGTCGTCGCTGATGGAATGATGCATGAGCACGGGCAGGCTTTGGCGCGGAAATTTTTTCATGCGTCGGCGAGGTGGGGGTCGCGGTTAGAGCAAATTCATTTTGATTTGCCCAAGAGTAGTATTGCCTCCGGCGGCCAAAGGGGGTGACCCCCTTTGGAAACCCCATTTGGGGGCCTGCCGTGAATAACTTTACTTTACGGCTAATCCGCTACACCAAAAAAGAGCGCGGAGCAATCCGCATCGAAACCGCCGGTAAATCCGCAACAATAATCGTATTGCCAAACGCGTGGATCAGGGCGGCGCAGCGTCATTTCCGTCCGCCCGCGAGAGCCCGGCAGAAGCGCGCGATTCGAAGCATCCAACCCGTATCATCCTACAATATGGAAAGGTTTGAAGAAAGGGGGTGGGGGGGCCGGGGGCAAAAAAAGCGCGGGGTTCATACCCCGCGCTTGTATTCGCGAACTGTGTGGTCCGGTCGAATTACTTGACTTCGACTTCGGCGCCGGCTTCGAGAAGTTGCTTCTTGGCGTCTTCGGCCTTGTCTTTGGCAATGGCTTCAAGCAGGGTGGAAGGAGCGCCGTCGACCTTGTCCTTGGCTTCCTTCAGGCCGAGGCCGGTCAGGGCGCGCACAACTTTGATGACGCCAATTTTGTTGGCGCCGGCGGCTTTCAGGATAACGTCGAATTCGGTCTTTTCTTCAACTTCGGCGGCCGGAGCGCCGGCGGCCGGCATGGCGACCATGGCGGCCGCGGGGGCGGCGGCGGAAACGCCGAACTTCTCTTCGAGTTCTTTGATGAATTCGGAGAGTTCAAGCACGGTCATGTTGGCGATAAAGTCAACGACTTGTTCTTTGGTAACGGACATGGAAGTTCTCCTTAAGGGTTCTTTGGCAAAGTTGTTGTGTGGCCCTAGGCGGCTTTCTTTTCTTCGATAGCCTTGAGGGCGTACAGCACGCCGCGAATGGTATTGGCCAGCAGCGACACGAAGTTGGTGGGCACGGCGTTAAGCGTGCCAAGGGTCTGGGCAAGCAGTTCGTTTCTGCCGGGCAGCTTGGCAAGGGCGTCAAGCTGAGCGGCGGAAAGGAATTTGCCTTCCAGGCTTCCGTGGCGCACGGCGAATTTTTTGCTGGTCTTGGCGAAGTCCGAGACCGCCTTGGCGACGGCCACGGGATCTTGCGACCCAAGGGCGATGGCGCAGTTTTCGCGGAAGTTGTCTTTGATGACGTCGTGCGCGCCGCCGGTAAAGGCGATACGGGCCAGGGTGTTTTTGACGACAAGCAGCTCTCCGCCGCTTTCGCGCAATTTCGCCCTGAGACGGGTCATCTCTTCCACCGGCATCCCCTTGAAGTCGGCGACCACGGCAATGGAAGACTTCTCGGCGGCGGCCTTGATAGTCTCTATCACCTGCGCTTTTTCGGTTCTGTTCACGCGACTCTCCTGGAGTTTGTGATGTGCCTGGTGGAAACAGAGCCAGAGATAAGTCTCGGCCGGGCTTACATTTGCGGGAAGCCCCGCGTCATGCCGGCTGTCTGTGACTCAGATTTCCAGGTCCTTAGCCAGGGCGGGATTTCTCCCGCCATCGAAGGGACGGCCGGATCGCTTATGCAATCCGGCCGCCGGGCAGTACTTACTGCTGGCCTTCGATAAATTTGCGGATCACGGTGGGATCGATTTTGAACCCGGGACCCATGGTGGTGGAAACGGCCATGGCCTTCATATAGGTGCCTTTGGCGGCCGAGGGCTTAAGCCGGTTCACTTCGGACAAAAGGGCGCGCAGGTTGTCCAGAATCTTGTCGGAGCCGAAGGAAACCTTGCCCAGGGGGGCGTGGAGCACGCCGGCCTTGTCCACCTTGAACTCAACGCGGCCGGCCTTTACTTCCTTGACGGCCGAGGCCACGTCAAAGGTAACGGTGCCGGTTTTGGCGTTGGGCATAAGGCCGCGCGGTCCGAGAATACGGCCGACCTGACCGACCAGGGCCATGACATCCGGGGTGGCGATGGCGGAATCGAAATCAAGGAAGCCTTCCTTGATTTTGGCCACCAGTTCTTCGGCGCCGGCGTAGTCGGCGCCGGCGGCCTTGGCTTCGGCTTCTTTTTCGCCTTTGCAGAAGACCAGCACGCGCACGGTTTTGCCCAGACCGTGCGGCAGGGCACAGGCGCCGCGCACCATCTGGTCGGAATATTTGGGCTCGACGCCAAGGCCAAGGGCCACGTCGACGGTTTCATCAAATTTAGCGAACGACGCCGCCAGGGATTTGTCGATGGCGTCTTCCACTGTGAGCTTAAGCTGCAAATCCGCGCCTTCAATGGCTTTACGGAATTTTTTTCCATGTTTGGGCATGGTAGTACCTTTATCCTGTCGTTTGAATCTCCTGCCGGTTTACGGCGCCGCTTTCGCGGCCCCACGGCAGTGCTGTTGATTAAACGTTACTTCACCTCAAGGCCCATGCTGCGGGCGGTGCCGAGAATGGAACGTTTGGCCGCATCCATGTCTTTGGCGGTCAAATCAGGCATTTTAAGGGCGGCGATTTCTTCCACCTGCTGCATGGAGATGACGCCGACCTTGTTCCGGTTGGGTTCGCCGGAGCCTTTTTCCAGCTTGGCCGTTTTCATGAGCAGCACGGCGGCCGGGGGCGTTTTGGTGATGAAGGAGAACGAGCGATCGTGATAGACTGTGATCACCACGGGGATGATCATGCCTTTTTGATCGGCTGTTCTGGCGTTAAAAGTCTTGCAGAACTCCATGATGTTGAGCCCGTGCTGGCCGAGAGCCGGGCCCACGGGCGGCGAAGGGTTGGCGATGCCGCCGGGAATCTGCAATTTGATTTTCGCGACTTCTTTCTTGGCCATGAGAGTGTTCCTTTGTCCCGCGGCGGCGCGTTTTCATGAAACAAACGCCTGTCCGAGTATGTTCTTATCCTTTGGAAACCTGGACGAAGTCCAATTCCACCGGAGTTTGTCTGCCGAAAATGGAAACCGACACCCGCAGTTTGCCCTTGTCGTAGTTGACGTTTTCCACCACGCCGTTAAAGCCCCCAAAGGGTCCGTCAATAACCCGGACCTCGTCGCCGCGTTCAAAATTGAACTTGGGCCGGGGCTGTTCCTGGCGCGCTTCCATGATGCTGCGAATCCGGTCCGCCTCGCTGTCCTTCATGGGCGTGGGGCGGTTTTTGCCGCCGACAAACCCGGTGACCTTGGGGATGGACTGGACAAGGTGCCAGGAAAAATCGTTCATCTCCATGCGGATCATGACATAGCCGGGGTAGAACTTGCGGGTGAAAGTCTTTTTTTCGCCCCGTACCAGCTCGATCACTTTTTCCGTGGGTATGACGACTTCCTTGATGCAGCCCTGGTCCTGCTCCGTGCGCATCATTTCCCGGATGGTCTGTTCCACCCGGTTTTCGAAGCCGGAGTAAGTGTGCACGATGTACCAGCGCGCCTTGGGCGTTGTCTGAGCGTCGTCTGTCATGGCTACAGTCCTATGGAGAGAATGACTTCCACGATTTTCGCCAGCAGAACGTCCACGATGCCAAGGAAAAATGACATGATAACGACAAGGATCAGCACAGCAATGGAAGTGGCCTTGACTTCTTTCCTGGTGGGCCAGGAAACTTTGCCAAGTTCGGATTTCGCATCCTCAAAGTACTGCCCCAGAGCGCGAACTTTGGAAGCGGCGGACTCCGTTGGCACGGCAACGGCGCCCGTGGCCCTGCCGCCGGTTGCCGGCAGCGCCTTGTCTTGCTTTTTTTGCTTGGTGGCCATGGTTTGCACCTTAAATGTCATTGCTGTGGCTGGAACGTTTCCTGTCCGCGCGGGCGGATAAAGACGCGGCGCTGCCGGGAGGGAATCGGGCAATCCAGAATCCGCCGGGCGCGATTTCGCGTTGTGTGGGATGAGCCAGCGTTCACCAGCGGTAAGGCGCCACGGCAAGGAACACCTTGCCGCGGCCGCCGCTAAGGCTTGGCAGGGCAGGAGGGATTCGAACCCCCAACCTATGGTTTTGGAGACCACCGCTCTACCGTTAGAGCTACTGCCCTGCATCGCGAAACCGTTTTCTTGCGTTTTTCCCGGCCAGAAACACCGGCAACCGCGCAAAAAAGCCGACTTCGCCCGTACCGCCTACTTCGTCTCGCGGTGAACCGTCATTTTCTTGTCCCAAGGACAATACTTCTTCAGTTCAAGACGACCGGTGGTATTCTTTTTGTTCTTGCAAGTGGAGTAATTGCGCCGCTTGCACTCGGTGCAGGCGAGCAGAATGTTGATGCGCATGGGTTACTCCGTGATTTCCGAAACAACGCCGGCGCCGACGGTGCGGCCGCCTTCGCGGATGGCGAAGCGCAGGCCCTGCTCCATGGCGATGGGGGCGATAAGCTCCACGATGAAGGTGGCGTTGTCGCCGGGAATAACCATTTCCACGCCTTCTTCAAGGGCGATGATGCCGGTAACGTCCGTGGTGCGGAAGTAGAACTGGGGACGGTAGCCGGTAAAGAACGGAGTGTGGCGGCCGCCTTCTTCCTTGGACAGCACGTACACTTCGGCCTTGAACTTCTTGTGCGGGGTGATGGACTTGGGAGCGGCAAGAACCTGGCCGCGTTCCACATCGTCACGCTTCACGCCGCGCAAGAGGGCGCCGATGTTGTCGCCGGCCTGGCCCTGGTCGAGCAGCTTGCGGAACATTTCCACGCCGGTGCAGGTGGACTTGGCGGTGTCTTTGATGCCCACGATTTCCACTTCGTCGCCAACCTTGATGATGCCGCGCTCAACCCGGCCGGTCACGACGGTGCCGCGGCCGGAGATGGAGAACACGTCTTCAATGGGCATGAGGAAGGGCTTGTCGATTTCGCGCATGGGCTCGGGAATGTAGCTGTCGCACGCGGCAAGCAGGTCCAGAATGCACTTGGCTTCGGGGGAATCGGGGTCGTCGCTTTCCAGGGCTTTCAGGGCGGAGCCGCGAATAACGGGCACTTCGTCGCCGGGGTAGCCATAGGAGGACAGAAGCTCGCGCACTTCCAGTTCCACCAGTTCGAGCAGTTCTTCGTCGTCAACCATGTCGCACTTGTTCAGGAACACCACCAGGCTGGGCACGCCCACCTGACGGGCGAGCAGGATGTGCTCGCGGGTTTGCGGCATGGGGCCGTCGGTGGCGGCCACCACGATGATACCGCCGTCCATCTGGGCCGCGCCGGTGATCATGTTCTTGATGTAGTCGGCGTGGCCGGGGCAGTCAACATGCGCGTAGTGGCGGTTGGGCGTCTCGTATTCCACGTGGGCCGTGGCGATGGTGATGCCGCGCTCTTTTTCTTCCGGGGCCTTGTCGATTTCGTCATAGGCCACGTACTTGCCGGAGCCTTTGAGACCCGAAATCTTGGTGATGGCGGCGGTTAGCGTGGTCTTGCCATGGTCGATGTGCCCGACGGTGCCGATGTTGACGTGAGGCTTAGTGCGTTGAAATTTTTCCTTACCCATGATCGTCTCCCTAACTGGCGTTTGTGATCGCTGGAATGGTTGTGCGAATAAGAAAGATGGAGCCCACGGGCAGGATTGAACTGCCTACCTCGTCCTTACCAAGGACGCGCTCTGCCAATTGAGCTACGTGGGCGCTTTCCGCTATGTACTTTGCTGTTGGGGAGGAACAAAGGACGGTAATTTGGAGCGGGAAACGAGACTCGAACTCGCAACCCTCAGCTTGGAAGGCTGATGCTCTAGCCATTGAGCTATTCCCGCGCTCTCGCCGTAGTTCCCCGACAGGCCATCCTGTCTCCTACAGCCTTAGTCGCAAATGCGTGATGGTGGTGGGGGGTGGATTTGAACCACCGAAGTCGTACGACGACAGATTTACAGTCTGTTCCCTTTGGCCACTCGGGAACCCCACCACTGTGGAGCTGGCGATGGGACTCGAACCCGCAACCTGCTGATTACAAATCAGCTGCTCTGCCAGTTGAGCTACGCCAGCAATGAACTTGTTGCTAATACGTTCACTTTGACCAAAAGGCAAGTAAAAAATGATCGCTTTCAGGAAAAATCATCGTCAAAGGAATCCATAGCCAAATTTTGCCCGGAAAAACGAATAACCGCTTGTCAAAACAGGTGAAAAATATCGTCCACCGCATGCGGCCGCGCTTTCCGGAGCGCAGAACGGGAGTATCTGCGAACTCGGATTGTTTGTCAAAGAAAATCAGCGTCAGGCTGAAATTTTGGTAAGTCCGTCGCTATCCTTAATAATAGGAGCAAGCGTCTGATTACGCTCGCGCGGGCCGGGCGGCCTCAGCCCGTGGTCAGCAGCATTTGCCGCAGCACTTCCGCGGCGGCGGCGGTGTCGTCGCCGGTCAGGGCGTGGATCTGGTCGTCGCTGATGCTGCCCTGGTGGTGGATTTCCACCTGCTGTCCGCCGTGGGCGAGCAACAGGGAGCCGTCGTCCTGCTCGGTCACGGTGATGTCGCCGTCGTGAAGCAGAGCCGGAAGGTCCAGGGAGTAGCCGTCGGACAGCAGGTCTTCAAAGCGTAGCCGGTCCCGGCCGAAGGCGAAATCCTCCACCACGTCCAGGCCATCGGCAATGCCGTCCGCGGCGGCCCAGGAAAAGATGTGCAGCCCCTCGCCGGGAAAGTGGGCGCCGTTTCCGCCCTGATCAAGATTCTCGATTCCGGCAAGGACAATGTCCGTGCTCTCTGGTTGCGCAAAAATTTCTCCGATGAACGCGTCGGCCGACTCGTGCGCGCAGTTGCCGGAAAAAATGCCGTCGTTCTCGTGGGAATCGACCAGCGAAGTCCATTCGGGCGGAAAAGTATCGAAAGGACGCTGATCAGCCGGTGAGGCGGGGGCGTCGCCAGGCTGTTCCGGGGGGCGGCTGGCGGCCGGGTCGCCGGAATCGGGGTAGAAAATTCGTGTCATGGCGTTTCTCTTGAGGGCGAGCGCCGGGCGGGAGCCCGGCGTCCGCGAATGCGCGTCGATATCCTTATTTATAACATGTGGATTGGTTCAGTCAATTTTTCTTTTCCGCAAAACGCGTAAAAAAGCGCACCACGTGAGAAATATGAACGCGCGGAGCCGGGGGCGGTGTAAATGAGAAACGGCCCCAGGGGAGCAATGCCCGCGCGGGGCGAGAAAACGATACGGCCGGGGGAAGCGGCGCGCCGTTGCCGGACGAAAAACCCCGGACGGGGCGGAACAGCGAGTGTTCCGCCCCGTCCGGGGTTTATTGAAAAAGAGGTTGGTTCAGAAGGAAAAACCGTGCCGTCGTTTCCGGTCCCCGCATCAACCGGCCGCGAAAATAGGGGCGGCCGTTTCTTCCACGGGCCGGCGGGTCGGACGGCGAAGGGGGGCATGGTAGTCGCCGCCGAGCCTGACGGTTTCCAGGTACAGGGATTCGGAAGCGGTGATGTGGCGCAGAAACTCGTTGTTCAGGGCGTGGCCGGAGCAGGACACCGTGAAGCGTCCCTGCAGGGGCAGGGGAAGCATGGCCATGTCGCCGACAAAGTCCAACAGCTTGTGGCGGACGAATTCGTCCGGATAGCGCAGCCCTTCCTCGTTGACCACGCCGCGTTCGTCCAGCACGATGGCGTTGTCCAGGCTGCCGCCAAGGGCCAACCCGCGCGACTTGAGCATTTCCACGTCCTGAAGAAACCCGAAAGTCCGGGCTTTGGCCACCTTGGCGAAGCTTTGCGGGGTGACCTCAAGAACCGTGCGCTGGGTGCCGATGGAGGGGTGCGGAAAAACAATGGTGTAATCCACGCGAAAGCCGTCGTGCGGCTCGGCCTTGATGAACTTGTCGCCCTGGCCGAAACGGCAGGTTCTCTTGATGCGGAACACCTTGCGCGGGGCGATTTGCCGGTGAACGCCGGCTTCGTCCAGAAGCATGACAAAAGAAGCGGCGCTGCCGTCCATGATGGGGATTTCCCCGCCGGCAACGTCGATGTGCACGTTATCTATGGCCAGGCCGCGCAGGGCCGCGAGCAGATGCTCCACCGTTGATACGGCCGTCCCGTCCTTGCCCAGGGTGGTGGCGAGGCCGGTGGCAATGACCGAGTCGGCCGTGGGGCGAATGTCCCGGATGCCCATAGGGCTTGCGACGTGAAACACGATGCCGGTATCCTCGGCCGCCGGGCGCATGGTCAGCGTGACCTTTTTGCCGCTGTGCAGACCTATTCCGGCGCATTGTATCCGTCGCTTGATAGTCGTCTGTTGCATAAACCCTCCGGGTATGCTCCCGAAAAGCAAGAAGCGTTCCAAAGTCTAGACTCCAGGCAATATACTGAAATAATAGGGTGCGGGCTGGCAAATCAGAACATTTTGCCTGTGGTTTTTTCGCACCTGTGGTATTTTGTCCAATCGGCCGGCAGGAAAAAAACAAGGGAAAAAGGCGTCATTTGCGGGCAATCAGAACGCGATCCAGCCCGGCGAGATCTTTATGGAGTATTCCTTCGCCCCAGCCGCTCCGGCTAAGGGCGTCGAAAACGGCCGAACCCTGCCTGCTGCCTATTTCCATCAACAGCAGCCCGTCGGGTTTCAGAAGCCGCTTGGCCTGGTCGATGATGGCGATGACGTGCTCCAGGCCGGAGGCCGGCTCCGGCAGCGCCGGGTTTGCCGGGGACAAGGCCGGAACCAGGGCCGGCTTGGGCTCGAAGTCCCGCACTTCCCGATCCAGGGCGGCGTATTCCTTTTCGCTGACATAGGGCGGGTTGCTGATAAGAATGTCCAGGGAATCCGGGGCCAGGGGCGGGGCCGTGAAGTCCGCCCGCGCGAACAGAAGGTTGTGCGCCTCATGAAGGCGCGCGTTGACCCGGGCCACGCGCAGGGCGTCATCGCTGATGTCCAGGGCCAGGCCGCGCCAGCGCGGCAGATCCAGGGCCAGGGTGACGGCAATGCAGCCCGTGCCCGTGCCGAAATCCGCGAACCGGCCGCCGTGGTCATGGGCAAGCCGCGCCGCTTCTTCCAGGGCCAGTTCCACCAGCAGTTCGGTTTCCGGGCGCGGCACCAGGGTGGCCGGCGAAACGTCGAAGTCGCGGCCGTAAAATTCCTTGACGCCCACGATATAGGCCACTGGCTCGCCGTTCGCCCGCCGGGCCACAAAGCCTTCCGCCCGCCGGAGTTCCTCGGCGGAGATCCCGGCTTCCGGCTCCAGGATAAGGCGCTTGAGCAGATCGTTCCGCTCCAGGCCCAGAGCGTGCGCCAGCAGAACCTCCGCCGACAGGCGGGGCGAGTCAGTCCCGCTTTGCCGCAGGCGCAGGGCAAAGGAATGGATCAGCGCTTGCAGATCAAATGAAGAAGCCATGAATATTCCTATTAAAAATAATAACAATTAGTTGTCATATTTGAAAAAAAGTTGCTTACTTCACTAACTGTGAATGCTTCCCTTGTCCAGCCCGGAGGGAAAAAAACGGCCGGCGGGAGAGGCGAACAGACCTCTCCCGCTGTATCCCGCTCCGGCCGAATCATTTTCAGCGCGAAATCTCTCGCAATTTTTCCTCGTACAGCGCTTCCAGCCGGGCGTCGCCCCGTTCGGCGGCTTCGCGCAGAAGCGTGCGGCACAGCGTCTTGTCCCGCCCGCGTTCGGCCAGCCGCTGGTACGACGCTTCGGCGGCGGCCAAGGTTTCGGCGTCGCCCAGGCGGGCGGCGGCCAGCATCAGATTCCGGCTGCTTTGGGCCAGGTTCAGGATGTCCGCCACCTCGATGCGGCAGGCCAGGGCTTCGGCCGCGAGCCCTTGTTCTTCCAGTATCCCGGCCAGGTATTCCCGGCCCCGCACCCAGTAGGGATGCTCGCGGCAACGCTCATGCCAGACTGCCGGGGGCTGATCGAGGACGGTTCGGGCAAGGCGCTCCTCGTCTTCGTCCTTCAGGCGCAGGCCGATGTCCAGGCTGTCGTCGATAAAGGGCAGAAACCCGTCGCGCAGGCCGTGCAGGTGTTTGTCCGGCCGGAACAGGCTGCGGCAGCGTTGCGTGAGCAGGGCGCTGTTGTGCGCGTCGTTGTCCTTGCGGCCGGGGGTGCGGCTTTCCAGGTGGATGACCACGGACGCGGGCGCGCAGGCGAAGTGCTTTCCCGTTTGCCCGATGCGCAGGCACAGGTCCAGGTCTTCGAAGCCGTTGCGGTAGTCTTCGTAAAAGCCCTCGTGTTGGAAAAAAAGCTCGCGCGGCAGCATTAGGGCGGCGGCGGTGATAGCCTGCAAACGACGTTTGCGCGTAACCGCCGGGTGATCGGGCAAAAAGTCCCGGTACAGGTGCTCCACCCTGGACAGGGAAAAGGCCACTCCAAGGTGCTGGACCGTGCGGTCCTCATACAGCAGCAACGGTCCCACGCCGCCCAGGCAAGGATCGGCGGCCAGGGCGTCCAGCAGGGGCGGAGCCCAGCCGGGCGTGAGCAGGGTATCGTTGTTGAGAAAGAACAGCAGCGGAGCCGAGGCAGCTTTTGCCCCGGCGTTGCAGGCCGGGCCGAAATTCCGGTTTTCCTCAAAACGAATGCGCGTGAAGCGTTGGCCAAACAGGCTCTCGCCCGGGGCTTGCAGGGCGTGGGCCGTGTCGTCGCGTGAGCCGTTGTCCACGACGATCGTCTCGAAATCGTGGTCCGGCGTGTGCTCGCGCAGGCTGCGCAGGCAGACGGCCGTCAACTCCCACTTGTTGAAGACCGGGATGATGACGGAAAAAACCGGCGCGCTCATGCTTCGCCCAGCCCCGATTGGGCCAGCCAGGCGGTAAAGGCCGCGCGGGCGCGTTCGGCGTACAAGGCCTTGCGGTTGGCCTTGCCTGCCCTGACGCCCAGTTCCGGCATCAGGCCGAACTGCACGTTGCTGGGCTGAAAGCGCTTGGCCGGCAGGCGCAGGTGCCCGAGCAGGGAACCGAGAGCGGTTTCCACGGGCGGCGGGGCCAGATCGCGGCCGTTCGCGCGCGCCCCCAGCAGCAGGCCCAGCCACAAACCGCAAGCGGCCGACTCCACATAGCCTTCCACCCCGGTGATCTGGCCGGCCAGAAAAACGCCCGGCGCATTGACGAGCGACAGATCTTCCGCCAGGGCCTTGGGCGCATTGACAAAGGTGTTGCGGTGCATGCTGCCGAAGCGGACGAACTCCGCCTTTTCCAGGCCGGGAATCAGGCGGAACACGCGTTCCTGCTCGCTTTGCCTGAGCTTTGTCTGGCAGCCCACCAGGTTGAACATGGTCTTGTTGCGGTTTTCCGGCCGCAGTTGCAGCAGGGCGAAAGGCCGCCGGCCGGTACGCGGGTCGTCAAAGCCCACGGGCTTGAGCGATCCAAAGGCCAGGGTTTTGAAGCCGCGCCCGGCCAGGGCCTCCACGGGCATGCAGCCCTCAAAGTGTTTTTCCTCTTCAAAGCCGTGGGCGGCAAATGTTTCGCCCTGCAACAGGGCCTCGTAAAAGGCCGTGTATTCCTCGCGGTTCATGGGGCAGTTAAGGTAGTCCGTGTCTTCGGGCTGGTAGCGCGAGCCCCAGAAGGCCACGCCCATGTCGATGGAAGCGCCGTCCACCACCGGGGCGATGGCGTCGTAAAAATACAGGTGGTCCTGCCCGGTAAGGCTTTGCAGCGAGGCGGCCAGGCTGTCCGAGGCCAGGGGGCCGGCGGCCGCGACAACGGCGTCGAACCCGCGCAGGGCCGGTTCCTCGTCCGCGCTTAAGGACAGAATTTCACGGCGCTCCACGCGGATGCCGGGGTGTTCCGCGATCCTGGCCGTCACGCGGGCGGAAAAGAGATCTCTGTCCACGGCCAGGGCCTTGCCGGCCGGCACGCGCGTTTCCTCGGCCACGGTCATGCACAGGCCGCCCAGGCGGCGCATTTCCTCTTTAAGCAGTCCCACGGCCGCATCCGGGGCGTCGGAGCGAAAGGAGTTGGAGCAGACCAGTTCGGCCAGATCCGGGCTGACATGGGCCTGGGAAAAGCGCAGGGGCTTCATTTCGAAAATGGTGACAGCCACCCCGGCTTTGGCCAGGGCCAGAGCGCACTCGCAGCCCGCGAGCCCGCCGCCTATGACGGCCACGGAATTCAGTTTCATGCGGCGATCCTAGATATAGAGCAGAGTAAATTTGAAGTTGGCCAAGAGTTGTATTGCCTCCGGCGGGGGGGGGGGGGGGGGGGGGGGGGGGGGGGGGGGGGGGGGGGGGGGGGGGGGGGGGGGGGGGGGGGGGGGGGGGGGGGGGGGGGGGGGGGGGGGGGGGGGGGGGGGGGGGG
>JAVBOI010000086.1:0-7918 GCA_031550695.1 Desulfovibrio sp. | reverse complement strand
CATGCCTCTGGCCGGGTTGCAGGAGTCGTGGAACGTGACCGTCATGTGGTCGTTGCGGCTGGGGTCGAGGGTGATCTTGTTATGCTTGATCAAGTCGGCGGTAAACTCGGTGATGTGCACCATTTTGGTGGAGGCGGCGTTGTGGAACACCGTGCCGGTGATGGGGCTTTTAGGGGTGGTCATGCAGGCCGGGGTGGGGCCGTTCATGGTTTCCATATACTGGTGCACCACCCGCCACATGTGGCCGCACTCGCCGCCCAGAATCCACTTGGCGCCCAGGCGTTCGGCTTCGGCGTACATCTTGGCGTTAAGCTTCTTCATCATGTCGGCCGAGGTGAAGGAGCCGAAGTTGCCGCCTTCCGAGGCGTAGGTGGACAGCGTGTAGTCCAGGCCGATTTCGTGGAAGAGCATCAGGTAACCCATGAAGGTATAGATGCCCGGGTCCGCGAACACGTCGCCGGAAGGGGTGATGAAGAGGACTTCGTGCCCTTTTTCGTTGAAGGGCGGCTTGATCTTGATGCCGGTGATTGTTTCGATGTCGTCGCAGAGGAATTCGACGATTTCCTTGAAGGCGTGGGGCTGAATGCCCAGGTGGTTGCCGGTGCGGTTACAGTTGGACACCGGGTCCATGATCCAGTGAATGCCGAGGCCGAGTTCGTGCAGCAGTTCGCGGGCGATCATGGTCACTTCGGCCGTGTCGATGCCGTAGGGACAGAACAGGGAACAGCGGCGACATTCGGTGCACTGGTAGAAGTAGTAGAACCACTCCTTGATCACGTTCTTGTCCAGCTTGCGGCCGCCGGCGAATTTGCCCAGCAGCTTGCCCACGGTGGTAAAGTCCTGGCGGTATACGGAGCGGATAAGCTCGGCCCGCAGCACGGGCATGTTTTTGGGGTCGCCCGTGCCCAGGAAGAAGTGACATTTGTCGGCGCAGGCGCCGCAACGCACGCAGATATCCATGAACACCTTGAGGGAGCGGTATTTCTCCAGCCGGTCCTTCAGGGCCTTGTAGATGATTTCTTCCCAGTTGTTCGGCAGGTTCCAGTCTTCTTCGGCCGGGTTCCAGGTATGCGGGTTGGGCATGCCAAGGCCGGCCATGGTTTCTTCCTTGGCCGGGTAGCAGAAGGAACCGGGGTTGAAGGCCGGTTTGGTCTTCATCCAGGGGGCCGAAGGAAAGGCATAATCTATGCTTTTGGCCAGAATTTTTGCATCAGGCAGCTTGGACATGGCTACTCCTTGGCGGCAGCGGCAGCGGCTTGTTCAGGGGTGATTTCAAGGGGCAGACCCGCCTCGTCCATGAGGTCGCGGAAATCATCCTCGTATTCGGCGTAGGTGTGGTACTTCTTGGGCGGATTCCAGGGGTTGTCGTGGTGCACGGCCCGGGAGTTGTTGGGCAGGTTGCGCGTTGGCGACAGGAACACGCCCCCCATGTGCATGAGCTTGCTGAAGGGGAAGTACACAAGCAGGGAGGTGACAAAGAACAGGTGCAGGAAGAAAATGGGGGACAAACCGGCCGGGCTTACGGGCGACAGGGTGACCAGACCCATGGTGAAGGCCTTGATGGTGGCGATGTCCGTCTTGCCCAGATAGCGCATCCAGATGCCGCTGCCCACCAGGCCGAGGAGCAGAAGGAGCGGAAAAAAGTCGCCGGGCAGGGAGATGTAGCGCAGCTTAGTGTCCACCAGGCGGCGGAAAAGCAGGAAAAGCAGCGCGGCCACAATGATGGCGTCGGTCATGTAAAAGCGCGGCACGCCGATCTGCATGAGTCCGTCCAGGCCCTCGATGAACGTGAGACAGAAAGGCACCGGTTCGATGAAGAAGCGGAAGTGCCTGATGAAAATGACCAGAAAACAGTAGTGGAAGGCCAGGGCGAACAGCCACAGCCATTTGGACGACCAGTAGACCAGCCGCGGCCCGTCTTTGAGCTCCGCCTTGGTGCTGCGGAACAGGGAACGGAACGTGAGCACCTCGAGAATCATGCGCCCGACGGTGCCGGCTTTGGTATAGGGCGAATCCAGGCGCGAGGGTTTGATCCAGTCGAGGGAGCGCTGCTGCCCGCCGGTTGTGGGAATCCGGAAAGGAACCGGCGATTTGCCCCAGTTCCTGATCCGCCAGACAAAGCCGGCCAAAAACACCAGCACGGCCGCCAGGGGCAGAATCACGCCGAAAAGATACGGCGCGTGCGGTGCGACCAGCCAGCCAATGCCACCGAGTACGATGACTGCCAAAAGTGAAAAGACCATTCCTTACCTCGCTGCTTGGCTATCAGTTATTGGTATCCGCCTCATCCGTGGTATTTGCGGCTTTCTTCTCAGCCAGCCGTAAAATTTGCGAATTAAGCCGCTTGAACTCGTCCACCTTCATCAGGTGCAGGGTTTCCCGAAAGCGGGCGTAAGCGCCAAAGGCCATGAGCACCACCGCGTCAATGCGCGATTCCAGCTTAAGCAGGGCGGGCATGACTTCGGCCAGTTGGTTCGACTCTTCCACCACCTGGCGCACAATATCCTTAAGGGCGAAAAAGACGCCCACGGCGGTCTCAGGGGCAAAGTCCTGCACGGCCCGCACCCGGATGATTTCATCCACGGCCTTGCGAAGGGAATCCTCGTCGGGCTGGTCGGCAAACAGGACGTCCATCAGGGCCTTGGCCGCTTCTTCGGTACGGTACCCCACCGGATTGGCGAACCTGTCCTTGCGGGTACGCAAAAATCCTATAGTGTCAAAAGGATAGGTGCCATGGACTATGTCGACCCAGCGGGCGGCCATGGATTCCCTTTTGGGCAGAAGCAGAGAGTACAAGGCTGTCCCGGCTTTGATGGCGTTCAGTGATTGGCTGTCGGCACTCATGGTGTCCGGTTCCGTCCTTGCGTTGCGGGTGAGAAAAGCGACGCGTCTTACGAGGCGTCTTCACGGGGAGAAGTGTTCCGGCAAGAAATCCGGCGTCCCGGGCAGAACAAAGCTTACGGGAACGCGGCGGGCGGAGTTTCTTTTCAGCGTCCGCCAAGACCTGGCGGGCCGCGTCCGGCGTGGGCGATATCCTAAGCCAGTATTCTGAAAACCGGCAAAGGTCAAGATTAGCCGGTTTCGGGCAACACTCAACCCTGGCGCTCACCCCCCATGGGAGGGCGCTTCAGGGACATGGTCGCAAATGCTTGCGCGCATGCAATTATCTAATAACATTTATCGAATTTTCCCACCGGCACAAAAAGCCCCCGGTGGCGCGCGTTGCCGCGCGTATGCTGCAAGCCCAAATTTTTATCCAGAATTCCCCCTTCTTTCAATAAAAAAATTCAGGCGGGCTCGGAGAGCGCGGGCTTGCTTTCATGTAAAAAACATATCATTTTTGACGAAATGCCAATCGTCTGCCTAAAATGTTCGTAATAGGGGAGGGAACATGAAAAAATACGTCTGTATGTCACTGCTGCTTCTGCTCTGCGCCGCGCCCGCGCGGGCGGCCGACACCACGCGCTACTTCAACGAAGACGGCGATCCCAAAATGTCCACGCAATCCGGCCTGCTGCGCGACAGTCTGCGCCTTTTGCTGTCCGCGCCGGCCCTGAAAGGCGACAAGTTGCTGCGCGCCATGAAGGACTTTGTCGACAGCGACGCCTCCTGGGATACGCCGGACGGCTATATTTTGCAGAAAGTTCCCCTCAAAAACTGCAAGGCGGAGTTGCTGCACAAAGAAGGATCAACGTCGCGCAAGGCGGTGCTGCTTCTGCACGGGGGGGCCTATTTGCTGCAACTGAACAATATTTACCGGGATATGGCCGTCACCTATTCCGAAATGACCGCCGACGCCGACGTCTTCTGCCTGGATTACCGCCTTGCGCCCGAGCACGTGTTCCCGGCCGCCCTGGAAGACGCCCTTGAGGCCTGGCACTGGCTGCTGGCCAGGGGATACAAGGCGCAAGACATCCTGGTGGCCGGCGACAGCGCCGGCGGCAACCTTACCCTTGCCCTTACCCTGAAACTGCGCGATCAGGGCAAGGATCTGCCCGGCGCCCTGGTCTGCATGTCGCCGTGGACGGACATGATCGGCAGCGGCAAATCGCACACGGCCAATGCGGATAAAGACCCCATTTTCGGCGGTAACCCCGAATACGCGCCGCCGGCAAACGGCGTTCTGCCGGCCGTGCGTCCTTTGATTCTGGCCTACGTGGGCAAGACCGACCCCCGCAACCCCTATCTGTCCCCGGTATTCGGCTCTTACGAAAAGTTCCCGCCCATGCTGATCCAGGTGGGCACGGCGGAAATTCTCGAAAGCGATTCCGAAATCGTCTACCAGAAAGCCGTGGCCGCCCGCGTGGACGCAACCCTTACACGCTACTACGGCATGTTCCATGTCTTCCAGATTCTCGGCGACGCCCTGCCAGAAGGAGCAACCGCCTGGGAAGAAGTCCGCCAGTTCATCGCGAAGAAATTCCTCGCCAGGGGCTGATACGATAAATTCATTGTGAAGTTGCCCAAGAGTCGTATTTGCCTCCGGCGGCCAGAGGGGGTGACCCCCTCTGGACACCCCATACGGG
The DNA here is from genome assembly GCA_031550695.1 of Desulfovibrio sp. Classification (GTDB taxonomy): domain Bacteria; phylum Desulfobacterota; class Desulfovibrionia; order Desulfovibrionales; family Desulfovibrionaceae; genus Frigididesulfovibrio. The sequence continues at coordinate 3,392 of JAVBOI010000086.1, read as the reverse complement.
GTGACGTGTTGTTGTGGTAGCGTGGAGGGTTTTCCTGAACGGGACTCCCGTTGAGTCATTCAAAATTAATGTCCCCCTTGCCGCCACAAAAAGGGCAAGGGGGACATGTTGCTGGCAAGCCCGACACAATTCAGAACTTCTCCACAAGTGCGCGGGTCAAGGGGGCCGCTGCCCCCTTGCGGGGCGTGGGGCGGAGCCCCACTTCGACTATGTTGGCTTCATCCACTTATTCCCTTTTCGCCTTTGTGGCCTCGTCCACCAGGTGCAGGATGGAGTAATACGGAATGCCGCTGTGCAGGGACAGGCCGATCTGGCAGGTGCGGCTGGTGGAATAGCCGGCATCGCAGTCATTGACCTGGAAGCGCAGGGAGTGGAGGGCGGATTCGTTAAGTTCCGGGTGGGTGAAGCCCCGGTCGCCGGCAAAGCCGCAGCAGTCCGTATCTTCCGGCGCCACCACCCGTGAGGCGCACAAGCCGGCCAGGGCTACCAGCTTGCCGGCCAGGCCCATCTTGCGGGCCGAGCAGGTGGCGTGCACGGCCACGCGCCTGGGCAGCACGGTAAAGTCCAGGCGCTCGCGCAGCACGTCCAGAACAAAACTGATCGGCTCGTACAGGACCAGCCGGCTGTCCAGGGTTTCCTTCATGTGCAGCAGGCAGGGGCTGGTTTCTGAAACGACCGGGTACTCGCCGTTGTTGCTGGCAGTCAGCAGGGCCGCGTTCAAGGCCTGCTCGCGGGCGGCGGCTTCCTCGGTCAGGCCTTTGCTGGCAAAGGCCATGCCGCAGCACAGGGCATCCACCCCGGCCGGGATGATCACGTCGTAGCCGGCCTTGTGCAGCAGGGCCAGCATGACCTGCGGCTCGGTGCGGGTATCGTGGTGCTCCCGGCCCGGTCCCATGCTCCGGCTGATGCAACTGGGGAAATAGACCACCTTGCGCGGGTTGCCCGGATCGGGCCGCGCTGCCGGCAGGAGGCCGCCGCCTTTGGGCATGGCCGGGTTCCAGGCCGGGCTGGCGCCAAAGGTCACGGTCCGGAGCAGGCGGGAGCCGTTTTTCATGACGCTCGTGCCTACCACCTTGTGCAGGGCGTCCACCGCGTCCAGGGTTTTGGAGGCGGTTTTGCACACGCCGGCAAAGTGATTGCCCACAAAAGCGGCCGTGCGCTTGGCCATGGCCCCGGCATGCTCCTTGCGCAAATGCTTGATGAAGTTGCCGGTGTTGATGGTGGCCGGGCAGCGCGTGGCGCACAGGCCGTCGGCGGCGCAGGTGGCCTTGCCCATGTATTCGTAGGATTTTTCCATCTGCTTGAGCAGCTTGTCCTTGGCCGGCCCGTCTTCCAGGCGTTGGACCTCGCGCCAGGCCGTGATGCGCTGGCGCGGCGTCAGGCTCAAGCCGCGCGACGGGCAGATGGGCTCGCAGAATCCGCATTCCGTGCACTTGTCGATAAGTTCATGGGCCGGGTGCAGGGGCTTGAGGTGATGCACGTGGGCCTGGGGATCGGTGTTCAGGATCACGCCGGGGTTCAGGATGCCCTCCGGATCGAGCAGAGCCTTGACGTCCTTCATGATCGCGTAGGCCTGGGCGCCCCATTCCATTTCCACGAAAGGCGCGATGTTGCGGCCCGTGCCGTGCTCGGCCTTGAGGGAGCCGTCGTACTTTTCCGTGACCAGGCGGCAGAAGTCGTCCATGAAGGCGCTGTAGCGCGTCACTTCCGAAGGCGTGCCGAAATCCTGGGCAAAGGTGAAGTGCAGGTTGCCGTCCTTGGCGTGCCCGAAAATGGGCGTGCCCGAGTACCCGTGGCGGTCGAACAGCCCTTGCAGGGAGAGGGCGGCGTCGGCCAACTTGTCCAGGGGAAAGGCCACGTCTTCGATCAAAAGCGAGGTGCCCACCGGCCGCACGGCCCCCACCGAGGGCAGAATGCCCTTGCGGATGCGCCACAGGGCGGCGTATTCTTCCGGATCTTTTGTGAACGCTATGGGCCAGACCGTGGGGTGTTTTTCCAGGGCCTTGGTAATGATGGCGATGTTGCGATCCAGTTCCTTGTCGCCAACCGCCCGCGTTTCCACCAGCAGGGAGCAGACTTCCGGCCCCAGGGTTTCCAATCCCGGCGGCAGGCCGGGCTGGCCTTCCACCGAGCGCAGGGAGGCGCGGTCCATCAGTTCGGCCGAGTCCACCGGATTTTTGATCAGGGTGACGGTGGCCTCGCAGGCGGCGTGCACGGTGGGGAAGAGCAGCAGGGCAGATGCCTTGTGGCTGTGTTCGGGCACTGTGCGGTAGGTTACCTCGGCAATAAAGCCCAGGGTGCCTTCCGAGCCCACCATGAGGTGCTGGAGGATTTCAAAGGGGTCGTCAAAGTCCACCAGGGCGTTGATGCTGTAACCGGTGGTGTTTTTGATCTTGAACTTGCGCCGGATGCGCTCGGCCAGAATATCGTCATCCATGATACGCTCGCGCAGGGCGGTCAGACCTCCCAGAATATGGCCGTGGGTGTCGGCAAAGGCGGCCCGGCTTCTGGCGTCGGCCGTGTCCAGCAAGGTCCCGTCGGCCAGGATCAGGCGGGTGGAGATCAGGGTTTTGTAGCTGTTGTCCGCGGTGCCGCAGCACATGCCGCTGGAGTTGTTGGCCACGATGCCGCCGATTCTGCAGGTGTCTATGGAGGCCGGGTCCGGCCCGATTTTTTTGCCGAACCGGGCCAGCAACTGGTTGGCCCGCGTTCCGATCAGGCCGGGTTGCAGGCTGATGCGGGCGGCGTCCTTGTCCATGCGCCAGCCTTGCCAGCCGCGGCCCAGGCGCACCAGGACGGAATCGGTGATCGCCTGGCCGGACAGGCTGGTGCCGGCGGCGCGGAAGGTCACGGGAATGTTGCTCTTGCGGGCCAGGCGGAGCAGCCCGCAGACCTCGTCCTCATTTTCCGCGTCCACCACGATTTTCGGGGTCAGGCGGTATACGCTGGCGTCCGTGCCGTAGGCCAGGGTGCGCAGGTAGTCGGTGTAGATGCGGGAATCGGGTATGAACTGGCGCAGGGCTTCCAGAAAATCTTTGTAAGGATCGGGCAGCATGAGTTTCCTCCGTAAAATGAAGTCGTGGGCCGGAACGCGGGCGAAAGATCGGGGCGATCGCCCGGCCGGAGAGAATTATCTTTCTTTATAGCAAATCCTGTTGCCAATGGCAAAGAGAGAATCAGAAAATATCAAAAGATTCCGCTGCGCGGCCGAACCGGAAGGTACCGCCGCTCCCGCGGAAGCGGGAGCGGCGGTAGAGATGGCGTGGGGTATGCCTCCGGCGGGGGGGGGGGGGGGGGGGGGGGGGGGGGGGGGGGGGGGGGGGGGGGGGGGGGGGGGGGGGGGGGGGGGGGGGGGGGGGGGGGGGGGGGGGGGGGGGGGGGGGGGGGGGGGG
>JAVBOI010000082.1:0-7364 GCA_031550695.1 Desulfovibrio sp. | reverse complement strand
TGTTATCGAGAGAATGTTTAGCAAGATGAAGCACTTTAGGGGTGTTGCCACGCGGTACAACAAAATGGCGGTTTCTTACCTGGCTTTTGTTCAACTGGCCGCCATCTTGCTTTGGCTTAAATGAATGTCGACACGACCTAGAGCATTTCAACAATAATTTTCTCCCGACTAGAGCATTTCAACTTTGAAATTGTTCACCTGAGCCTGCCAAAAAAAATGGGGTTTCCAAAGGGGATCACCCCCTTTAAAGCCCATTTCAAATAAAGCCCATAATGTAAATTATGTTAACTTAACTACCCGAAGGCGTCTCCATAGCATCTTCAGGCACATTGATCTCCGGGATCCGGCCCTTCCCTCTCTCCGGTTGAGCCAATGAAAAAAAGCCCGTTCTCTGTGCGACGAGCTTTTTCTATTAGAGCAATTCACTCATTTCATTCGTGAAATGCTCTAAGCGGTTTTTTTCTCTCTTTTGGGCAGTCGAAATATGTGTCCTGCCGCGAATACGATCACATGCAGAAGCTTTCTCCAAGGTAAACACGTTTGGCTTTGGGATCATTGACAAGATCCGTGGGCGTTCCCTGGACGATAATCTCTCCTTCGTGCACAAGATAGGCTCGATCGCATATTTGCAGGGTTTCGCGCACGTTGTGGTCCGAAATAAGCACCCCGATTCCTCTTTGTTTCAAAGAAATGATCAAGGACTGGATATCGTCCACAGCCAAGGGGTCAATGCCGGCAAACGGTTCGTCAAGCAGGACGAACTGCGGTTCGCGAATCAGAGATCGGGCTATTTCAAGCCGGCGGCGTTCTCCGCCTGAAAGTTGCGAAGCGAGCGAGTTCTGCAAATGCGCTATACGAAATTCTTCAAGTAACTGTTGAGCTTTTTCCTGCTGCTGCTTTTTGCCAAGGCCGGTGTATTCAAGAATAACCCGTAGGTTATCCAGGACGGAAAGGCGGCGAAAGACCGAACTTTCCTGGGGCAGATATGACAGGCCGTGCCTGGCCCGTTCGTGCAGCGGCCATCCGGCGATATCGGCATTGTCAAGAAACACGGCCCCGGCCGTGGGCTTCTGTATGCCGATTATCATATAAAACGTGGTGGTCTTGCCGGCGCCATTGGGCCCAAGCAGTCCGACTATTTCACTTTGCCGCACCTCAAGAGAAACTCCGCGCACAACCTCCCTGTCGCCGTAGCGTTTACGCAGATCACGGGCCTGCAGAGAGCTGGCGTTTTTGCTCATCGATTGTTTCCTTTGGGTTTGTCTCCGGGGATAAGCGAGTTTTCGGTTTTATCCTGAGTGAAAAACGTGGCTTCCGGACGCTGCACTTCACTGCGGTTTGCCTTCAGGTAATGCGTTATCGTAGAGCCCCGCATGGTGTTCCGATCCTTATCCTTCAAGACGGGATTGCCTTCCATAACCACTTTGTCCGTTTTGGCATAGTAGGTGGCTTTTTGGCAGGTGCCTTCCTTGTCGTTGCTTTTCATGCGCACGTCTTTTTCAGCAACAATGCGGTCGATATTGCCGGCCTGCATTCCCACTGTTCCGCCGGTTTCCGGGTCATCGCTCTTTTTGCCCGACTTGTCGAGGTAAACAACCAGCTTGGCGGACCAGAGCTCAAAATCTGGACGTTTGACATACACGTTGCCGCCAAAAACCACTGTTTGCTTGTCGGCGTCATAGTCCATGTGGTCGGCTCGTATGGAGGTGGGCACCTTTTTGCCGTCTGTCCGCTCCGCCGCAAAGCTAAGTGGAACTGCCACGCAAAAAAGGCAACAGAATATAAAGAGATGGCGCAGCCTCATGGTGCTATCTTTCCTGTTCAGGCGTCAGAGGGTTGGGTGCTTCAGAACCGGCGAACTCCACGGCCACCCCTCCTTCCGCTCTGATGGTTTTATTGTTCATATTCCACACAAGGAATGGGGCGGTGCCGGAAATACCCGTGCCGGCAAATTCTCCGCCGTTGGGCAGAGTCATGGTTTTTGCCGTGCCGTTATACACCAGCAGGTTGCCATGAATGGCCTTATCGTCCATGGTGATATGCACTTGATTTTCAAAGCGCAAAATTTGTTCTTTTTGATCAACCACACCGCTCTCGGAGGTGACAAAAAGCGTTTTCTGTTTTTCCGCTTTGTCCTTTTCCGGCATAAAATACGTCAGACTGGGCCGCTCCACGACAATTTTGCCGTCTTCCTTCTGCATGTTGGCCCACTCCGCCTTAAGGCGCCAAAGCTCAAGACCGCCTTCGCCCTGGCTGAGATTGATGGTTTTCAGGGCCAGTTCCAAAAGACCTTGTCCGTCCTGGTCCGCGCTTTTCCCATCGCCCTTGTCTCCTGCCGGAGCAGGTTCCGTTTTGGAAGCAGGCTGCCCCGCCCCGCTGGCGGAAGGTCTTTCGGAAATTGTAGCGTTTTGCGCGGACTGAGTTGTATCGCGCGCTTCAGCAGCAAGCAACGGAAGGTTCTCCGCTTCCGCGCGCGCCGGCGTTTCCGCCGGACTCCACCCGCACAGAGACAGAACGGCCAGTGAAAACAGTATGGCCCGTTTCAACACGGATGACTCCAGGCAGCAAGCACTGCTTCATATTTGCCCTGCGCCATCAGCAAATGCCGGATGACCTCGCGCACCGCGCCCTGGCCGCCTTTGGCCGTGGTCACGTAGTTGGCGATGTTTTTGACTTCAGGTTGGGCATTGGCCACTGCCAGGGGCAGCCCCACCATGTCCATGACGGACAAGTCCACCCAATCGTCGCCAAGATAGGCCATTTGCTCCCATTTAAGATTATAGCGCGCCCGAATTTCCTCCAGGCAGGCCCGTTTGTCCAGGTAACCGGCGTAATAATCCCTGATGCCGAGATCCTTCACCCTGATTTCCACCGCCCTGGACACAAGGCCCGTAATGACCGCCACTGTGATGCCGGCCTGCTGCGCAATCTGAATGCCCAGGCCGTCCTGCACGTCAAAGCGTTTCATGACCTGGTTTTGCAGGTCGTAATACAGGCCGCCGTCGGTAAGAACGCCGTCCACGTCCAGAACCAGCAGCCGGATGTCCGAGGCCGCCTGGACGGGAAAAAAGACCGAACCCAAATCATTGTACATGAATGAGGCTCCATATAGCTGACAGTTGCTGCAAAAGGCGGGGCAGATCGGCCAGGGGCAGACTGTTGGGTCCGTCGCACAGAGCCTGATCCGGGTTGGGGTGGCATTCCAGAAAGACGCCGTCAGCACCGGCGGCCGCGGCCGCGCGGGCAAGGGGCGGCACCATGCGCCGGTCGCCCCCGGAAGAAGCACCCTGCCCTCCGGGCAACTGCACGGAATGCGTGGCATCCATGATTACGGGCAGGCCGAACTCTTTCATGATCGGAAAAGACCGCATGTCCACAACAAGGTTGTTGTAGCCAAAACTGCTGCCACGTTCGGTAAGCAGCACCTTGCGGTTGCCGCTGGCGGCTATTTTCTCGTATGCGTGCCGCATGTCCCACGGGGCGAGAAACTGCCCCTTTTTGACGTTGACGATGCGGCCGGTTTCCCCGGCGGCGGTCAACAGCGAGGTCTGGCGGCACAAAAAGGCGGGGATTTGCAGAATGTCCACTGCCTGGGCCACGATAGCGGCGTCCTGGGGTTCGTGGATGTCCGTGATCACGGGCAGGCCGGTTTCCTCACGAATCCGGGCCAGCCATTCCAGGCCCCGGCTCATGCCCGGACCGCGAAAACTGCTGGCGGACGTTCTGTTGGCCTTGTCAAAAGAAGACTTGAACACCGCCGCCAGCCCGGCCTTGGCGGCGGCTTCCTTGACGGCAAAGGCCGTTTCCAGAGCCAGAGAAAAGCTTTCGAGCACGCAAGGGCCGGCAACGACAAAATGCCGCGTGCTCAAGACGTCATACAGAGCGTCGTTTGAACCGGTTGCCATGTCTTCCATTTTGCGTGTTTCCAAAGATTTCGGGGTAAAGCGCGCCTTTCGCGCCACGGCGCGAAAGGCGGTTCCGGAAAGACGAACGCGTTAGAAGCGCCCGCTGTGTTTTTTGGCCGCTTTGATGAAGTCGCGGAACAAGGGGTGCGGATTCATGGGATTGGACTTGAATTCCGGATGGAACTGGCAGCCCAGGAACCAGGGATGGTCCCGCAGTTCAACGATTTCCACCAGTTCGCCGTCAGGGGACACGCCGCTGAAGACGAGTCCGGCCTTTTCAAGGGCTTCCCGGTAGGCGTTGTTGAATTCATAGCGATGGCGGTGGCGTTCGCTGATCTGCTTTTTGCCGTAAGCGGCAAAGGCCAGGCTGCCTTCTTTCACCGCGCAGGGATACGCCCCAAGCCGCATGGTGCCGCCCTTGTCCGAGGTGATGCTGCGCGAAACCTTGGCATTGGCATGGTGATCGTACCAGCCCGTCATCAGATAAATGACCTTGTCCGCGGCATTGGGCGAAAATTCCTCGGAATCGGCCCCTTCTATACCGGCCAGGTTGCGGGCCGCTTCTATGACCGCGCACTGCAAGCCCAGGCAGATGCCGAAAAAGGGAACGCCGTTTTCGCGGGCATGGGTGACCGTGAGAATTTTACCGTCAACTCCCCTGCCGCCAAAGCCGCCCGGCACCAGGATGCCGTCCAGACCGGACAGGATGTCCTGAACCGTGCTGGCATTGACCTCTTCGGAATTCACATACTTGAGATTTACCATCACCCGGTTGGCCACGCCGCCGTGCACCAGGGCCTCGTGCAGGCTTTTATAGGCTTCCTTCAATTCAACGTACTTGCCCACAATGCCGATGGTCACCTGGCCTTCGGGGTGCATCAGGGCGTGAACCAGTGAGCGCCAGGGGGTCAGGTCCGCGTTTCTGGCCGGTAGGCGAAGCATGATGGCGACTTTCTGGTCCAACCCTTCCTCGTAAAATTCAAGCGGCACTTTATAGACGTTGTCCACGTCGACCGAGGAAAAGACCGCGTCTTCATCCACGTCGCAAAACAGGGCGATTTTGCGCTTAAGCTCGCGCGAAACCGGCGTTTCGCAACGGCAGAGAATGATGTCCGGATGAATGCCTATGCTACGCAGTTCCTTGACGCTGTGCTGGGTCGGCTTGGTCTTGTGCTCGCCGGCGGCCTGCAGATAGGGCACAAGCGTAAGGTGGACGTACAGGCAGCGGTCCTTGCCGAGATCGCCGCGCAACTGGCGGATGGCTTCCAGAAAAGGCTGGCTTTCAATGTCGCCCACGGTGCCGCCTATTTCCACGATGGCAACGTGAGGTTTTTGCTCCGCCAGACTACAGATGGCCAGCTTGATTTCATCGGTAATGTGCGGAATCACCTGCACGGTGCTGCCGAGAAAATCGCCCCGCCGCTCCTTGGTGATCACGCTGTAATAGATACTGCCCGAGGTGTAGTTGTTCCTCTGCGAAAGCGGAACACCGAGATAGCGTTCGTAGTGGCCGAGATCAAGGTCGGTTTCCGCCCCGTCGTCAGTCACGAACACTTCGCCGTGCTGGGTGGGGTTCATGGTACCGGGGTCCACATTGATATACGGGTCAAGCTTCTGGATGGTCACGCTTAAGCCGCGGGCCTTGAGCAGCGCGCCTATGGAGGCCGCCGCCAGCCCTTTGCCCAGGGAAGACAGAACACCGCCGGTAATGAAAATGAACTTGGTTTCGGGCATACTCAGCTATCCTTATTCATGTGGTGAAAATTGGCGATACAAAACAGCACGCGTGCCCAGACGGCGTTCCGCCCCGCCTTTCCGGCCGGGCGATCCGCACGCGGACATCCACAATCCATTTTCATACACCCTTTTTCATCCTCGGTCATCAGTTGACGTTCTCACGCCGCTCAGCGTATTATTATTACCCCTCTGCACAGAATGCAAGCGGAGATAAGGAACCTGCTGCCGGCGAAGGTCGTCCGGCAGCGCCATTGTCAGCGCCACCTCTTTTCCCGCCATGTCGGGCAACTTTTCATCAGGGAGATTCCATGCCCAGCGCCACTCTTGTCATTACCGGCTACGGCACCAATTGCGAAGTGGAATGCGCGCACGCGGCGCGTCTGGCTGGTGTTGACAGTGTCGAGATCTCGCATTTCGCCGACATAGTGGAAGGCCGCATTATGCTGGGGAACTATAATTTCATCATTTTCCCCGGCGGGTTTCTGGACGGCGACGATCTTGGCGCCGCCCAGGCGGCCGCGCAACGCTGGAAACACGCCGCCCCGAAAACAGGCGCCCCCCTTGTGGAGCAACTTCTGGCCTTCATCAACAAAGGCGGCCTGATTCTGGGAATTTGCAACGGCTTTCAATTGCTGGTCAAGCTGGGACTGCTGCCCGCTCTTGACGGCAAGTATCTTGAACGCCAGGTGTCCCTGGCCCATAACGCGTCGGCCCGCTACGAAGATCGCTGGTGCCATCTGGCCGTGAACGAAAAATCACCTTGCGTGTTCACCAGGGGATTGTCTTCCTTGTATATTCCCGTGCGACACGGAGAAGGCAACCTGGTGCCCAAGGATCAGGCCACCCTGGAACGGCTGGAGCGGGAAAACCTGATTGTCCTGCAATACGCCCATCCGGAAACCGGCCGCCCTACCCTCGACTATCCCTACAACCCGAACGGCTCGCCCCTGGGCATTGCCGGCTTGTGCGATCCGAGCGGCCATATTTTCGGGCTTATGCCGCACCCCGAGGCTTTCAACCATCCTACCAATCATCCCGGCTGGACGCGGGGTGAACGGACCGTGCCGGGCACGGCCATTTTTGAAAATGCCGTGAAGTTTCTGCGCGGGCAAGCCTGATGATCCCCTGCCACATCTGCGGAAAAGACGCTTCCACCGGATGGACCAAGGGTTTCATCCCGGCGCCGGACAGCCAGAAGCTGGCCTTGTGCGCCGAACACGACACGGCTCAGAACCGCCTGATCGTGAGCCGCGCTTGGCGAGATCTGAACAAACAGGAAATCGCCGCCGCCACCTCTGTTGCCCGTCACAAAGCCGCGCCAATTCTGCAAGTGGTATCCGTGCATTTTGCCGGCGGGGGCATGCTCTCGTTCACCTGCACCGCCTGCACGCCCACCGGCCAAGGAACCCTGCGCATTGACGATGCCGACGGCAAGCAAACCTACATTCCCATGCAGCACATCCGCGAGTATACCGTTCGTCCCCATGCCGAACCGGTGGAGGAAAAATTGCGACTGGAGCCGGACAAGCCAACGCCGTAGGCGAATTATCTTTGATAAAGAGATGCCTCCGGCGGCCGGGGTTTCACCCCGGAGCCCACCCGGGGACATGATTTCCCCTGGCCCCCTCAACAAATGGGGTTTGCAAAGGGGAGCACCCCCTGTGGCCGCCGGAGGCAATACGACTCTTGGTCAACTTCACATTCAATCCGCCCTACTCCTCG
>JAVBOI010000107.1:0-18595 GCA_031550695.1 Desulfovibrio sp. | reverse complement strand
TGCGAAAAACGCACGGCCTCGTCCGCTTCCAGCACGGCCGCGTTCATGTCGCCGCCGTTCTTTTCCAGCGCGCTCTCGTACTTGCCAAGCCATATCGGGTAGGCGGTAATCCAGTCGGCAATGATCATGGGCGTGAAACCGGCGTTGACAACATCTTCCCAGGCCAGTTCCTTGCCGAACATGCGCAGGCTCTTGGCGTTGATGTCCATTTTCTTCACCATGGCCGCCAGTTCCCGGTCGCGGGAAAAGGCCCGTTCCTCCATGAAGGGGGAAACGTCCATAATCCAGCGGATTTTTTCCAGGGGATTGTTCATCAGGGCCAGTTTCAGGCCGCGGGCGTAATCGCGCATGCCGATATCGTGCGCCCCGCGCGGCGCCGACAGAAACTGGCTGATGGCGGTTTTAAGGTTCCAGGCCAGGTAAAAGGGCGTGGCGTAACTGCGGGCTTTTTCCACTACCTGGTCAAAAAAGCTGTTACCCACGGGCTCCGGCCGGACAATGCCCTTGAGGTTGGGCCGGATCTGATCGTAGGCGTCGCGGCCGAACACGCGCGTAAAGGCGGTTTCGTAAGCGGGGTCGCGCGTTACCCTGTCGGCCTCGCGCACGGGCATGGCCATGGTGATGTATGTGGCCACATCCTGCACATGCTTGCTGATGACGGATGTGGAAAGCAACAGCGGCAGGCCCGGCGCCTTGTTCTTGCGGCTCTGGGTCATGCCCTTTTTTGCGGCCGGAACTTGATAAACGGCCTCGGTCTGGGAAAAGAGGTTGTCGGCCTCCGCCGCCTCGCGCATAAAGCGGGATTGCTGCGGGTCGTAGATGGCCGGAAAGTAGCCGCCGCGGTATTTTTTTACCACGCCCTGTTTTTCCAGGCCCACGGGCATGAAGGGCCGGGCCGGGATTTTTTCCATGTGAAAGCCGTTGATTTTGAAATGCACCTCGTCCAGCCTGCCCCATTGGGCGTCCAGGGTGTCCCAGATACCTTGAACGGCGTCCCAGTCCTTCTCGCTGAGCAGGCCGGTCAGGGATTCTATGGTGTGGGCATCAAGATCTGGGTAGCCGGAACGCAGGCGGGCCATGTTGCTTTCCGAACCCATATGCAGGGCCATGGTAATGGCGGCATCGGCGGACCAGCCCCGGCCGATTTTGCGCATGGATTCCGGAACGGATATGCCCGGCAGCTTCATGCGCTTGCCGTATTTCTTTTCCCAGGCGCGCACGCTTTGGCGCAACTGATCCAGGTGCGGCTCCAGGGTGGTTTTGATGTCCTTGACCAGGCGCTTGCGGGCGTTGGAGCCTTCCACAATCGTCTCCCAGAGCAGGCGTTCGTTCGGTCCCTTTTTCCCGTCCGGGCCGGTGTTGCTGTAGTTGTCGAAAGAGCGGAACTGGAACTGTAACGAGTCCATGCTGGCGAAAAAAGAGCGGCCCGCGTCCGTGAGTTTGCGAAAGATGCCGCCTTCGGCGAACACGCGCTTTGCCTTCATGCCGGCGGAAGGCGCAACCGTTGCCTGAACAACGTTGCCGATACGGGCCGCATACGAGGCCTTGCTTTCCCTGTGTTCGTCCCGGCCGCGCTTTTCCAGGTGTTTCACCAGATTGTCCAGTTGCCCGAACTCGAACATGGACAAATCCCGGTAATCTTTTCGCATGGTGCCGTTGGTGAGCCAGGGCGGGAACGACACAGCCCAGCCGAACTCGTCCACCTGGCCTTGCAGGATGGTATCCAGGGGCACAAGGTGTTCTGGGTTGCGCGGCTTTTGCCCCGTGCCGATGTCGAAGCGCTCCGCCAGAGAGAGCACCTGGTCGCGCATCTGGTTATCGATGCTCTTGCTTTTGACAATGCGCTGAATGCGTTTGGCCAGGTTCGATACCTGCTCGCGGGCCTGCACGGCCTCCCCCACCATTTCGTGGGCCAGGCGGAGCTTTTCCAGGGCCATCAGTTCCGTGCGAACGTCGCCGCTCTTTGCCGCTTCCATACGAGCGGACATCTGTTGACGCATGGTGTGCTGGTGGGTGTCGTAGCGGGTGGCCTCGCGCACGGGCAGGGCGCGGGCGTAATCCTTGGCGGTTTTGCGCAGGTATTCGCGCGGGCTCCAGGTGACTTTTTTCAGGGTTTTGGAGAGCGCGGCCTGGAACTTTTCCAGGTAGGCGCCGTAACTGTCCGAGGCCAGCGCGGCCTGGTCGGGCAGCACAAGCTCGTCGTGCTCGCGCATAATCTGTTCGGCCAGGTCGTTAACGCGTTTGCCGCGCTTTTCCGCGTCGGCCAGGGCGTATACAAGGGCGTCGCCGGATTCGTAGCCGAGGCCGGTACAGATAACGTCCGCGCCCAGCCCGCCGCTCTTGTTGACCACGCCCGGGAACTTGCTCCGAATTTCATCGGCAGTCAGCCGGGAATAGTTTTCCACCAGATGATCGTACGATATGCCTCGCAGCTCCTTGTCCGGGTTTTTGCGGATTTCCGCCGCGGCCATGTACACGGGTTCCGCGTCCACCATGGCCTTGGCCTGTTCCAGGGCGTCGCGCCGGCGCTTGTTGAATTCGCGTAAGGTCGCCCTGTCCATGGCGTTGGTGGCGGCCCGGTGGGCATCCGCATAGGCGCGGTTAAGGTCGTCCAGTTCGTGCTCGCCGATGGCGGCATATTCCCGCAAGGAGGCCAGGCGCATGCCTTCTTCTTCCGCCAGGCGCGTCAGGCCCGCCACCTCGGCAAGCTGCTCGTCGGTGGCCAGCATGCGGTCGAACACGCCCCGGATTTCCGGCGTCAGTTCCACGCCAAGCCCGCGTATGGATTTGTAGAGGTTCAGGAGCCAGGCGCGAAAGTTGTGGAACACGTGGGCCAGTTCAAAGGAGGGGGCCACGCCTTCGCGCAGGTATGCCTCGAAAGAACGGGCGAATTTTTCATGCGCGTCCACGCTGATGCCCTCGCCTTCCTTCAGGCCGAGATATTCGCGGGTAAGGGCGTAGTCGCGCCTCAAAGCTTCCGGCGCGTTTTCCCGCGCGGCCAGTTGTTCCATGTCGCGCAAAAAGATATGTGCTCCCTCGTGGGCCACGGTGGAGGCGTCCTGTTTCTGAAACAGGCTGATTATGTCGCGGGAATCGGAAAAGGTGACGGCGCCGCGGGGATCATCCTGCCCTTTCTGGAAGAACTCCACCGGGCCGTCGAAGCCTTCAAGCACCCATACGGCCTTGCCCTCTCCGGGCATGGGCTCTCTGGCCTCGATAAGATTTCCCTTTCTGTTGACGACCCCAAAGTATTGCCGAACCTCATCAAGGTAGGCTTCCGTCTTCGCGTTGTTCTGCCATCCTTTCGAGGTTTCTTTGCCCCGCCCGCTCGCGTCGCCTTCATAAATCTGAAAATAGGCTGCGCCGTCATCATTTACGGCTTTGGCGGCCTGGCGGATAACTTCAAGCCGGACGTCTTTTTCTCTGATGACGTTCAGCACATTCGTTGCCGTGGCGCTATCAACGCGGCTCGATTTCAGGCGGTCCACTACCGCTCTGTTGTGCTGTTCGCCCCTGTTGAAAGGATCGAAAATAAGGTTCTCTACGCCGCGTTCCGCAAGGAACTTCGTCCCTTCGTCAAAGCGACCGCCGCCAATATCCACATTGGCCGTCCCTTCCCGCCAGGAAATTTTTTTCAATGCGGAAGCGACCTGCCGTATGGAGGTGTCCGCCGAGGATATGGATTGAAGAACTCTTTGAGGAAGCAATGCGCCCTGAAACAACTCCGGCCCGCCATCTCCATTGACAGAATCCGTGTCATCGTCTATATTTTCATCAAAGGCTGCATATGCTCGGAGTTCGTTCTCGTTAAGAGACTTGGGCACAACGCCGGAGGCGCCGCCGGTACCCGAAGACGTTGCAGCCTTCTCCTTTTGCTCCACAAAAGCCATAACGCGTTCCGTGGGGCCGGAATACGCGGTATAGGGCACGACACGGTTGCCCTTTTTTTTGGACCGGCTCAAGGTGAAGGTCACAAGATCCGAAGTGCCGTCCGCGTTATGTCGCACGGCGGAATACAGCGTTCCTCCCATTGGGCTGTGGCCCGTTTCCCGCACAATATCCGCCCGCGCCATAACCTCCATCGCCATGGCCGCGACCGCGTCCGCCTTTTTTCCCCGGCTGTTGTCCAGATGCTGTATGAAATAGTACGGCGTGTTGATGACCAGATCCGGAATGCCGAAATGCTCGCGCAGCTTGTCCGGCGTTACCTCTTCCAGCCGATATTCCTTTTTGCCCGCCCGAACGTCCTGTAAAAAATCTTCAAAGCTGGCGGCCGTGCTTCTGTCCATTGCGGCTTGCTGAAGATCCGCTGTAGCGCCCTCTTCTCCCCGCACAAAGGTCAGGCGGCGCATGCGCTCCAGCCCGTCATAAGCGTCGCGGCCGTAGAGAGTTTCCCAGGTGACGGCGTGGGCCATGAATATGCTGGCGTCGGCTTCGGCCTGGTGCGCGTCGCGCCCGGCGGCGGTCATTTCTTCCACAAGGCGTGTTTTCTCGCGGGCCAGGCTTTCCGCCCGCTCCATGTCCGGCGTGTATGTTCGCACCAGATCCCGCGCTTCGGCCGTGAAATCGCGGGAGGCGTATTCGCGCTGGGACATGGCCAGGGGGTCGGCCTTCAGGTCGGGCAACAATTGCCGTTGCTCGTCCGGGGACAGGTGGGCCAGGTATTTTGCCGTATCCATGCTGACCACGCCGCCGGTTTCTATGGCGTGGGCGAATTCCATTTCGTCTATGCCCAGGCGCTCGGTTATCTCGGCCATGGAAGAATCCGCGTCCATTTCTCGCGCGCTCTGGAAAAAGCTTTGCAACGCGCCGGCGTCTATGTACTGGCGGCGCATGTTCTCCGGCAGGGCGGAAACGGCCAAATCCTCGTAGGCGTTGGCGTCGCGCTGTCTGGTTTTGGATTTTTCGCCTTCTGCAATAGCCCGGCGCATGGTGGTGTGGTGGGCGTTGCCCCGGTTGGCGGACGAAACGCGGGCGTGGAACGAAGTCAGGGGACCGGGCAGCATGAACAGGCCGAATGCCCCAAGCGTTTCAATGCCGGTATCCAGCAGCCGGCCAGGCACATTCTCAATCCAGTCCGGGTTGCCGGCCTCTACATCGTACATGGCGGCGTTGATGTTTTGCGCCGCCCGGCCGCCGAGAATGGAAACCAACTCCTGGGCCATTTCCGTGCCCACTTCCGTGCCGATGGCCTGGCCGTACTGCTTGATAAAGCCCTTGGCCGCGGTTGCGAAGCCCTGTTGCTTGACGGCCGCGCGCAGACCCTCCCGAGTGAACATTTTTGCCAGGGGCGCCACGGCCTTGCTCATGCCCTTGGCCCCAACCAGCTCAAAGGCGCTATTGACCATGCCCACGGCCAGAGAAACAAGCCCGGCCACCTCAGGGTCCAGGGGGTTGCCTTCGGCGTCGGCTTCCTCCAAAAGTTCCATGAACATTGCCCCGGCTTCCTGCCGCATCATCCACTCGGATGAAGACATGGCCGCGCCGACAGCGGCGGCCACGGGCACGGTGATAATCTCTTCAGGCAAAAAGGCCTGCGGCCCCAACTGCCCGGCAATGGCGGCAGCGGCGCCGCCGGCCACAGCCCCGGGAGCGGCCTCTTTTGTGCCTTCCACTATAAAAGGTAGACCGGTCTGGAACATGGGACGGAGCAGGTGTTCGTCCAGCCAGTTATCGGTTTTGCGCTGTTCCCCTACTCTTTTTTGCTCTTCCCTCAATTTGGGGATAAGGGAGGGCTTGCCAATGGCCTCGTAAGCCTGCGCGGCCAGTCGCTGTTGGGCGATGCCGTAATCGTAATCTTGCGAGGCGTGCCGGCTGGCCCTGGCCCCGAAGCCTATTATGTCGCTAACCGCGCTTGTGGCCGCCCCGGTAGATTGCAGAACTCCAAGCCATTTTTCCAGGGTGGAAACATCATCGCCGGCAATTCCGGCATTATAGGGCGTGTTCAGCCACTCCAGCAGAGTCTGCGATTTCGCGGCTTTAATATCCTGCTCCACGCGCAAACGCCTGGCGGCCGGCCTGTCCTTGGCGATCATGTCGTGGGGCATATCCAGCTTGCGGCCAAGCGCGGCATCCTGGGCCATCTGGTCCGCGTTCACGCCGTCCGCGCCCATGCGCACGGCGGCAAGGGCCGCGGCATGGCTATAGGCGGCCGGCGCGCTGCCCAAGCCGTCTTCATCGTCCGGAAAAATAACAGGCATCTTGCCGTTTTCGAGCGCAATGCCGGGCAGCATCCCGCCTGCCGCCGGTTCGGCGAAAGCGCCGGAAAATTCCGGCCCGGCGGCCGGGAAAAAGCCGGGCTCTTCTTCTCCAGAAATTTCCGGAAACGTTCCGGTCGGAACGCGGAAGGGAACAGCCGGACCGGCAGGCGGCCGACCGTCTTCATCGTCCGGAAAAATCACGGGCAACTTGCCGTTTTCAAGCGCAATGTCGGGCAACTGGTTCATTCGTTTTCCGCCTGTGTGGGTTCATTGGCCGCAGCCGGACGCTTCATTGGCTCAAGGTTTTGCTGCAACAGCGTTTTTTTCAGATAACCGCGCATGCCCCATTCCATGTTGCCGTCGTAGCGTTCGGCCCATTTTGCCGCCAGGGCCGGGTTTTCCCGGAACGCCTGGACAACAAGGGGACGGTGATTTCCAAGTTCCGGCAACCAGGAGGGATCGTCCATGCCCTCGCCAAAATGCTGGTCCTTGCCGTAGCCGCGATGGAAGATGTTGCGGGAACGGGTTTCCCCTTCCATGCGCCACATGCGGGCCAGGGTGCGGGCATATTCCGGGTCGCCGGCTTTGGCCGACTTCGCGGCCGTGGCCCGCGCCCAGTCGGAAAAGCGCATGAAGTCCCGCTTTTCCGAATCGCTCAAGGTGCCGGCCTTGGGATCATCCTCAGATTTGCCGATCGACCAGCGGTAGGCGGTTTGCAACGATTTTTCCGTGATGGTGCCGGCGCCCTTGATGTCGGTGAGCAGTTTTTTCAAATCGTTTTCCGCCACGGCCACCGCCTGGGGATGGGCGCGCAACGCCTTTTCGTCGCGGATTTCGCCGTAGTGGATGGCTTCCACCAGTTGCGAGTACACGTTGGGGTCCGTGGTTTTGTGCATGCCCCCGTGTTGCGCGGCCAGGGCGTAGTCCGCCAGGGCCTGCTTTTTGACCGTGCGCTCCAGGGGGGAGCTTTCCGGCAGGGCGCCCACGAACTTGTAGGCCTGGCCAAGGGTCATGCCGCCCATGGCGTTGCGGTTGTCCACAATGGCGTCGTTGGACTTGAGCACGTTGGCGTTGTGCCAGTCGCGGTGATGGGACTGAAAAAGCGTGTTCACCGGCCCGCGCAACTTGGGGGCAAGAGCCAGAATATCCTTGTGCACGGCGTCGTAGTCCTCGCCGCTCTTTACCCGCTCCATAAAATCCAGGGCCATGTTGTCGGCTTCCGTGGCCGCCTGCTCCGACTGGCGCCGGCTGATTTCGCTTTCAGCCTTGTGCAGTTCCGCGGACAGTTGCTGGGGGGAAAGGGCGCGGGAGAGGTCGGAGGCGGCGCCCGGGGCCCCGCCGGAACCGCCGCCGGAAAGAAGCAACGCTTTTTCCTCGTCCATGCGGGCGGCTACGGACTGCCTGACCTTCTCCGTGCTGGAGGGGAAATCCCCTTTGCGCGCTTCGTACAGATCCTGAATGAGCTTTGCCGCGTCACCGCCGGACGACTCCCAGGCTTTGCCGAAAAGCCGGCGGCAGCCTTCCGGGCCGTGCTGCACGGCTGTTGAGCGCAGGGCCTCGGCCAGGCGGGGATCGTTTGCGACAGCGCTTTGCGCTTCGGCCGGCAGGCTTTTGAGCGCCGGCTGAACGTGCGTTTGGTCGATAAACTCTTCCTGAAGCTGTTCAAAGCGGGCAGGATCCTCGGCGGCTATTTTCTTCCACTCTTCCGGCATGGCGCCGGAACGGCCGCCGGTATTGGCGGGCCCGGCAGCGCGCAGGCGCTTTGCCAGGTCCGGGGCGGCATTGTCCAGATGACTGAGAAACGCGCCCATACTCTTACGGGAGGCAATCTGGTATTTGCCGTAAGAGGTGCCGCCGTTGCTATCGTAGCCGACGGAGTATATGCCATCCGTGCCCGATTCGAAGCGGGCGCTTACGTTTCCCTGCACAGCCGCTTTCGCCAGCCGGACAGCCTCTTCCGGGTTGGTTTCGCGCATGTACGCCAGCCGGTTCTGCCAGGCTTCCGCCTCCACCTTCTGCTGAAAGCCTTCCAGCTTGGCCATGGCCGCGGTGGCGTCCCTGCCCCGGCCGCCGTAAAAGCCCACGGTCTTTCGCCGCAAATCCTCATAGATAGCCGCGCGTTCCGAATCCGGCGTGTTGTGATCAAGCAGGCGAAGCCTGGCCTGCTCCAGCTCGCCCTCGTACACGCTGTCCTTGTAGGCCTCGCCTTCCCTGCGGCTGTAATCGCTCAGGGCGCTGATGCCTTGCAGGGCCAGGCCGCCCCCGTGAGCTTCTATGTATTTAAGCCCCTGCGGGGATTCGGCGTATTTTTCCCGTAAGCCGGTCAGGCGCTCATCAAAAAACGCCTGGCCGGCCAGGGCGGCGCCGCGCGCGTTCGCGCCTTTGTTCTTGGCGGCGTAGTCGTCCATAAAGGTGGCGCTGTCGGCCCGCAGGGCCTGCATGTCCGCAAGCAGATCCAGGTCCAGCTGTTCCTGGCGCTTGTCTATAGCGTAAGCGGTAACGGCCGCGTTCAGTTTGTCGATGCCGTCGGCCAGCTTGCCCAGGCCCCGCGCCCGCTGCATGCCGGCATGATCGACAAAGCCGTCGATGCCATAGCCCGCGCCGCCGGTTGAGGCGTTGACGCTGGAAATCTGCTGGTGGGATTCGTAAGTGGGTATGCGCATATCAGAACAGCTTCAGGGCGTCTTTGCCCTTGTTCACCGCGCCCTGGAGGAAGTTGGAACCGCCCGCCGAGCCCGTGGTTTTCCGGTAGGCGTTCCACTGGTTCATGCCGGCGCCGATGCCGCCCAGCAGGGTGCCGCCCATGCCCAGCCAGTCCGTGCCGGTGCTCGCGTTTTTCGCCTGGGCCGAGATCATGGACTGCTGGTTGTCCAGGTTGTTTATGCCCACCTGGTGCTGCCAGGCGGCCCGGTTGGCGTTTTCCGTAATGATGTTGGAATCGTACTGGGCTTCTTCCATGCTCTCGCCCAGCAAGGAAAGGTTTGTGCCGCTGTCCAGCGTCAGGCCGGATGCCCCCATGCCGGCCACGGCTTCGCCCTGGCGGCGCATGGCCTCGCGTTGCTGGCGGGTCCGTTCGGCCTCGCCCTTGGCCAGCTCGTCCTGGGCCAGTTGATGCTTAAGGGCTTTTTCCTGCTCCAGGGTCTCGGCCTGGTACTTGGCCTGGGCGTTCATGGCATTTTGCTGCTGCCGCTGCTGCTGCGCCTGGGCGGCCATGCTCATGGCCGTGGAAACGGCCGCAAGCGCCAGTGATACCGCTGCTGTTCCGCCGGACATTATTCACGCTCCTTACGGGAAAACAGTTTTTCGTATTCGTCGGTGAACTGTTGTTCGGCCGCGTCCACGGTTGTGGCGCCCGTGGGAAACAGCATGGTCAGATGCGTGTCTTGCAAGGCGTAAAAGGCCTGTTTGCGCCCGCATTGCCCAAGGGCCACATGATAGCCGGAAAAGCGTTTTGGCCCGTTTTCCCCGTAAATGAGCGCGTCGCCGCTGATGATCAGGATTGTGGGTATCAGTATCCGCGCCCCGGTCAGCATGACGCCGGCCGGAATTTGTATCGTTCTGGCGTACATGCCGGCGTGAAAAACATGGTCGGTCGGAATGTCCACCTGTGGCATGGCCAGGGCGGCCGTTTCCAGTTGCCGCACCTTTTCCACCTCGTGCGGACCCGTGACGGGCAGATTGCTTGTTGTTGTGGGAAAAAGGGCAAGATCATTCATAAGTAAACCCCTTCAGAAAAACCCGGTTCGTTTCCCGGTAGCCGATGCGGGGAAGCAGCACGGCCAGACGCCCCAAGTCCGCCGCCGGGCTCTGCCCGGTGCGTACTTGGGGGGCACGGGGGGCGCGGCCCTCCGGTAGGGGACCTGACGGCGCGCTGA
Source organism: Desulfovibrio sp. (assembly GCA_031550695.1). Taxonomy (GTDB): domain Bacteria; phylum Desulfobacterota; class Desulfovibrionia; order Desulfovibrionales; family Desulfovibrionaceae; genus Frigididesulfovibrio. Next base: position 8,520 of record JAVBOI010000107.1, on the reverse strand, counting down.
ACAGCAGCCCCGGCGAGCGCAGTTCCTTTGCCGTTTTTTCCGCCTGCCGTATCAGCAGCATGCCGGCGCCGGTTTTTCTGTGGGCGGACGCCACAAACAGGCTTTCCGCCACGGATACGGCCGTGCCGTAGTGCGGCAGAACCGGCGTCAGCAGGGCCATGAAGCCAATCAGCGCTTCACCAAGGACGCCGCCGGGCTCTGCCCGGTGTGGACTTGGGGGGCACGGGGGGCGGAGCCCTCCGGTAGGGGAAAGAAACGCGCCGTAAACGCGAAAGGCCGCGCTGCCGCTGTTCTCCAGCGCCTGATACGCGAACAGCTTTTCCTGCGGGTCCGGCAGTCCCGCCAAAGCGCTTTCCGCCGCGTATTCCCGGCACAGGGCCGGAAAGTCCGGGTTTGCGAAAGCTTCCGCAACGCTGATTTGCCGCAGGATGATGCTGGCGGAACCCTGCTCACACATGGGCGTTCCTCCAGAACAGGAAAAAATCATCGCCGTTGATACGCTCCGGCACATCGTCAATTGTAAATCCGCACCATTTCAGCCAGCGTATCGAATGGCGGTTGTCCGCGTGAACCCAGTTTTCCAGGCGGGGGAACAGCCGGAGCATGGTTCCCACGTACAACCGGGACCACCTGGCCAGGAGCGTGCGCGGGGCGCGTTCCATGTCCGGCGTGGCCAGCAGCCAGGGCCGGCCAATGGGGCTGATGATGCCGCCGGCCGGGCGCACCCCGGCCATGGCCGCGGGCGCATCGTCAATCATCAAGGTCCAGGCCGTGGCCGAACGCTCAAGACTACCCCGCAGGGCTTCCATCGGGCTGTGCCCATGACTGGCCATGACCTCGCGCCGGTCGGCCGGCCGCATGTTTTCGGCCAGGTGGGGGATGTGGGCGGTAGACGCCACGACAACGCGGTACATCACTTGACCTCGACTTCCGGCATTATCGCCAATACCGTCATGGGCAACGGCGCATCGCTGCGCACGCACACGCCGGCCATGTTGCGGGCCCGCTCCGGCACGATGACGCGACGCGCGCCGCTGTATGGGACCGGGGGCTGGCCGTAAGGTTCCATGGTGCGCCAGGGCAGTTCCTCCAGGCGGGAAAACGAACACCCGATCTTGGCCGTGACCGTATTCCGGAACAGCACGTTCACGGCGTTGATGTATTTTTTACGGCCAACGGAACTGCCGCCCTCGCCGGCCACTTCCACGGGCATGGTTTCCAAATCCGCCGTATAGGGCAGTCCCACGGTCACAACCGAGGCCGGGCCGTCCAAAGTGATTTTGCCGTCTGTGACCTCGCGCTCGGCCTGCACGGCGCCGTCGGCCAGAATGCCCACGCGTTTGCCTTCCAGATGTTCCAGGCCGGAAAGCGAGGTTACGGCCGCGCCCCGGTATTGCATGGCAGAGTCCAGGTGCACGCTGGCGGCAACGTCTTTTTCCCCACCGGAGGGCTCCGCCCCCCGCCCCCCCCCGGTCCGCGTCGGGCCAAGCCCGGCCGCGCCCCGGTCGCGCATGCGCGGGGACATGACCTCAAGGCAGTACCGGTCCCCGCGCCGGACAACGGCGAACAGGGTATCGGCGTCGTTGCCGGGCACGGAGCACACGCACAGGAATTGGCCGTCCGTGTGGTGCCGGTGCCAGGCGTACACTTCGTGCTCCGGCTGAAAGGTCATACCGAGCAGAGAGCCGTCGTCGCAGGCCGCCCAAATGATGGAATCCGGCGAAGGCTGGTAGGTCCAGCTTGTGATGCGCCTGTCCTCAAACAGATGGGCGGCCAGGATGGTGCGGTCGGTGCCGCCGTAAGAATCGGCCCCAAAGTCATATTTAAGATCGCGCACTTCGCGGCCGGATCTGGCCACATGCAGCAGAATGTTGCCCACCACCAGGGCGCGCAATGCGGCCGAACCCCGGTAGCTCTGGGGCGTGACCTTGGCCGTCTTGGCCGTGAACGCGCCCTCTGAACTGGCCAGCTCCCACTCCATGCCGGCCCCGCCCAGAATGAGCGAGCGCAGGGGCAGCATCCAGCGGATGCTGGAGACTTCGTTGGCGGCAATGGTCATGTCCAGGGAATCGTCGGCTTTAAGCGGCACGGATGAGGAAAAGTTGTCGTAATCGCCGGTTTTGCTCATCCATATGGTTTGCGGGCGCCTGGCTGTTGCGGCAAACACCAGGCGCTGTTCAAAAAAGCAGACCACGGCCGGATAATCTTCGTCCGGAAAAGGGTCTTTCCACTTGGGCGGGCCGTCGGACAAAAGCGGGCGCGAGTTGTAGTCGCAGTAAAAAAGCGCGCCCGTGGAAGCCAGATAGCCCGGCCGGCCGCCGAATTCCTTTTTATAGACGCGGTATTCTTCCGCCCCTTCCACCGCGGACCAGGCGATGCGGATGTAATCGCCGGCCGCCCAGTTGTTGGACGAAGGGCCGGTAAAGGCCCAGCCTTTCGAGGCCTCGCTTTCCTTGCCGGCGGCGGAAACAGCCGTGACAACGTATTCGTAGGGCGTTACCAGTTGCCAGGCCTGGGCGCTGCCGTCGCTTTTTTGGGCCTGGTTGTAGCCCTGGCCGCTTACGCTTTCCGGCGCGGATATGGGGCAGGTAAAGCTCATGGGCTCGAACTCCCACGACTCGTGCCCCAGACGCTTGAGCTTGTGCGGGACAACGCCCTGGCAGGCCAGAAAGAGCACGTCGCCGCTTTGGGCGAACGAAAGGGTTTTGGCCTGTTCCAGGGTATAGGGCGAGTAGATTTCGTAAGGCGCGCCATTCTCGCCCAAGATCATGCCCTCGGCATTGGCGATGCGCAGGCGGTATTGCCCGAACACCAGGCAGTAGGCCTGGCTGGCGTTGAATACGAAGGGCAGCAGCGCCGCTTCCCACGGCAGCAGATCCATAAGCAGAAATCCGGGCCGCTTGACCGCGCCGCCGTGCGGCTGAACAAGGAAGTTGGACAAGGTTTTGCAACCTTGGCTGTACTTGGACAAATCAATGCGGGCGGTCAGCGAGGGCGAAAGCTCGCCCGAGGTGAACGCGCCCTGGAGTGTGGTGAATGGCGGCATCAGTTCCGCGCCTCTATCCAGGGGCCAGCGTGGCGCAAAGGATGCTGCGAGCGCGCATCGGCCGTTCTGGCGTCGTGCAGGGCCATCTCGTATTTTTGCAGACAGAGCTGCTGGCGGCGCACGTCGTTGACAAGGGCCGTGGACAGTTCCGCCGCCAGGGCCCAGGCCACGGCATCGGCGAACAGCGGCGTAAAAAGCGCCGGGTCGCGCAGCCGGGCCACGTAGGCGAGCACGGGCGTGGCCACGTTGGTGAGCAGGTCCGCGCCTTCCAGAATATAGCTGGGGGGGAAATGGTCCGCGATTTCCCCGCCTGTTCCCATACCGGAGGGCTGCGCCCCCCGTTCCCCCCCTGTCCGTGCCGGGCCAAGCCCGGCGACGTCCAGACGCAACGGATACAGGCAATCGGCGGGCAGGGCGTAGCGCAGCGGATAGCCGGGCGGTCCATCGTCCGGCTTTTGGGCGAGAGAGGCGCGGCGCGTGGCAAAGCTCCAGGGGCACGACGCCAGCGCCACATCCACAACATGCGGGAACAGGGTCCGGCACAGGGTGGGCACGGTGCCGTCGTCGTCCGGGGAATTGACGCGCTCGAGCTGGTGCCCGCCCAAACGGGCCAGGGCGGTGTTATAAATCGCCACTGTTGAATTCATGGAACCACCCTCCCCGGATTTTTCTTTTTGCCTTCACTCGCATTCGCCATGCCGGGAAGGGGTGTATTTTTTCGCCAGGCAAGGAAGGCAAGGTTTTGTGACGGGGGCTGGCCTCTTAGGGCCTGCCCCCTGAGCAAAACCGCAGACTGACGCCGCATGGCGGAAAAAGACGCCCCTTCCCTAAGCGTCGAGGACGAGGCCGGCCGTGAGCTTAGCTCCCGTGACAGTGCCCGTGACCACGTAGTTGACGCCGGCGTAACGCTTCATGCCGTGGGGCAGGCGGGCGGCCACGATTTTGCCGCCGCTTTTAAGGGCGTCGTTGCCGACCGGGTATGTGGCAATAACCACGGGCGAGGTAAGCGTGCCGTTGGCCGCGCAGGCATCGGCGGTTTGCAGTTCCACCGCCAGCGTGCCGGCGCCGGTGGCGCCGTCCACGCCGACAAAGAGGGAAATACTCTCCGACGGGCCGGCGTCGCCAAGGCCAAGGTCCACGGTATCCGTGGCCAGGGCGGTGGCGGTAACGGCCTGCTTGTCGGAGAACAGGTTCTGTTTATCAAGAATCATGGCGAGTTCCTTTGTGGTTTTGGTTGGGAGAAAGGCCGTTAAACGACCCTGCTTTCCGTATTCAGCAACGAATCGCAACGCTTGACCGGGATCTCGTCAAAGCTGAGCACGCTCTTGCCGGCGGCTTCGGACAGGGAAAGATGCACGTTGGTGCCGCGGCGCAGAGCGTTGCGCAGGCGGGTGCGGGCCTGGCGGTTCATGTAGAACACGGCCCGGCCAAGCTTCTGGTTGGGCAGGGCTTCCACGGCTTCAACCAGGGCGCCCACCAGCTTGTCATCGGTGATGCCGGCCAGGTCGATGTTGGCCACGCGCACCACGTAGCGCCAGTCGCGCAGGGTCAGGCCGATGTCCCATTTGTAATGGGTGCGGTAGCCCTCGTACTTGTTGTTGTTGGGGTCAAAGAGCGTCACCTGGCCTTTGTCGTTGTGCTCAAACCCGGCCTTGCTGCCCTTGGGGTAAATGCCGTGCGCGGTCTGGTCGCCCCAGCAGACCAGCCAGATGCTGGTGAGCTTGTTCGCAACCGTGCCGCCGGCGTCGATAACGTTTTCCGCCGTGGCCGATTTGGTCTTGTCCAGGGTGGGGTAACGGGCGGACAAGCCCAAAAAGCGCTCCGGGTTCTTGGCCGTGTCGCCGTAGAACAGGGTTGTGGCCATTTCCTGGTTCATGGCCTCCAGGAAGGCCCGGTCCTCGGAAAGGCGGAAAGAGGCGGCGTTGCCGTTGAGGTCGGCCAGGGATTTGTCTATTTCCGCATAGGCTTCCAGCATGCCGCAGGTATCCGTGACCGGCTGGGTTTTGCTCTTGCTCTGGGGCACGCCGTAGTTGAGCAGGCGCCAGGCGGCCGTGGGCAGCCCGGTGCGGATGATGGTTTTGTGCCCGGTGGGCAGGTTGCCCTCCACAAAGGGCATGTCCTCAAGGATTTCGTTGGTTTGGGAAAGCAGTTCGACAATGGCGTCGATCTTGCCGTTGGGGTCCGTGCGCTTGGCGATGTCCGCCAGGGTTACGGCGGTGGTGCCGATGAGGCTCATAGCGTCTTCTCCTTGGAAATGATGTGTCTTTTTCCGCCATGCGGCGTCAGGCGGCGGTTTTACTCAGGGGGCAGGCCCGAAGAGGCCAGCCCCCGTCACAAAACCTTGCCTTCCTTGCCTGGCGAAAAAAATCCACATCATTTCAATCTGTTGATACATTGGGGAATTATTTCATATCCGGATAAAGAACTTTCTCCGCCGTCAGGGGGCCGGTGGAGTTGCCCTTGCCTCTGAACTCCGGCTCGGCCAGGGCCTTGCCCACGGCCGCCATAAAGCGGAACATGGCCGGGTGCGAGCCGATGAGGGTGTCATCAACAACCTGGAACAGTTCCGGGCTGCCGTATTGGGCCAGGGCGCGTTGGGCGTCGGTTCGCATGCCGGCGTAACCGGGCATGGCCTTGATTTCCGTTTCCCAGCCGTCCACGGCCTGGCGCAAGGCCTCGCCCTGCCGGCGGGATGTTTCGGCCGCGGCGGCGGCCGCATGCTCGGCGTAAAAGTCGGCCATGCCTTGCGCCTGCGCTTGCGTAATGCCCAGTTTATGGGCGGCGGGCTTAAAAGCGTCGAGCAGGCCGGTATCCACGGACACTTCCTTGGCAAAGGTAAAGGCGTAGCCGTCCGGGGACTCCGGCACCAGGGCGGAAGGGTCCGGCGGAGCATCCGTTGCCGGGGGCTGGCCGTTGTCGCTGCCCTGCGGTTGTTCTCCCGCGCCGGGCTTGGCGTCGGTGGACGGGGTTTCCTTGCCCTGTGCCGGCGGCAGACCGTCGGTAAGCAGGGTTGTCCCGTTTTCGTCCGGGGCTCCGGTCGCGCCGGCTCCGGCAGTGCCGGTTGCGGTTGCGCCGGGGGGTGTGGCGGCTGGGTCACTCATGGGAATCCTCCTTGAACGTCATAATGGCGGTAAAAGCGTCGTGAAGAGTCGTGTCGCTTAAAGAAGCCGCGCGCGTCATTTCCAGAATATGCAGGCACATGCGGCGCATGCCTTCGTTGTAGGCCATGGCCAAAGCGTCGGAGGAATAGGAAACGCCAAGCGCTCCCACCCCCACATTGCGCGCCAGCCGGGCCAGCACGCGCTTGCCGGCCGGCAGCTTCAGCACTTCCTGCCAGTCTTCAAGCTCCTGTTGAAATTTATTGGACGGCATCAGCTGCCCCCCCTTCCCCGTTTCCAAGGTTCAGGCCCGCATCCTTGGCCGCTTTGGCAGCGCCGCCGGCCATACCTATGCCGGCCTGCATCATCTGCATTTGCTGCATTTGTTGCGCCTGCTGCTCGCGCCGGGCCCGCAGCTCGGCCACGGCTTCGTCCGGACGGATTATGGCGGACACGCCGAGCATATCCGCCACCTGGTCCACGGCCTCGTCCAGGTCCAGCTTGTCCAGTACGGCCGGGTTCATCTGGGCCGCCCCGCCGGCAAACGAAAGCACCTGCTGCACCGAGGACACCCCGGCGGATTTCTGGGCCTGGGCCAGAATGCTCACAAACTCTATTTTCAGTTCCCCGCCTTGCAATTCCGGGGGCGGCACGGGAACAAGCCCCTGCCGGACGGCAATGCCGAACACGCGCACAACCAGGGGCTGGAACAGTTCGGAGTGCAGGCGGTCCAGTACCGGCCCGATAAGCAGCATCTTTTCCGCGTTGCGCTCGGCCACTTCCCTGGCCGTCATGTTGCGGTCCGCGTTGGAGATCATCAGGAACAGGTCGTTGAACAGCACTTCGCGGATCTGCCGTTGCACGGCGGCAATGGTGGCTTCCAGGCTTTGCAGGTTGGCCCGCACCTGGTACAGGGGCGAGATGGCCTGCTGCCCCTGCGCCAGCGGGGAAAAATAGTTGATGCTGCCGGGTGTGGCGTTAAGGCCCTGATCCCGCAAGGTGGAAGGCACGAGCAGGGGCGGGTTTACTTCCTTGGCCAGGGATTCCAGCCCGTCCTTTCGCATGCGCTGGAGCATCTTGACGTCGCCCAGCGCGTCCATGGCCGGGCTTTTGCCGTACACGTCGTCGCCGGTCACGTCCCAGCGCGGGGCCAGAACGGGAAACTCGTAATAGCCGGATTCTTCCAGCACTTCCCGTTGCCCGCACATGAGCATGAAGACGGAAATGAACGGCCGCGATTTGCCGTCCTTACGCTCTTCGTTATGGTCCGGGTTGGGCTCGATAAGGTGCAGTACCTCCAGGCGGTCGCCGTTATCCTTGTCCGCCATGTCCTTGATGCGCTGGGGGCGGGTGTCGGGCCAGGCGTCCAGAATCTGCCGGGCGGTCATCAGCACGCGCCGGTAGAGCGTATCCACCCGGCCGGCGGCGTTGGTGTCCAGACAGAATTCGCCCGCGGTCAGGGTACGGCAGCGCATGGTGGTTTCGCTGTCTTCTTCCACCAGCATGCACCCGGTGCCGAACACGTCCAGTTCGTGATAGAGCATGTGCGCGGAATCGTAAAAATTGCTGCGGGCAAAGGCGTTTTCCAGCACCTCTTGCACGGCGCGCAGCCAGGCAGCGGAGCCGCCCCTTCTGGCGGCCTCGGCGTCTTGCAAGGTAAGGCGGAACCAGGGCCGGGCCGGGCTGGTAAGCCCGCTTTGCATGCCGGAAGCCAGGGTGCGCGCGGCCAGAATGCCGGTGGAATCCACCAGGTTGATATCGCTCTTTTTGCCCTGGTTGGCCTTGTCGCCGGAATTCAGGAAGCGCGCCCGCCGGGGCAGGAACATGGAGGCCAGCTCGCGCCAGTGCGGTTCCCAGCCTGCGCGTTCCTGTTCCAGGGCGGCCAGGCGGCGCAGGTAGTGTTTCTTTTTTTCCGCGTCCATGACGGATTATTCCCCGAGCAGCTTTTTACGGCCGGTTTCGGCCGTGGAAACGTCGCCCAGGCCGCCGGTAAGAATGGTGCTGCTGCGGCCGCTGGCGGCCTGGCGTTTGCGGCGTTCTTCGTCGCCGGCCTTTTTGGCGTCCGCGTCGGCGTCAATGGGCGCCACAATGGGCGGGGCCGTGGGCGCGGGCTTTACTTCAGGGGTTTTGGCCCCTCCTCCTCCCATGCACATAATAACCTCCTGGGGGAAACGTTGAGTTTTTTTGTTTGGCAAGGCGCGGCAACGCCGCCAAACGGAAAAAATCAGCGTTTCCCTAGGTCGTGTCGACATTCATTTAAGCCAAAGCAAGATGGCGGCCAGTTGAACAAAAGCCAGGTAAGAAACCGCCATTTTGTTGTACCGCGTGGCAACACCCCTAAAGTGCTTCATCTTGCTAAACATTCTCTCGATAACA
>JAVBOI010000136.1:0-34145 GCA_031550695.1 Desulfovibrio sp. | reverse complement strand
CGGCGTTTCCCGGCGTGGTGCGCGTTCCTTTTTAGAGCTTTTCACGAATGAAATGAGTGAATTGCTCTGCAAGGATTTGTCCTCAAATCCTTGCCGCGAAAGAGGAGTAGGCGGGCCTTGCCCGCCGTTAAGCGACTCTTTCAAGCGTTAATTGCTCTAAGAGGAACGCGACGAAAAAAATCCCTCCCTCCTTCTTTCCTCCGCTCCGGTTTTGCGCCTCTTTTCTCCGGGCGCCCTCCCTGCTATCATGCCCTGCGTGGCTCACCCCAACCCGCCACGAAAACCGGACGCAATGATTCAGCACGCCCCCTCACTTGCCCCGCCGCGCGGGCGTTTCGCCCCCAGCCCGACAGGCCGGTTGCACCTTGGCAATGCCTTTGCCTTTCTTGCCGCCTGGCTGAGCATTCGTCGCCAGGGCGGTCGCATGGTGCTGCGCATCGAGGATATCGACCCGGATCGCTCCCGGCCCGAATTCGTCCGCGCCGTCATGGAAGATCTGGCCTGGCTCGGCCTTGACTGGGACGAGGGGCCGCTCGAAAATTCCGACGGAGAAACACGGGGGCCTCGCGCCGAACAACCGGAAACCTTTCGGGAAACGGGACTGTTCGGCCCCTATATCCAGAGCCTGCGCCTGAAACGCTACGGGGAAATTCTCACCGGGCTGCGGGAACGCGGGCTGGTATACCCCTGCTATTGCACGCGCAAGGAACTGCGCATGCTGGCCTCGGCTCCGCATATAGGCGATGAGGGCGCCCCGTATCCGGGCACCTGCCGGACGCTTTCCGATAATCGTCGAAAAAAGCTGGAACAAAGCGGGCGCCGGCCTTGCCTGCGCCTCAACACCGAGGCCGCGGCCAAGCATATCAGCGGCGGCGCGGGCGCACCCCTTATTCTTGATTTCGTTGACGGCGTGCTGGGGGAACAGCGTTTCACCATGGACGATTGCGGCGGCGACTTTGCCCTGCGCCGCTCCGACGGGGTTTTCGCCTACCAACTCGCCGTAACGGCCGATGACGCGGACATGGGCATAACCGAGGTGGTGCGCGGGGACGATCTGCTGCTCTCCACGCCGCGCCAGTTGCTGCTTTTCCGCTTGCTGGGCGCAACGCCCCCCCGCTACGCCCACGTGCCGCTGCTGCATGACGCCGCCGGGGAACGCCTGGCCAAGCGCCACAAAAGTCTTGAGATCGCCGCCCTGCGCCATGCCGGGGCACGGCCCCGGGACGTGCTCGCCCGCCTGGGCAAACTGGCCGGCTGTCTGGACCGGCCCCCGGAACCCGCGGAAAGCCGCGCGGCGCTGCTGGCACGGATGGCAGCCGGTTTTTCCCTGGACAGGCTCAAAGGACGCGTGCTGAAACTCGAGGCCGATGTCACGGCCAGCCCGCCCTGACAAATCCCTACCCGATATATTGCTTTTTTTACGATTCCGTGCTGTTGTATATCAGTTTCGCGGTATACAGCATGCCGCGACAAGGCGCCGTCTGATTGGGCGGCCGCCGTATTTTCTTTTATAGGGCGTGGCCTATGCTCTCTCCTCTGTCCAATAAAACGCTGGAGCGCTCCAAATCGTCGCCGGCGCCGCCCGATACGGCCGGCATGCATATCGGCGTGGACGAAGCGGGACGGGGCTGTCTGGCCGGGCCGGTGGTCGCTTCGGCCGTATTCTTTCCTATGGGGTTCGACTTCGCCACCCTTCTGCCCGGACTGACCGATTCGAAAAAACTCAGCGACAAGCAACTCAGCTCCCTGGTGCCGCTCATCACCAAACAGGCCACGGTATACGGCATAGGCATCGCCTGGCAGGACGAGATCGACCGCGTCAACATCCTGAACGCCACATTCCGAGCCATGGCCAGGGCGGTGCTGGCCCTGTCGGCCAAGCTTCAGGACGCTTACGGTCCGGAGGCCTATCCGGTTCTGCCCCAACTCGTCGTCGACGGCAACCACGCCATTCCCCTGGCGGAGTGGCAGGCCTGCATCCGGGGGGTTCCGGCCAGCGCCCTGGCCTGGGAACAGTACCTGCCGCTTCCGGCCACGCGCCTGCCGGGCAGAATCCCCCCCTTGCCGGATCAAAACGCCGTGGTGGGCGCGGATATTCTGCTGCCTTCCGTTTCCGCCGCTTCGGTACTGGCGAAAACCGTGCGCGACGGGCTGCTGATCCGCCTGGACGAGTTTTACCCCAACTACGGATTCGCCCGGCATAAAGGCTACGGCACCAGAGACCACCTGGCCATCCTGGCCCGGAAAGGCCCCTGCCCCCTGCACCGCCATACATTCAGGCACGTGCGCACGGAACAGAAGCAGTACTCCCTGTTTTAAGGCAAATTCATTCTGATTTGCCCAAGAGTCGTATTGCCTCCGGCGGCCAAAGGGGGTGACCCCCTTTGGAAACCCCGTTTTTTGTCTGATTCCGGCGCTAAACCTCAAAGCTGATTTCCTCCTGCGCCTTCCCCGCCGCCCTGAAAAAATATTTCGCCGACAGGCTTCCCCACCTCCCAAAAAATATTGACGATGCTGACCACTCGGCGTAGATACTGACTACCTGCGTTTCCGGCGCCTTTTGCCTGGCGATAGCCGGCGAATACCGCGCGGCAAACGGTTGCCGCGCCCCAACGCGGGACTCAGAGGAGGGAAGACGCGACAAGCAGAGCAAGGACACCCAAAAGGGTTTGTTCACGATTCCATTTCTGTGGAAGCCCTGGACGGCGCCCGAACAGGCCGGCCGGACAGGGAGGGTTCACAGCTTCCGCAACAGCGACGGCGCGCATTGGGCGCGCTCGTCCAAGCGCATACCATCAAAGGAATTCTTTATGAAAAAGCTTGCTTCCGCTCTTATCATCATGTCCCTGCTTATGGCCGGAACCGCCATGGCCGCCGGCAACTCCACCGCCCATAACGGCACGCAGAGCAGCAAACAGCACAAGGGCAAAGCCCGCGCGAAATTCGAAAACTGCGACAAGGACAACAGCGCCTCCTTGAACTGGGACGAAGCCCACGCCTGCTTCCCCCGCATGACCAAGGAAAAATTCGACGCCATGGACGCCAATAAAGACGGCGTGCTCACCAAGGAAGAAATAAAGGCTTACCGCGGCGCCCACCAGAAAAGCCGGAAGCCCAAGCAATAGTTTTGCCGCGCGCAAAGCCGCTGTTGCCGGAAAAGGCAACAACAGCGCAAACGCGGATCGCCGTTGAACAGCGGCGGAGAGAAGCCGGCCCCGACGCGAACGGATTGCGCCAAGGGCGGCCTCCCTCCGCCGTTTGTTGTTTGTGGAGGGCAGGCTCAGCCAGTCAAGACATAGTAAGGCATATTAACTTTGAGATTGCCATCACAAGCTGAACTACAAATCGGGGTTTCCAAAGGGGGTGACCCCCTTTGGCCGCCGGAGGCGATCATTCTCTTGGACAACTTCAAAAGTGCTCCACTCCGGCGACAACCCGGGCCGTTACGGAAGGGCCACCGCGAGCACCAGCATCATCTTGCGCTTGTCGCCGGAATTGGCAAAGGCCTTTTTAAAGGACTCCTGCCCCTCCGGGCTCTTCAGATCCCGACGGTTGGCCACGGCGCCCTTGCCGGTGGTCTGGTAGAACCAGGCTTTGCCGGCGCTGTCCACATGGATCAGTCCCACATGATAATGCTGAAGCCCGTAGCCTTTGCGCCGTCCTTCCACGTTCAGGCTGACCAGGTAAATATAGCCGGGCTGGAGGCGGGCCGGAAGCTCCCTCCAGGTGGATGGCTGCTGGATGTCGTAACCGCGCGGGGCGAAGCCGGTAGCCGTGGCCGGGTCCTGCGACTTGCCGCCCGGCAGGAGCAGGCTGCGGGAAAAGCCTTCGGAAATGTTCAAAATCAGATCCCAGCCGAAATCCCAATCCTCACCATGCGGCGAACCAGGGCCGCTGTCGCCCAGCCTGTCCCGTTTAGCCTGCGCCAGGGTAATGTTTTTCTTCAGCAAAAACCGGGAGGCGGCCAGCACAAGGCCGCTGCAGTTGAGGCCGGGGGTAGGGTAAACGAGGGCCGGATCGGCAAAGGTGCTGTACCGGCCGAATTCGTCCACGGCGCCGTCAAAACGATAGGGAATGCCCAGAAAGGCGGCCGGAATTTTTTCCGGGGGGCTGTTCTCGCTGATGGCAAAAGCGAGCCCGCCCGGCACGGGCACGGCTACGCCGGTGGTCCTGGCGGCAAAACCCTGCGCTGCCGGCCACGACAACAGAAAAACAAGCAGGCCGAGCAACAGCCGCGTGCGCGGTCCGGGCCGGCCGGAACTCCGCGCAAAGTCCGCGCCCCCGGCCTCCGCCCCTTCCGGGGAGAAATCATTTTCCCCGATTCCCCTCGACAGTGCACTCCGTTTGTTCGCAGTCCGGTATGATAAGCGCTGCATCATGATGCCCCCTGTTACGGATAAATTGCCCGCCGCGCCCGCGCGGAAACGCCCGCCTCAAACTATGGCTTGTCGCGACGACATGCTGTATAGTACTACCGTCCTGTTGGTTGTAAAGAGCCAGCACGGCGCCCGGACGTTTTCCGGACAGCCGGGCGCCGGCCTGCCGCCGCAAGATTCGTCCGTTTGCCAACCTTTACGCGTGAGGCCGAATGTCCCATGCCCACAACGCATCTTTCTCTCTATGTGACCGCCGACGAAGAGGCCATGGCGCATGAAGCCGCCACAATCATCGCCGCCCAATGCGCCGAAGCCATTGCCAAAAGGGGCATCTTCACCATCGCCCTTTCCGGCGGCAAAACTCCTATTCCCTTGTACCGCCTGCTGTCCACGCCGCAATGGACCAAGGCCATGGACTGGAGCAAAACCGTTGTGTACTGGGCGGACGAACGTTGCGTTCCCCCCGAAAGCGAGGACAGCAATTACCGCCTGGCCCGGACCGAGTTGCTCTCCCGCGTGGAGGCCACCCGCTTTTACCGCATGAAAGGGGAAGACACCCCCCAGGCCGCCGCCCTGGCGTACGCCAAGATGCTGGCGGACCATTTCTGCCTCATTCCCGGCGAGTTTCCCCGCTTTGACTGCATTCTGCTGGGCGTGGGCACGGACGGGCACACCGCTTCTCTGTTTTCCGGCGATCCTGCCCTGATGGACACGGAGCACCTTGTGGCGGACGTTTACCACCCCAAGCAGAAAACGCCCCGGCTTACCCTGACCCTGCCGGTGCTCAACAACGCCCGCTGCTGCATCGTCCTGGCTTCGGGCCGGATAAAAAACCACGTCCTGTCCACCGCCCTCAACCTCATGGCCGCGCCCGTGCTTCCGGCCCAGATGGTGCGCCCTCATAACGGAAAACTGTGCTGGGTCATTGATAACAACGCCTATCAAGGCTAGGGGCTGTTCCGCAATACATGTCTGCTGCAAAGCCGCTCTTTTCCGCCCGCGCCGGGACATGAAAACGCCTCTGCACTCCTTGAAGGGGCTGGTCACCTGCATCGTGCTCCTGGCGATCATGCCCACGCTGGCGCTGGTGGCGTACTCCGGATATTCCGGCGCCATGGAGGACATTGAGGAGGTCAGGACAGCCGCGTTGCGCTCGGTCGGGAATATCGCCAAGCAGCAGGCGCAGTTGGTGGAAAATACGCGTATTCTGCTGTTTACATTGTCAAATCTTGCCGAGGTGCAGGACAAAAAACTTGAGGACTGCTCCGCCCTGTTCCGGAGCCTTGCCCTGCACGCCCCGGCCTATGCCGACATCCGTCTGTGCGATACAAACGGCAATACCCTGGCCGCCTCTTCCCCGGATTTTCAGGAACTTCCCGAGGCGGCGCGCGCCGAGATCCGCGCCGCCGCCGCTGACGCCGGAAACGCCTTTACCGTGCGGGAAATGACCCATAGCGCCAACAACCACGCCCCCCTGATAACCTGCCTGCTGCCCGTGGTTCAGAACGGCCGGGCTACGGGCGTGCTGCTCGCCTCCATCCTTGTCCGCCCTCACGCCGCCGAGTTGGCCAAACTGGACGCCCGACAGGCGGAGTACCTGCATATTGTGGACAAGCAGGGACATCTTATCTTTGCCTATCCGCCCGGCGCTTCCGAACCCGCAAGCGACCACACCATCCACTGCCCCTGGCGGGAGGTAGGCCAATCATCTCTTCCCCGCGGCCTGATCCAGGACGAGAACGGCCAGTACATCGCTTTTGAAAAACTGTTCCTGGACGAAAAAAAAGAGGCCGACCTCACCATTTCCCTGAGCATTTCCACTGCCGCCGTTTTTGAGAGAATGCGCGCCCGCATATTCACGAACGCCTTGCTTCTGCTTGGGGCGACCTGCTTCGCCTTTGCCGTCACCTGGAAGCTCTGCGACGCCGGCCTGCGCGCCCCGGTGCGCAAGTTGCTCGATGCCGCCAACCGGATCAAGGGAGGGGATCTCGGCACGCGCATCCCCGAAAATTTCATGGCCGGGGAGCTGGACGTCCTGGCGGCCTCGCTCAACAGCATGACGCAATCCCTGGAAGCCAGGGACCAGGAACTCATCGCCGCCCGCGACGCGGCCACCGCCGCCAGCGCCGCGAAAAGCGAGTTCCTGGCCAACATGAGCCACGAGATAAGAACACCCATGAACGCCATTCTGGGCATGGCCTATCTGGCCAAAAACAGCGAGTTGACCGAACGCCAGCAAAGCTACCTTGAGACCATTCAGGAGGAGGCGGGCGCGCTGCTTGAGGTCATCAACGACATACTGGATTTTTCAAAGCTCGAAGCCGGCAAGGTGCACATTGAGACCGTGTCCTTTGCCCTGCCCGCGACGCTGCGGGAGGTGCTCGAAGCGGCGGGCGAAGAAGCGCGGAACAGATCCGTCGCCTTTTCCTCTTTCCTGGCTCCGGACTTGCCCGAGTTTCTTAACGGCGACCCGCTGCATCTTTCCCAGGCCCTTTCCGCCACCCTCGGCCACGCGGTGAAGCACGCCGAACAGGGCAGGGCCAGTTTTCATTGCCTCTCGGAGCCCGGCGTTCCCCCGGCCGTAACTCTGGCGTTCACCATCGTCTATGCCGGCGTCGGGACGGAACACGCGGCTCCGGCCACGCTTGCCGGCAACGGCAACCCCGAAGCGTCGCCGGGCATTGGAAGCGGTCAGGACCTGGGACTGGCCATTGCCCGCAATCTGGTGCGCCTGATGCGCGGAACGCTGGAGACGCGCGCTGATTCCGGGACAGAGGTTGCCATAACCGTCCGCCTGCCCTTTTCCATTGCGGAAAAGGGCGGGCGGGAAAAAGACGCCGCCGCGCCTTCCAACGGCAACGCGGAAGCCCTTGGCGACGCTTTGGGGGCGCAGGCCGAGGAGTTGCGGGACCGTCTGAAAAACGCCCGCATTCTGCTGGTGGAAGACAACCCCATCAACCAGCAGATCGCGACGGAAATTCTCACAGCCGCCGGAGCGTCCGTCCGCATCGCTTCCAACGGGCTCGAAGCCCTGGCCCTGCTGGATGAAGTGCCGAAAAGCGCGCCCTATCACGTAGTGCTCATGGACCTGCAGATGCCCGAACTGGACGGCATTGCCGCCACCCGACGCCTGCGCCTGGACGAGCGTTTCAAATCCCTGC
Source organism: Desulfovibrio sp. (assembly GCA_031550695.1). GTDB lineage: Bacteria > Desulfobacterota > Desulfovibrionia > Desulfovibrionales > Desulfovibrionaceae > Frigididesulfovibrio. The sequence goes on along the minus strand of JAVBOI010000136.1, from coordinate 26,608 downwards.
CCGTCATCGCCATGACCGCGCACAGCCTGTCCGACGAGTGGCGGCAATGCCGGGAAGCGGGCATGAACGATTATATCGCCAAGCCCATAGACGCGCCGGTTCTGCTGAGCGTCATCGGCAAATGGAGGCGCACGCCCGTTGACGCGCAAAACGCGCGGCTATGAGCCCTGCCAGTTTTCGTGGTAAATTTTCGCCGCGTCCATGCGGTTGACCGGCGGCAGGGCGCTGACGGGCCTGCCCACGGGCATCACGGCCAAAGGCAGAACCGCCTCGGGAATTTTTACTTCCTTGCGCCAGCCGGCTATGTACTCGGCATTGGGATAAATGTGTATCCACACGCTGCCGTAGCCCAGCGCGTGGCTGGCCAGCATCATGTTCTGCATGCAGCAGGCCACGGACAACGGGGCCAGTTCCTGTATCTCCCCTTCGAGAAAACGGACGCAGACCAGCACGGCCGCCCCGGCCTTGACGGCGTACTGGGTGTAGGGAATCAGTTTGGGGATGCGATCAAGGGACGCCTGTTTGGTAAACACCACAAACGACCAGGGCTGCGTGTTGTGGGCGCTGGGCGCGTTCATGCCCGCGGCGAGAATGCGATCCAGAACCTCCTTGGGCACGGGCTCGCCCGTATACTCGCGCTGGGTTCTGCGAGTGAAAATCGTCGTCAGAAGATCCATTCCCGCCGGCTCCCAAAAAGGCAATGGAGGGGCTTCGCCGGAAACGACGGACGCGGCCGGGGCCGCCCCCTGTCCCGTGGCGGGCAGGGCCAGTCCCAAGGCGCCGACGCCGAGCAGTTGCAGCAGCCGACGCCGATGAAAGGAGGCTACGCGCGCAAGAGCCGGGCAGGCCTCTTCACCAGGCTGTTTTTGAATATGAGGCTCAGATTGCAGTGGAACACCATTACCTTTCATGATACACCCCCCTTAATAGCTCCTTAATAGCTCCCGCAGAAAGGCCGGCCCTGACGCCGAACGCGCGACAGAAATCCGCTCTTTTGCTTTGCGGCCGGACACGGCCCATGGCTCGTCGCCCACGGCAGGACGTCGAGTTCGCGGACGCCCGTCCTGAAAATTTTTCCAGCGCCGGAAGGGGAAGAACGGCACATCCTCCCTTTCGGGCCACGCCGGATCGCGACGGGCTTCCACATCCCGAAGCCTACTATGGTTTCCCGATGTACCGCAAGGGAAAAGCTCTTTGCGGGCAACAGCCGCAAAGAGGGCGTTTTTCGCGGGCATCGCGGCCGGTTTCTCCCTGTTCGGGAGAAATTTTTTCGGGTGTGCCGTGTCATCACCTGTTTACAACTTTGAATCGTGATTGGCCGGAAATGACAGAGCCACGGCAACCGCCGAATATTATATTTCGGCGGTTGCGAACAGTCCGGCTTCAAAATCGTCCGACAAGCGCCTTGCTCCGACAACCTGCGTGAAGGGCGTTGCCGCCCGGGGACGTTGCGCCATGATCCATTTCTTGACAGGTCACATAAACCGCACGATCCACTTCATCATATTGCTGGCGTTCATTCCCTGCCTGTTCACGGTGGTCCGCTTCGGCCTTGATCGCAACGCCGCGGACAAGCAGGCCATGGAAAACCGCATTCAGGAAGTGGTGCACGGCATCAGCGCGCAGCAGATGGAAGTGGTGGAAAGCGTGCGCAGCACCCTGGCCACCCTGGCCCTGATGAGCGACATTCGCAAAGGCAATTATGAAAACAGCCTCAATCTGTTCGCCAGCCTGCTTTCGGAAAAACCCGTTCTGGCCAATATTCTGCTGACCGACAGCCAGGGAAAGCTGATCGCCACCGGACGCGGATCGGGCGAAGGGCGGGATCTCAGCGTGCTGCCGTATGTGCGCGAAGCCATGAACTCCCAAAAATTCGTCGTCAGCCGGTATACACACGATATCGCCACCGGTGCGACCACCGTCTACTGCATTTATCCGATCACGGATTATACGGGACTTCGCGGACTGCTCATCGGCGCCGTCAATGTCGAAACCACCGCCCAGGATATGGCCTCCCTGGCCTTTTTGCCCAACGCCTCCCTGGTGCTGGCCGACGACTCGGGAAAAATCGTCTGCTCCAGGCCCGAGGACGGCCCCTATGCCAACGCCGTTCTGTTGCCGGAAGAAGAACGGGAGGTCCTGCTGACTTCCAAGGACGACCATGGCGTGGTCCGTCTCAACGAAGGCCGGGAAAACGAACGCATTCTTGCGTTCGCCAAAATGCGAACCCGGGACAGCAGCCAGTGGTTTTTGACTTACATGGTCGGCATCAACGCGGCCGACGCCGACGCCGAAGCCAACGAAAGCCTGCGCCACAGCATACTTAATTTGTCCCTCGCCCTTATAGCCGGTTTTCTGGTGGCCACGCTCGTTTCCTTTTTTGCCCTGCGCCGCCCGCTGAACAAGCTGCTTACGGCCGTCCGGCTGCTGGGCGAGGGCCAGTTGAGCGCCCGCAGCAACCTGCCCGCGATTTCCGGAGAAATCGGCAAACTGACGACCGGCTTCGACTCCATGGCCCAGGCCATAGAAAGCACCCACACCGAGCTTGTGGAAGCCAAACATGCCGCCGACTCCGCCAGTCAGGCCAAAAGCGAGTTTCTGGCCAACATGAGCCACGAAATACGCACGCCCATGAATGCCGTCATCGGCATGGCCTACCTGGCCCTGAAAACGGATCTCACGACCCGCCAGGAAGCTTACATCAACAAAATATACCTGGCCGCCAATACCTTGCTGGGCATCATCAACGACATTCTCGATTTTTCCAAAATAGAAGCCGGCAAGTTGGACATTGAAAGCGCGCCCTTTTTGCTGGAAGAGGTGTTTTCCACGGTTACCGCGCTGGTGGCGCAAAAGGCCGAGGAAAAAGACCTTGAGCTGCTCTTTTCCATTGCTCCGGACGTACCCCAGAGCCTTACCGGCGATCCCTTGCGCCTTGGCCAGGTGCTGACCAACATCATCAGCAATGCCGTCAAATTCACCTCACACGGGGAAATCACCGTGGCCTGCGTGCGGGAGGACGGGCCGGACAAGGAGGAATGCATCACGCCCGATTTCCACGGCAGAACGGTGCGGCTTTTGTTCTCGGTCCGCGATACGGGCATAGGCATGACCGACGAGCAGAAGAACAGGCTCTTCAGGCCGTTCACCCAGGCGGACAGCTCCACCACGCGTCTTTACGGGGGCACGGGCCTCGGCCTCACCATCACAAAGCGGCTCATCGAGATGATGGGCGGCGCGGTTTCCATCGAAAGCGAGGAGGGAAAAGGGACCACGGTTTCCTTTACCGCCCTTTTCCAGTGCAGCCAGTATCCCGAGCAACCGCGCTACGCCACCTCTCTGGCCGGGCTCAAGGTGCTGGTGGTGGACGACAACGAATCGGCGCGAACCATTTTCCGGGACATGCTGGTAGGGCTCACGCTTGTTCCCACGACAGTCAGCTCGGCGCTGGAAGCATACGGGGAATTGACGCGCGCCGACAAATCGCACCAGCCGTATAAACTGGTTCTGCTGGATTGGCGCATGCCGGAAATTTCCGGCATTGAAGCCGCGGCCCACATTCAACAGATGCCTCTGTCCAACCGCCCGTCCATCATTCTGGTCACCGCCTTCGGGCGCAGCGAATTGCAAAGCGAGGCCGAAGACGTGGGCATCAGACAGGTGCTGTACAAACCCATCAGCCCGTCCCAGTTGTTCAACACCGTTCTTGAGGCGGTGCAGGCCGAAGGCCGTCTGCCCGTGCGGCCCGCAAGCAATGCCGCGGCAAAGCTTTCCAGCCGGTTCACCGGCCTGCGCGTGTTGATCGTCGAGGACAACATCGTCAACCAGCAGGTGGCGGCCGAAATTCTCAGCCAGGAAGGCATCCGGGTGGAAATGGCCAATAACGGGCAGGAATCCGTGAATATGCTGACGGAACGCCCGGACGCCTTCCACCTGGTGCTCATGGATCTGCAGATGCCGGTCATGGACGGATATTCCGCCACCCGCGCCCTGCGGAAAAATCCGGCCCTCGCCGATCTGCCGATCATCGCCATGACCGCCCACGCCATGAGCGGTGAGCGCGAGGCCTGCATTGCCGCCGGCATGAATGATCATCTGGCCAAACCCATAGAAGTGGACAAGCTGTTTCAGGTGCTCAGGCGCTGGGCCGTTGTCGGCGGATACAGTTTTTCGCCGGAACCGGACGCGGAAAGCGATTTCGGCCCGGACGACGAAATCCCGACCGCCGCGCCGAAAGTCGCGGAATCCCTCGCCGCGCGGCAGACACCCGCGCCTTTGCCCGTCGCTTCCGAGCCCACCGTGGCGGCTTTAAACCTCGGCAAGGAGCACCAAATACACCTGCCGCCGCTGCCCGGCATCAACAGTGCCGCGGCCGTGGCCCGCCTTGCCGGCAGTTCCCGCCTGTATGTCAAGACCCTGTGCATGTTCCTGAAAAGCATTCCCCATCATGAAGAAGAACTTGCCACCGCCCTTGAGCAGAAAGACACGCAGCGTCTGTGCCGGGCCGCGCATACCATCAAGGGGCTTACCGCCACCGTGGGTGCCATGGAGGCATCCGCCCTGGCCGCCGATATGGAAACGCGCCTCACCGCTACAGATACCCTTCCTGAAGCGGACCAGGTGGATACACTCATGGTCGCCTTGGAAGCGCTGGCGGAAACCATCGCCGTTTCCGGTCTCTGCGCTGACGAAACTCCCGCCGGGGGGGCTGCCCCCTCGCCTTCCCCCGGCCCCGTGGATGAAGTAACGTTCAAAGACGCGTTGTCCGAACTGACCGCATTGCTCGAATCCGACGATGCCGGCGCGCCGGAGTGTTTTTCCGCGCATGCCGGCGTGTTTGCCGCCGGACTGCCGCCGGACGCCCGGAACGCCCTTGAAAAAAGCCTGCGGCGGTTCGACTACGACGCGGCCCTGCACGTCATACGCAACCTTCCGAAATAGCCGTGTCCGCTGTCCGGCCAACCTCTCCCCTCGGCGCCCTGCTGGTTTCGGCCGAAAACATCGCCGGAGCCGGTATCGCCGACCCGGCGGGCTCGCCGCGAATAGGGGAAGACGCGTTTGAGCCGCGCATAGCCTGCCAACCGGGACAAACCCTGGCCCAGGCAATCTATCTGTCCGGCCATTTCGCTCCGCCCGCCCTGTGCTCCGGCCTGGCCACTTGCGGCCGCTGCCGGGTGCGCGTGACCGACGGCCGGCCTGATCCCGTTCCGGCGGAACAACACATATTCAGCCCCGAAGAAATAACCGAGGGATGGCGTCTGGCCTGCCGTCACCAGCCCGCGCCGGGCATGCGCGTTGAACTGCCCGACGAGGCGCGCCCCTTTGCCGCCCCCCTGGCGGGAAACGCCGCGGAACCCGCCGGCGGCCCGATGAAGGGAGAAAACGCCTTTCTGGCCGTGGATCTTGGCACAACCTCCCTTGAATGGCTGCTGTTCACGCCCCTTGCCCAAGGAATACGCATTCTCTGGCAGGGAAAAACCGTGAACCCGCAAATGGGCGCGGGCAGCGATCTCATCTCCCGCCTGGCCGCCGCCGGGCACGGGCAACGCCTTGGCGCGCTCACGCGGGAAGCCCTGCGGATTCTTGCGGAAAAAAGCGCCGCCGTGATGCGCGCCCACGGCCTGTCCGGCGCCCCCACCCTCTGTCTGGCCGCCAACACCGCCATGACCGCCATCACCCTGGACGCGGACACCGCCGGCCTGGCGCGAGCGCCCTATTCCCTGCCCTATGCCGGCGGACAATGGGAAAACCCGCCGGGGCTCCCCCGCACCTGGATTCCGCCGCAGCTTTCCCCCTTTGTGGGCGGCGACATTGCCGCCGGCTACGCGGCCCTGGCCCTTGACCCGGACCGGCCGACCCCGGACTATCCCTTCCTGCTGGCCGACCTCGGCACCAACGGCGAATTTCTGCTCGCCCTTGCGCCGGACAAGGCCCTGGCCGCCAGCGTGGCCCTTGGCCCGGCCCTTGAAGGCATCGGCCTCACGCACGGAACCGAGGCCCGGCCGGGCGCAATCACGGATTTTTCCCTTGGCCTCAAAGGACTGGAAGCCCGCCGCCTGCCCGCTTCCGGTCCGGACTCCCCAGCCCCTGGGGCTCCGGCCCCGGACGCCTTCCCTTCCTCTTCCACAGGCATCACCGGCACGGGTTATCTGGCCCTGCTGCGCCTGCTGCTCGCCAGCGGCGCCATGGACAGCCAGGGGCATTTCACGCCCGACTACTGCGGTCCCCTGAAGCGCTTTCTCTCGCCGGAAAAGGCCGGCCCCACGGGCATCCCCGGCGACGGCGACTGGCTGCCTCTGCCCCTGAGCCTGCGCCTCACGGCCCGCGATGTGGAAGAGATACTCAAGGTCAAGGCGGCCTTCAGCCTGGGGCTGCGCCGCTTGCTGGCCAAGGCCGGGCTTGCCTTTCGCGATCTGGCCGGGGTGCGCATTGCCGGCGCCCTGGGCAGCCACGTGAACAAGCAGGCCCTGGAACATCTGGGCTTCTTCCCCCCCGGCGCGGAAAACCGCCTTGAAGCCGTGGGCAATACCTCCCTGGCCGGGGCCGCGCTGCTCCTGCGCAATCCGGACGCCCGCCCGGCCCTGGTCCGGTGGGCGGCAACAGTCGAAACCCTGGACCTGGCAACCGATCCGGGTTTCACGCAAAACTTCACCGCCCATATGCGCTTTGTCTGGTAAGCGATAAGAGCCGGGGGCACTCCCCCTATTCCTGGCGGCCGGAGGGGTAGCTGCCGAGCACGCGCAGACTGAGGCAGTGTTCTCCAATGGCTTCGAGGGCGCCGGCGTATTCCTGGGCAAAGATGTCGCATTCGAGATCGGCGAAAAAGATATACTTCCAGCTTTCGCCCTGGGGCCGCGATTCCAGCTTGCGCATGTTGATGTTCCGATCCGCGAAGCATTGCAACACCTTGAACAGGCTGCCCGGCTTGTCGGCCACGGCAAAGAGCAGGGAGGTCTTGTCGGTGCCGGGCCTGTCCGCCGGGCTGCGGCCCACGACCACAAAGCGGGTCCAGTTGCCGGGCTGGTCTTCTATACCCTGGGCGAGCAGATGCAGACCGAGATCGCCGGCCAGATCGGCGTGGGCGATGGCGGCGGTTCCGGCCTGGCCGACCACGTGATGGGCGGCGGCGGCCGTGCTTTCCATGGGGATCACTTGAGCGCGCGGCAGATTGTGCATGAGCCAGTTGGCGCACTGGGCCAGGGGCTGGGGGTGGGAATACACTGTTTTGATCGAGGTCAGGTTCCGCTCGCCGGAGATCAGGCTGTGGCGAATGCGGCAATAGGTTTCGGCCCGGATGTGCAGGGCGTGTTTCATGAACAGATCAAAACTCTGGCCCACGCTGCCCTGAAGGGAGTTTTCCAGGGGCACCACGCCGATATCGCAGTCGCCGGACTCCACGGCCTGAAAAACCGCGGACAGGTTGGGCTGGGGATGGAAGGAGGCGAGGCTGCCCAAAAGAGCCCGGCCGGCCACGTGGGAGAACGTACCCTCGGGGCCGAGAAAGGCCACGCGCTGGGGGCTTTGCAGGTATCGGGACGAGGACAGGATCTCCCGGTAAACGGCTCGCAAATGCGCCTCTGGCAGGGGCCCGGAACTGCGGGCCGCCAGGGCTTTGAGCATCTCGGCCTCGCGTCCCGGCCGGAATACCACGGGATCGGCGTTGCCGCGCTTGCGCTCGCCCACGGACAGACTGAGGGCGGCCCGCTTGTTCAGCAGATCCACCAGGGCCGCGTCCACCTCGCCTATGGCCGAGCGTAGATCTTCAAGAGGGTCCGGCCCGACGGCGGCGCCGCCGGAAGCCTTTTCCGCCGGCCTGGAGGCCGCCGGCTTGTCGTTTGGTTCCGCCATGATCAATCTTCCTTGATGTCTTCGCTGATGCGCATGCCAAAATGACGGCCGGCAACGTCGGTCCGGCAGAGAACGGTATCGCCTTCCTTGAGTTCCACCACGCTCACGGCCCGGCCTTCCGGGGTGACCAGGCGGATGGTCTCGGCATTCTGCAAAAAGACCGCTCCACGAACGGCCGGCTCGCTTCCGCTCAAAACCGCCTCCACCAGCAGCATGGGCCGGCGCTCCACCTTGACCCTGCCCACCGTGGCCTGGGAGGCGCCCCCCTTGTGATCCACGATCAGCACCTCACTGCCGGCCTTCAGTTCGTCAAGGTAGGCGGTGCGGTCTTCTGGCATGACTGCGTAGGAATGCACCCCGCCGGCGTTGACCCGGAAGGGGCGGGAGGCCACATACTCGTTGTGTTCGGTTTCGGCGTTGACCAGAAAGGTGAAGGCGGCGGAATTGCCCACCAGCATACCCTGGCCGGTGCTCATGCGGGTGGTGGTGTCCACGCATACCCGGTGGCCCATGCCGGCCGGGCGAATGCCGGTGATGACCGCCGGCGCGAGGGCAAGAGTGCCGGACTCGTGCTTGAGGTCGGCCACAATGCTTTTTAACTCGGGCAGGCCTTCGCGGGTGACCACAAGGGCGTCCACCCCGCGCTCGAGCACGCCCTTGGCCAGCACGGCCTCTTCCAGGCCGCCGGCTTCCACGGCTATACCCGGCGCCGAGGCCAGCAGGTTTTCCAAAGGAATGATCTCCCAGCCTCTGGCCAGCACCACAAGGCGGGCGGGCCCGGACCGATCCCCGGGCTGATTGCCGGACTGCTTCCCGGTTTGGGCCGCGCGCACAAGGGCGGCGGCTTTTTCCTCGTCCTCCCTGCCGGCCAGGGTCACGCGATCCACGTCCGCTTCGCCGAACACATCGCACCGGGCCAGGCTTTTCGCGGCCGCCACCTTGTGATCCGGCACGATCAGCCCGTCCACCCCGGATTCCAGGGCCAGGGTGATGTCTTCGATGACGTAGGGGATTGAGCGGTAATAGACCCGGCGCATCAGTCGTCACCCACCACGGCCAGGGCCTGCTCCACGGTCCAGTTGGCGTGCACGATGCCCGAAAGGGCGGCCACCAGCATGCGCGGCCGGGCGTGCTGGAACACGTTGCGGCCCACGGACAGGCCGGCCGCTCCGGCCTGGATGCTGTCGCGCACCACCTGGAGGAATTCGCGGGTGGAGTCCATTTTTTCCCCGCCGGCAATGACCACGGGAATACAGCAGCTTTCCACCACGTGGGCGAAACTGTCGATGTTGCCGCAGTAAGGCACCTTGACGATGTCCGCTCCCAGTTCCACGGCCGTGCGGGCGCAGTGGGCCACCACCTCCGGGTCGAAAGAGTTCTTGATCAGCGGGCCGCGCCCGTAGACCATGGCCAGCAGAGGCAGGCCCCAGTTGTGGGCCTCGCTCGCCACCCGGCCGAGATCCGCCAGCATGGACCCTTCGGCCGCATCACCCATGTTCACGTGCACGGAAACGCCGTCCGCGCCCATTTTCAGGGCGTCTTCCACCGAGGCCACCAGGACTTTGGCGTTGGCGCTGGGCGACAGGTTGCTGCTGGCCGACAGGTGGACGATAAGGCCCACGTCGCGTCCGCCGCTGCGGTGGCCGCAGCGCACAAGCCCCTTGTGCATGAGCACGGCGTCGGCGCCGCCTTCGGCCACTTCCGTGACCGCGGTTTTGGCGTCCACCAGCCCGGCAATGGGCCCGACGCTCACGCCGTGATCCATGGGCACGATGATGCAGCGTTTGGTATTGCGATTGAAGATCCGCTCCATTCGAATAGATTTTCCGATATGCATGACAGCGTTTCCTTGTTCGGGTTATGAAAACCCGGTTTGTCGGGCCGCCCGCCCGGCTGCCGCAGCCGGGCGATTATTCGGGAATCGCGCCCCCGGCGGATCAAGAAAAAGGCCGCCGGGCGTCACGCCCGCGGCCTTCGAGATTGGTTATTCTGGTTATGCAGCTATGCCAATACTCCACCGCGGGCTTTGTTAAACCAAAAATAAAAGAATCCGTAAAAAAACGGAAACGGTTGAACAAAGTTGGCGGAGAAAATCGCGTTCATTGGCTTTTGCGCGTCACACCCGGTGAAAAGTACATGCCAAACATGCGAAAAGCATGCTTGAGCCGCAAAACTAATGCCCGAAAAAAAAAATGTCAAGCGGCTTTCCATCAACACTCACGATACTATGGCAAAAAATTCTGTCGTGCGGTTTTGGCAAAACCTGGCCGGGGAAAAAAGCTTTTTCCCCTTCCCCCCTCCATACCTGTAATGCTATAGTTATTTTTAACGGGTTCAGAAACACCCGACCATCCCGCCGCAGCGCCGGCAGACAACCGGCGGCGTCCTGCCGGCGGTATTTTCACTCGCCCTTGCTGCCAGCCAGCAAGAATTTTTTGCTACCGGGCCGTTCCGGCCGGCGGCTTCGCGGCCGGCGCGGAAAGCTTTTTTGCGGGAACAAAAACCTCCGCCTGATGACAGATCCACATTTTTACGGGACCACGACTATGTTTGCAGAACAGTATGCGGGACGCCGGGTGTTCATCACCGGCCACACAGGCTTCAAGGGAAGCTGGCTCACTGCCTGGCTTCTGGAACTCGGGGCCGAAATCGCCGGCTATTCCCTTGACGCCCCTTCCGAACCTTCGGGTTTTGCGGCCCTTGGCCTGGAAAAACGCATCCGCCACATTCACGGCGACGTGCGCGATCGGCGCGATCTGGCCGAAGCCATGACCGCCTTCAGGCCGGAAATAGTTTTCCACATGGCGGCCCAGGCCCTGGTGCGCCCTTCGTACGAAGACCCGGCCCTGACCTTTGAAAGCAACGCCATGGGCACCCTGAACCTGCTTGAGGCCGTGCGCCGCACGCCTGAAGTGGAAGCCGTGGTTTGCATTACCAGCGACAAGTGCTACCGCAACGACGAATGGGTTTGGGGCTACCGGGAGGGGGACCACCTGGGCGGCGAGGACCCCTACAGCGCTTCCAAGGCCTGCGCGGAAATAATCGCCCACTCGTATTTTGTCTCCTTTTTCAAGGAAGCCCCGCGCATGGCCACGGTGCGGGCCGGCAACGTCATCGGCGGCGGCGACTGGGCCACGGACCGCATCGTGCCCGACTGCGCCAGGGCCTGGGCGGCGAAACAACCGGTGGTCATTCGCAGCCCGGCCGCCACGCGGCCCTGGCAGCACGTGCTGGAGCCCCTGTCCGGCTATTTGTGGCTTGGGGCCAAGCTGCTTTCAGGCAAAAGCGACCTTGAGGACGGCCTGCCCCTGGACAGGGAAGCCTTCAACTTTGGCCCGGCCGCCGACGTCAACGCCACGGTGGCCCAGGTAGCCGACGCCCTGGCCGAGCACTGGCCGGGTTTTGCGGCCTCCATGGACCGGTGCGCCCAGGCCGGGAAAAAGGAATGCACCCTGCTCAAGCTCTGTTGCGACAAAGCCCTGGCCCATCTGGGCTGGAAGGCCACGCTCCGTTTTGAGGAGACCATCGCCCTGACCGCCGCCTGGTACCGCGAATACTATTCCGCGCCGCGCGCGCAAAGCGGCGCCGTGCTGCCGAATTCCAATGCGGTCGACATGTACGCCGTTACCGCGCGGCAGATAGCCGACTACAGCGCCAAGGCCGCGCAAAGAGGTTTGCCGTGGGCGCGATAGGCGAAGGCGTGAAAAAAACAGCCATCGAGGGCGTGCTGATACAGGAGTTGGCCCAGATCGACACCGCCGGCGGCCCGGTGCTGCACATGCTGCGCAGCGACGGCCCCCTGTTCCAAGGCTTTGGCGAAATATACTTCTCCGAAGTCATGCCGGGCGCGGTCAAGGCCTGGAAGCGCCACCGCTTGCAGACCCAGCATTTTGCCGCGCCCGCCGGGCTGATCGAAGTCGTGATCTACGACGATCGCGAACACTCGCCGTCGCGTGGCGCGGTCGAATCCCATTTGCTCGGCCGGCCGGATCAGTACCGGTTGCTGCGCATTCCGCCCCTGCTCTGGTACGGGTTCACGGCCAGGGGCGGCACGCCGGGCATGCTGGCCAACTGCGCGGACATTCCCCATTCGCCGGACGAATCGGAACGCCTTCCGGCCGACAGTCCCCTCATCCCTTACGCTTGGGGCGGGTGAACAATCATGACCGGCCAGAGGGAAACGCAAGCAGCGGAGCTGACGCGCCAGCGGCCCCGGCGGTATCTGATCACGGGCGGCCTCGGCTATCTGGGGGCCTGGATTACCAGCGAACTGGCCGCGGCAGGGCACGAAGTATTCACGCTTTCGCGGGGAACGGACAAGCCCGGATTGAAGCCGAACCCGGCGCCGGATACGGCGAAAGCGGCCGATAACGAGCGGACGGCAACGCTGCCCTACGCCCTGGTCCGGGCGGATCTGGCGGAACAGAGCCCGGCGGAAATCGCGGTTTTGTTGCCGGAAGGGCTTGACGGCGTGGTGCATGCCGCCAGCTTCAACGAAGCATTTGCCCCGGATTACGGGCGAAAGGCCCTGGCCGCCAACGCCCTGGGCACGCGCAACCTGTTGGAGGCCCTGGTCATACAGGGGGAAAAAGGTGGGTGTCCCCTGCCTTTATTCTTGTATTTCAGCACCTTTCACGTATACGGTGAATCGTGCGGCCATATTACGGAAGACACCCCGCCGCGACCGCGCAACGACTACGGCCTGACCCACCTGTTTGGCGAGGAATACTGCCGGATGTTCGCGCGCGTAAACGGGCTGCCCCATATCGTCGTCCGCCCGAGCAACGGCTACGGCGCGCCCAAAACGGCGGCCAGCACCAAGTGGTACCTGCTGCTGAACGACTTGTGCAAAAACGCTTTTACGGAAGGCCGGATTGTCCTGCGTTCCGACCCGGCCATTCCCCGCGATTTCGTCTGGCTGGGGGACGTGGCCGCTGCCGTGGCAGCCTTGTTGGAGCGGCCGGATCTGGCGGGCCGGGTATTCAACATTTCCTCGGGATCAGCCCTTGCCCTTGGCGAAGTGGCCCGACGGGCAGCCGCCGGGGCCGCGCGTTTTTTCAACAAGGATGTTCCCCTGATTCTGGAACAAGAACCTGATCCCGGAACATCGAACCGGGCGCTGCATGTGGACAACTCGGCCGTCAGCGCCGCTTTGAACATGGTTTTTCACGATCGCATGGACGAGGAGATTGTTGCCCTGCTTTCTTTGCTGACCACAGCGCGCCCCGCCGGCGCGCTGTAAGGAACGCCATTCCGTAGCCTTTCCCCGGCCACGGCCGCGCACTCCGCCGCCAGGGAACCGCCGCGTCGCGTCATACAGTTCATTCCGGATGTTTGTCCTGATACCCACGGAGGTTCTTATGGCATCGGCTCTCAAGTTCCTTTTCCAGACAGCGCTGCTTGTGCTTGTTTACCAGGTCTGTTCATGGTTCGTGGCCTGGACCGATTTTCCCATTCCCGCCAACGTGCTTGGCATTATCGTCCTGTTCACCCTGCTGTGTACCGGCGTTGTCAAAGAAACGCATATTGACATAGCGGCCGGCTTCTTTCTCAAACATCTGGTCTTTTTCTTCGTGGCCGTGGGCGTGGCCCTCATCAACTGGGGGGCGGTCTTCTATGATTACGGGCTGGTCCTGCTGGTGGCCATTCTCGTCAGTTCGGTGCTGCCCTTTTACGTTGTCGGCATCCTGATGCAGAAGTTCATGAAGGAGAAAAACTGATGAAATTCCTCACCACCGTCTTTTTCATCCTGCTGACCATGGCCATCTACACCCTGGCGAGGCGCCTGTACTTCAAGTACAACAGCCACCCCCTGCTGAACATCGTGGGCATCAGCGTGGCCGTGATCATCATCATCCTTGTGGTCGGGGATATTCCCTACGCCAAGTATGAACCGGCCAAGGACGTCATCACCCTTCTGCTTGGCCCGGCCACTGTGGGTCTGGCCCTGCCTTTGTACCGCTACCGTAAAATCGTGAAACGCCAGGCGGTGTCCCTTGTCGGCACCGTGGCCCTGGGCGCCCTGATAGCCATGGTGTCCGCGGCCTTTATCTCTAAAATCGGCGGCCTGCCCAGGGATGTGGTCGTATCCATCATGACCAAGGGCGTGTCCATTCCCTTTGCCCTGGAGATAAGCCAGATGTACGGCGGCATCCCGCCCCTGGCCGCGGCCTTTGTGGTGGCCACCGGAACCCTGGGCGCGGTTATCGGCAGTTGGCTGCTGACCCGCTTCAACGTGCTCGACCCCGTGGCCCGTGGCCTGGCCCACGGCACGGTCGCCCACGCCCAGGGCACGGCCACGGCCCTGATCGAAGGGGAACAGCAGGGCGCCATGGCCGGCCTGGCCCTGATCCTGGCCGGCATACTGACCGCCGCCATGTCACCCATAGTCGTATTTTTACTGGATATTTTTTAGAGCGGATTGATTTTGAAGTTGCCCAAGAGTTTTATTGCCTCCGGTCGCGGACACAGGCCCTGTGCGGCCAAAGGGGGTCAGGGGACACAGGCAAGGGCCATGCCATGACCCCCTTGCCGGCACACGGCTCCATGTTGCTTCCGGAAAATTTCCGGAGTGACCGGGTTGTCTTTTGTTCCCGTATGGGACATAATAAAGTGAATTGTATCCTCGGGTATTTGTTCTCTTTTGTGGCTGCGCGACGTCGTATTCGTTCGCGACGGCCATCCATGCGCGGCAGGGAGATTCCGCTTTCCCTGAGTGCCCCGGGATACCCTGTCCATATGCCCCGCCCGCCCCGGGCCGCAATCGCGTAGTTAGGCCCAACTGACACTCATCCCGAGGAGATTCCCATGTCTGAACGCACTCAGGTAGCCGGTCTTTCGGTTTCCAAACCGCTGTATGATTTTATAGCGACGGTTTGCGCCACCACGGGCTTCAGTGCCGATCGTTTCTGGACCTCGCTGGCTGATGCCCTGGCCACTCTGACCCCCCGCAACCGCGAACTTCTTGACCGCCGCGACAAACTCCAGGCTTCCATTGACGCCTGGCACAAAAGCCGGGCCGGACAGGCGCACGACGCCAAAGCCTACCGCGCCTTTCTTGAAGAGATTGGCTACCTGATCCCCGAGGGCCCGGACTTTTCCATCAAAACCGCCAACGTGGACCCGGAACTGGCCACCATTCCCGGGCCGCAGCTTGTGGTGCCGGCCACCAACGCCCGCTATGCCCTGAACGCGGCCAACGCCCGCTGGGGCAGCCTCTACGACACCCTTTACGGCACGGACATGATTGAGGAAACGCCCGGTCTTGAAAAATCCGGCGCTTACAATCCCAAACGCGGGGCCGTGGTTGTGGCCCGGGCCGCCGAATTTCTGGACAAGGCCTTTCCGCTCGCCAAGGGCTCGCATGCCGACGCCGCCGCCTACAGTGTGGAAAACGGCGCTTTGAGCGTGAAACTGACTAGCGGCGAAACCACAGCCCTGGCCAAACCGGCCCAGTTCGTGGGCTATGCCGGCGGCAAAGAGCCTTCTTCCGTCCTGCTGTTCAACAACGACCTGCACGTTGAAATCTGCATCGACCGCAACCATCCCGTGGGCAAAACACATCCGGCCGGCGTAAGCGACGTGGTGCTGGAATCGGCCATCACCACCATCGTGGACATGGAAGATTCGGTCTCCTGCGTGGACGGCCCGGACAAGGTCAGGGCCTATGCCATGATTTTCGGGCTCTTCAAGGGCGATCTGACCACCACCTTCATGAAGGGCGACAAAAAGGTGTACCGGGAACTCTCCCCGGACCGGACCTGGACCGCCCCTAACGGCAAGGAATTCACCCTGAACGGCCGCAGCCTTATGCTTATCCGCAACGCCGCCCACCACTCGCTCACCGACGCCGTGCTGCGCGACGGCAAAGAGGTTTACGAGGGCATTCTGGACTGTTTCGTGTCAGCCCTTCTGGGCATGGTCGACATCAAGGGGTTGGGCAAATACCCCAACAGCCGCATGGGCTCCATTCATCTCGTCAAGCCCAAGATGCACTCCCCGGAAGAAATGGCCTATGCCCGCGACCTGTTCGAAACCGCGGAAAAAGCCCTGGATCTCCCGCTCAATACGCTCAAAATGGGCGTCATGGACGAGGAACGCCGCGCCACCGCGAACCTCAAGGAATGCATCCGCGAGCTTCAGGAAAGGATCATCCTCATCAACACCGGATTCCTGGACCGCACCGGCGACGAAATCCACACCAGCATGGAAGCCGGCCCCATGGTGCCGAAAGCGGAAATGCGCGCCTCGCGCTGGATCAAGGCCTATGAAGAAGCCAACGTGGACGTGGGCCTCGCCTGCGGCTTTGACGGTATCGCCCAGATCGGCAAGGGCATGTGGGCCAAACCCGACCGCATGGCCGAGATGGTGGAAGTCAAAATCGCCCACCCCAAGAGCGGCGCCAACACCGCCTGGGTGCCGTCGCCCACCGCGGCCACGCTCCACGCCATGCACTACCATTTCGTGGACGTTGTCGGTCTGCAACGGCAGATGAAAGGGCACAAAAGAACGACTGTGGACGACCTGCTGGTGCTTCCGCTCATGAAGCCGGGCGGAATAACGCCCGACGCGGTCCAGCGCGAGTTGGACGGCAACTGCCAGGGCATTCTGGGCTACGTGGCCCGCTGGGTGGAACAGGGCATCGGGGCTTCGAAAATTCCGGATCTGGACGACGTGGGCCTGATGGAAGACCGGGCCACCCTGCGCATATCCAGCCAGTACATCGCCAACTGGCTGCTGCACGGCGTGTGCACCAAAGAGCAGGTGGAAGAAACCTTAAAGCGCATGGCCGCCATAGTGGACCGCCAGAACGCCGACGATTCGGCTTACCACGCCATGGCCCCGGACTTTGACAACTCCGTGGCCTTCCAGGCCGCGCGGGATCTGATCTTTAAAGGACGCGGCGAGCCCAACGGCTACACGGAACACATCCTGACCGCGCGCCGCAAGGAAGCCAAGCGCAAGTTCAATCAGGAATAGGAAGGAAGCCACCTCAGTCGAAGTGGGGCTCCGCACAGAGCCTGTGTCCCCGACCCCACGCCCCGCAGGGGGGCGCGGCCCCCTTGCCCCCGCGTATTGGTGTTGACTTTTGCGGGCTGCACCGGCCCAATGCGGTGCAGCCCGCAAAACTCATGGGGTTTCCAAAGGGGGTCACCCCCTTTGGCCGCCGGAGGCAATACCACTCTTGGACAAATCAAAATGAATTTGTTCTACTGAGCGGTCTTCGGGGAGTCCGACACAAAACGGGCCATATGGCTGAGGATATTCTTCCGCTGGGCCTCCACTTCGTCGGTCTGCTTCCAGGCCGCGTACTGCTTGAGCCAGTCGCTGAACTCCATGAAATTCTCGTCCAGCTTTTCCTCGTGCGCCTGCACCCAGGCGCCGAACAATTGCAATTCCGCCTGAAACTGGGAGCTGTCGAACACCCGGCTGATCGTCTGTTCGGGCAGCCCCCGGCCGTCAATCTCCGACGCCACGAACAAACAGACCTCGTTGATGGAGGTCTGGTGATCGACTTCCCTGTTGTTCAAACGCTCGGCCAGGCCGTAAAATGCGCCGTAACGCGCCTTCAACTGCTCCATGGCCTTTTCGGGCAAACGGATGAGCAGCTTGCCGCCCTCTTCCTCGCCGATAAAATAAAACCGCAGCCAGTTCTCGAACATCACCACCTGCGTAATGCGCTCCACTGCCTGATCAAACTCGCTCGCCATACGAACCTCGATAGCTGAAAGTGTTTGCTCCGGAGTTGGGGGAAGGGAAAGGAAACTTTTGTAAAAGCCCGCTCGATCCGAGTGAAGCGAGGACGAGCTACTACAAAAAAATTTCCCTTCCCCCAGACCCCCCATCCCTTTCCTTCAAAACTTTTTATAATGGAGTGCCTGGGGAGGCGGGAACACAATGGTTGCGCTTTGTCCGGGACTCCCGTTCCAGAGATAGTTCGCGCCGGCCGCTCGCTTTAGAGCATTTCAATTTTGAAATTATTCACTTGAATCTGCTTAGAAAAATGGGGTTTCCAAAGGGGTTCAACCCCTTTGGCCGCCGGAGGCAATACTACTCTTGGACAATTTCAAAATTGATTTGCTCTAGGGCTGTCCGCATGACGTGAAAAATCACGTCGCTTTATACAGCAGGCAACGCGCCAGGCGAAGGCCGGCGGAAACATTCGCAGCATCAGCTTGCTTATTCTCTGCCCCGCTTTGCCGCTCTCCGCAAAAAACGGGCGCGGGCTTGTCCACGGCCCTCAGTTCAGGCAAGGCCAGACTGCAAGCGGACAGGGCGTAGGCGCAACGCGGAGCGAAAGGGCAGCCGTCCTGTTTTGCCGGACGGCCGATATCCGCTCCGGCGTCCCGAGGAGGAAGGCCGCCCTCGGTTGCCCCGCTCCCGCCTTCCGACCGCTCGCAGCCGCCGAGACTTTCCACGCCTGGCACCGACTCCAGCAGCATGCGGGTGTAGGGATGGCAGGGTGCCTGGAACACCGCCTCTGAATCGCCCGCCTCCACCAGCACCCCCCGGTACATGACGGCCACCCGGTCGCTCATGTGCCGGACCACGGCCAGATCGTGGGAAATGAACATATAGGTGAGGCTGAGCCCTTTTTGCATGTCCCGCAACAGGTTCAGCACCTGGGACTGAACCGAGGCGTCCAGGGACGAGGTGGGCTCGTCGCAGACCACAAAGGCCGGCGAAGTAATCAAGGCCCTGGCAATGGCTATGCGCTGCCGCTGCCCGCCGGAAAATTCGTGCGGATAGCGCCGGGCCGCGTCCGCTTCCAGGCCCACCTGCTCCAGCATCCGCGCCGCCCGTTCACGCACGGCGGCCCGCCCGTGGTCTTCCTTTCCGTTCCCGGCCGGCGAACAGACCAGGGGCTCGGCTACGCTCTGGCCCACGCTCATGCGCGGATTCAGGGAGGAATACGGGTCCTGGAAAATCATCTGCACCTGTCCGGCCAGCCCGCGCCGAAAGGCGGAATAGTCCGGGTGCGCCTTTTTGTCGTACAGCGGCTTGCCCATGATAAACACGTCGCCGGCGCTGGGCTCAAGCAGCCCCACGGCCATGCGGCCCAGGGTGGACTTGCCGCAGCCAGACTCGCCCACAACACCCAGAGTACGGCCGGCCGCGATGTCCAGATCGATATCCCGCACCGCCCGCACCAGGCCGTCGCCCGCCAGGACTCCCTGCCCCTGGAACGAGCGGCCGAGCCGTTGGAAACTGACAAGAGGTTCATCGTTCATACGTATTCCGTACCATTTTAGCGCAAATCAATTTTGAAGTTGCCCAAGAGTTTTATTGCCTCCGGCGGCCAAAGGGGGTGACCCCCTTTGGAACCCCCTATTTTGTTGTCCGGGGTGAAATGAGTATTCCAGCCCGCCGGGAGCCCCGCCAGGGCGCGACATTGGTCTACCCCATCCATTCATACTCCATTATAAAAAGTTTGAAGGAAAGGGATGGGGGGTCCGGGGGGAAGGGAAAGGAAACTTTACGAAGTTTCCTTTCCCTTCCCCCCAGCTCTTACAACCGCTCCGCCAACTCGCGCGCCAGGGCGGGGATGGTGAAGTCGGCCGGCTGGATGTGGCAGGGCAGGCCGGCTTTTTCCAAGGTGGCGGCGGTGATGGGGCCGATGCAGGCGAACTTGACCGCCGGGTATTTTTTCAGGGTGTCCGCGGGAATGAGGGACAGGAAATTGGTGACAGTGGATGATGAGCCAAAGGTGATGCAGTGGATTTCGCCGGCCTCGAACTTTGCCAGCACTTCATCCTTGCGCTGTCCCGACGGCCGCGTTTCGTACACGGGCAGCGCGTCCACCACGGCCCCGGCGGCCGCGAGGGCTTCCGGCAGCACGTCGCGGGCCTCGCGGGCGCGCGGCAGCAGAACCCGCAGGCCGGCCATGTTGCCGCCGTACAGGTTCAGCAAGCCCTGGGCAACGCCTTCGGCCACATACTTTTCCGGCACAAAGTCCGGGATGATGCCGCGCGCTTTCAGGGCTTCGGCCGTTGCCGGTCCGATGGCCGCGATTTTCAGGCCGGCCAGAGCGCGACTGTCACGACCAAGGGCGCGCAGCTGATCCCAAAAATGCCTGACCCCGTTCACAGAGGTGAAAATAGCCAAACCGTATTCGGCAAGCTTGCCGATAGCTGATCGGACATTGCCGTAATCCGCCAAAGGGGTGATTTCGATGGTGGGGAACTGGACGACGTCCGCGCCCAGTTCGGCCAGCAGGGCGGCGCTGTCGCTGGCCTGTTCCCGCGCCCGGGTCACCACGATGCCCTTGCCCAGAAGCGGCCGCTTTTCAAACCAACCCAGCTTGTCCCGCAGGGTGACCACGCTGCCGACCACAATCAGGCTGGGCGCGGAAAAACCGTGCTTCTCCGCTTCTTGCGGCAAAGCGCCGATGGTGGCGGCCAGGCTGCGGTGCCGGCCCGTTGTGCCCCAACGCACCAGAGCGGCGGGAGTGTCTTTGGGCATGCCGGCATCGATAAGCTTTCGGGAAATGTCCGGCAAGTTTTTCATACCCATGTAAAACACCAGAGTGCTGGCGCTTTTTGCCAGGGCTTCCCAGTTATGGGCCGTGTCCGGCTTGGTCGGGTCTTCGTGTCCGGTAACAAAGCTTACCGAGGACGAATGCTCCCGGTGGGTCAGGGGAATGCCCGCGTAGGCCGGCCCGGCTATGCCGCTGGTCACGCCCGGCACAACCTCGAACTCCAGCCCGGCCTCCATCAGCTCTTCCGCTTCTTCTCCGCCCCGGCCGAACATATACGGGTCGCCGCCTTTCAGACGGGCCACCACCTTGCCTTCTTTGGCCTTGGACACGATCAGGGCGCTGATCTCATCCTGCGGCAGCGTGTGATCCCCGCCTTTCTTGCCCACGTAGATCAGTTCCGCCCCTTCGCGCGCATGCGCGAGCAGAACGTCGTTGGCCAGGTAATCGTACACCACCACGTCCGCCCGGCTCAGGATGTCCCGGCCCTTCAAGGTCAGCAGTCCCGGATCCCCAGGCCCCGCGCCAATCAGGTAAACTTTCATAAGAGCTCCTTATCTCCTGGTTAGCGCAGTCCCTCGGCAAAACGTTCTTTCAACGCCAGCAGCTTGACCTTGGCGTCGGCAAGTTCGGCCACACGGGCCTGATCGCGTTCGACAAGATCCTGGGGGGCTTTTTCCACATACGCGGGGTTGGCGAGTTTGCCGGAAAGCATGGCGTGCTCTTTGTCCAGCTTGGCCAGTTCCTTGTCCAGGCGGGCCACTTCGGCGGCAAAGTCGATGGCGCCCGTGAGGGGCACGATGATTTCGTTGCCCTTGGCCACGTTGCTGGCCGAGAGTTTGGGGGCCTGGGCGGCCGGGTCTATATCAAGGGAATCCAGGCGGGCCAGCACCATGATCAGGGGCCGCTGGGCTTCGAGCAGACTCTGGGCCTCGGGGCCGGCCGGCCGGATGACGGCTTTCAGGCGCAGGGAGGGCGCGATGTTGAGCTCGGCCCGGATGGTGCGCACGGCCACAATGGCTTCCTGGATCATTTCCATGTCCCCGGCATCGCCGGCGAAATGGGAAAGTTCGCGGCGGACGGGGAAAGGCGCGGCCGACAGATCGGGCTCCGAGGCGCTGCCGGGCAGGGAACTCCAGACTTCCGAGGTGATGAAGGGCACCAGGGGATGGAGCAGAACGAGCGTTTCGCGCAGCACGGTCCAGAGCACATAGCGGGCCGTGGCTTTGCGGGAACCGGCCGGATCGTCGGCATCGGGCTGCATGTCGGGCTTGATCAGCTCAAGGTACCAGTCGCAGAACTCGTTCCAGACGAACTTGTACAGGGTGAAAGCCACGTCGTTGAAGCGGTATTCGGCCAGGGCCGCGAGCTGCGCGCTTTTGAGTTCCTCAAGGCGGTGCAGGATCCAACGGTGATGCAGGCCGTCCACGGCCGCGAGGTCCACGGGCGCGGGGGCGTCGGCTTCCAGGTTCATGAGGGCGAAACGCGAGGCGTTCCAGATTTTGTTCATGAAGTGGCGGTAGCCTTCTATGCGGTCTTCGGAGAGGCGGATGTCGCGGCCCATGGCGGCAAAGGCGGCCAGGGTGAAGCGCAGGGAATCGGTGCCGTACTTGCCGATCATGCTCAAGGGATCGATGACGTTGCCCGACGATTTGGACATCTTTTTACCCTGGGCGTCGCGCACCAGGGCGTGGATGTAGACGTGGTGGAAGGGCACCCGCTCCATGAAGTGCAGGCCCATCATCATCATCCGGGCCACCCAGAAGAACAGGATGTCAAAGCCGGTGACGAGCACGCTGGTGGGATAGAAGCGGGCCAGTTCCTGGGTTTTGCCCGGCCAGCCCAGGGTGGAAAAGGGCCACAGCGCCGAGGAGAACCAGGTGTCGAGCACATCCGGGTCCTGGGTGAAGGCGGAATGCCCGCAGTCCGGACAGCGGTCGGGTTCGGACTCCAGCACCAGAAGTTTGCGGCAGTTGTCGCAGGTCCAGGCCGGGATGCGGTGGCCCCACCAGATCTGGCGGCTGATGCACCAGTCGCGGATGTTGTCCATCCAGTTGTAGTAGGTTTTGAGCCAGGCCGTGGGGAATATCCGGGTCTGGTCCGGCATGGCGGCCCTGGCTTTTTCGGCCAGAGTTTTCACGGCCACGAACCACTGCACGGACACGTGCGGCTCAATGACGGCGTTGCAGCGGTAGCAGTGGCCCACGCTGTTCTCATAGTCGCGCACTTCCTGAAGCAGGCCCAGGGCTTCAAGGTCGGCGGCAACTCTGGCCCTGGCGTCTTCCTTGCTCAGGCCCGCGTACGCGCCGGCCTTGTCGTTCATGCGGCCTTCGTCGTCGATGACCTGGATGAAGTCCAGCGTGTGCTTGTGCCCCAGGTGCCAGTCGTTATGGTCGTGGGACGGCGTGACCTTGAGGGCGCCGGTGCCGAATTCGCGGTCCACGTAATTATCCGCGATCACCGGAATAAGGCGGTCGGTCAGGGGCAGGCGGACCTTTTTGCCCACGGCGTGGGCGTAGCGCTCGTCCTCGGGGTGCACGGCCACGGCCGTGTCGCCGAGCATGGTTTCCGGCCGGGTGGTGGCAATGGTCAGAAAACCGGAGCCGTCCTCAAGCGGGTACTTGATCAGCCAGAGCTTGGTCTTCTGCGGGGAGTGTTCCACCTCGTCGTCGGCCAGGGCGGTGTGACAGCGGTTGCACCAGTTGATGATATACTGGCCCTTGTAAATCAGCCCTTCGTTGTACAGGCGGACAAACACCTGACGCACGGCCCTGGAGAGGCCTTCGTCCATGGTGAAACGCTCGCGGGTCCAGTCCACGGACGCGCCCATAGCCTTGATCTGCTTGCGAATATTGTCGCCGTATTCTTCCTTCCATTCCCAGACGCGCTCGATAAAGGCTTCACGGCCGAGATCGTGGCGGCTTTTGCCCTCGGCGGCCAGGCGGCGCTCCACCACGTTCTGGGTGGCGATGCCGGCGTGATCCTCGCCCGGCACCCAAAGCACCTGCTTGCCCAACTGGCGGGCGTGGCGGCAGAGGATGTCCTGCAGAGTGAGGTTCAGGGCGTGGCCCATGTGCAGGTTGCCGGTAACGTTGGGCGGCGGGATGACGATGGAATAGGCCTCGGCCCCGGCTTTTGCCGGATCGTCGAGTCCGGGCGTGAAGCTGTTGTTGTCTTCCCAGAAAGCGCGCCAGCGGCTTTCCACATCCTGCGGTTCGTAGCCCTTGGGCAGTTCCCTGCGTGCGTCGTCGGACATTGTCGTATCTCCAGAAAAGTTGCCATGCGCCGTTGGTCTCGGATACTCGCAACAGGAGAGAGAAACGGTCAGGCACCCGGTTTGAGGGGTTGCCGATTGTTATAGAGGGACGGGTGAAAGTCAAGTCCGGCGTGGATTGCGCAAGATTGCCCTCCGAGCGGCGGCGGCCGGCCGATCCCGGGCCCGCCGGCGGCTGTACAAAGCGCTTGCGGCAACGTATATGCCTGGAAAGAACGTTGGTTCGCCCGCAACCCTTTTGCCGCAAATCATGTATGCCCATGCTGCACATTCTCTGGGACGCTTCCCACATCTGGGGACTTTTAGCCGCGCGCGCGGCCAGAGCCATGGAACTGCCCCACCGGCTGGTGCGCGGCCGCGACATCGCCCAGGGGCTTTTTGAGCGCGAGCGCCCGTCTCTGCTGCTCGTGCCCGGCGGCAACGCCCGGCACAAGGCGGAAAGCCTGGGCAACGCCGGCCTTGCCGCCATACGCGACTACGTGCGCTCCGGCGGCCAGTATCTGGGCTTTTGCGGCGGGGCCGGCCTGGCCCTGACCTGGAGCGGCGACGTTTCCGGGCTCGGCCTTTGCCCCTGGAAGCGGGCCTCGTTTGACGATCGCCTGCAACACTTCATGAGCGGACACCTGCACGTGGCCTTGGCCCCCCGGACGGCGACACGGGCAGCCCCGGACGGGCGGGGCTGCCCGGAACTTCTGCCCGACACCATGCCGGAGTCGCCGCGCCTGCCGGTATGGTGGCCGGGACGCTTCGCCCCGGAACCCGGAAACGGCATTACCGTGCTGGCCTCCTACGAACGGCCCGGCAACGACTTCTGGCTGGCCGATCTGGCCATTGCCGATCTGCCGGCCGATACCTTTGCCGCCTGGAACGACCTGTACGGCCTGTCCCTGACCCCGGCCTTTCTGGCCGGGCAGCCCTGCGTTATCCACGGCCGCCACGGGGACGGGAACTACATTTTAAGCTATTCCCACCTGGAAACGCCCGATTCTCCCCACGCCAACCGCTGGCTGGCGTGGATTCTGCGCGCCCTTGGCGGGCTCAGCCCGGCCCGCGATATCCTTCCCCCCTGGCATCCCCATACCCAGGAACCGCTGTGGAACGATCCGGACCTGGAGCGCCTGGACCGCCTGTTCGAGGATATCCTGCAAACCGGGCTCAAGCACGGGCAGCTCTTTTGCCGTACTGACTGGCTCCTGGGCTGGCGCACCGGCATTCCCGGCGCCAACCTCAACAATATCCGGGCCGCCCTCGGGCTTGTCCGCTCCCTTGCGCCCACGGACAAGGCGCGGGCCTACTGGAGCGAACAGCGGGAAAGCCTGCTGGCCGCCGCCGATTTGTTCAGCAAGGGCGCCATCCAGTATCTGCTGGCCGAGCGCCTGGCCATGACCCTGGCCAAACCCCTGCCCTTGGCCGTGCCCGTGGCCATGCTCAAGGACCAGCGCGAATCCCTGTTCGGACCGCCCATGCGGGCCGGCGGCCTGTACCAGCAAATCATCGATCCCCTGGACACGCTGGCCTATCTGCAATTGTCATGACGGACTGCCAGGGAAGATTGATTTTTATTTGCCCAAGAGTCGTATCGCCTCCGGTCGTGGACACAGGCCCTGTGCGGCCAAAGGGGGCCGGGGGCACAGGCCCTGTGTGACCCCCTTTGGAAACCCCGTTTTGTTTGCCTATGGCTGGCGGAGAAACAAAACTCTTCAAGGGAAAAGGACCCTCTGCGTGAGAGAAGAAGAACGGATGGAAAACAACGGACTTTGCCCCGGCCTCGAGCCGGGGCGTTTCATGGTAGCGCATGCCGACGGCGCGGCCCGCGCGGGCTGCCTGCACACGGCCCACGGCATTGTGCGGACGCCCATTTTCATGCCCGTGGGCACGGTGGGCAGCGTAAAAGCCGTTGCCCCGGACGACCTGCATGCCCTGGGCGCGGAAATCATCCTGGGCAACACCTACCATCTGTACCTGCGCCCAGGGGACGAATTGATCGCCCGCCGGGGCGGCCTGCACCGCTTTGCCGCCTGGGACAAGCCCATCCTTACGGACAGCGGCGGCTTCCAGGTATTCAGCCTGCCGGGGCTGCGCAAAATCCGCGAAGAGGGCGTGGAGTTCCGCTCCCACCTGGACGGCTCAAAGCACCTGTTCACCCCGGAAAAGGTGATCGCCATCCAGCGCAACCTGCATTCCGACATTATCATGGTGCTGGACGAATGCGTCCCGTACGGCACGGACTACCCCTACACGGCCAAATCCATCGAGATGACCACACGCTGGGCCCTGCGTTCCCGCGAGGCCTACCCCAAAGGAACCGGCCGCAACCTGCTGTTCGCCATCACCCAGGGCGGATTCTTCCCCGACCTGCGCGCCGCCTCGGTGGCCCAACTGGCGGAGCACGACTTTGACGGTTTCGCCATTGGCGGCCTGTCCGTGGGCGAGCCAAAGCCAATCATGTACGAACTATTGGCCCACACCGTCCCCCTGCTGCCCGGAGCAAAACCCCGCTACCTCATGGGTGTGGGCACGCCCCTGGACATCGTCACCGGCATTAGCCACGGCGTGGACATGTTCGACTGCGTGCTGCCCACGCGCAACGCCCGCAACGGCACCCTCTACACCTCCCAGGGCAAGATCAACATCAAACGCAAGGAATTCGCCGAGGACGACGGCCCTCTCGACCCGGCCTGCGCCTGCTACACCTGCCGCACCTTTTCCCGCGCTTACCTGCGCCACCTTTACCACAGCGGCGAAATTCTCTCCTTCCGCCTCAATTCCCTGCACAACCTCACCTACTACCTCGATCTGGTCCGTGCCGCCCGCCAGGCCATCAAAGAGCAACGCTTCGCCTACTTCAAACGCCACATCGAATCCCTCTACCCGGACGAAGCCGCCCAGGCCGCGGGCGCGTGAAGGGGAGGGGAATGCCTCCGGCGGGGGGGGGGGGGGGGGGGGGGGGGGGGGGGGGGGGGGGGGGGGGGGGGGGGGGGGGGGGGGGGGGGGGGGGGGGGGGGGGGGGG
>JAVBOI010000119.1:0-13869 GCA_031550695.1 Desulfovibrio sp. | reverse complement strand
CCGGAAGAGTTAGGGCTGGGTTAAACATCCTCTTATGGATAGCGGATGGAAATGGCGGGGGGATCATGCCGGCACCTCGTTCCATTCGCGTCCGTCGAGCAGGCGGCCGGAGCGGCGTTTGCCGACTTGATACAGCCCCGGACCGGATGCTTTTGTTTCTCCCAGACCGTTTATGTATCGGCCCGCCGGCGGGGTATCGCACCATGCCCACTCCCCCCAGCCCTTGAAAAAGAACGGCGTGCCGGCGGCCTGGCACTGGTCGCGCAGGCTTCGTACCCAGTCGGGATGCATGGGCCGGGCGCCGGGCCCGGTTTCGCCGCCGCAGATTACCCAGTCGAGTTTCCTTCCCCAAATTGTGCGGGAAGATTCCCCGCAGTTGCCGGAGATGTAAGTTTCGCCAGTCATGGCGTTTTTGGTCGATGTGGAATCGAGAATGTCCGACCAGTCGATGGCGGTCAAATCCACCGGCCCGAGCATGGGTTCCACGCTGATAAAGCGTTTCGCGGCCGGGGTCTGGAGCAGCACGGGGATTTTCCATAGCTCGTCAGGGCCGCAGATTGTTGCCCCCAGCCAGGCGTTGGGCAGGGGTGGCATGTCGCCTATGCGGTTCAGGCAGAAGTCGAGCATGCGCTCCGGCCGCTTGGTGAGCATCATGAACGTGTGCTGGCGCAGAAAGGCCATCTGTCTCCAGAGGTCCGACAGTTCCAGAAAGGTGGGACCACGCTCGTGAAACATATCCGTCATGCTGCCGATGAAAATGCGCTTGGGCTTGTTGCGCGGCAGACGATGCAGCGGGGAAAGGTCGAGCAGGGAAATTTTCCCCGTCCACTTGCCGGCCGCGTCCACCGTGTCCTCGTATTTGGCGCGGATTTTCGGGTTGGGGTGTTTGGCCCAGCGGGCGGCAAGGCGCTCCGCGTAGCAGTTGTCGCAACCGGGCGAGCATTTGGAGCAGCCCACCGTGACGTTGCAGGTTTCGTCCGTCCATTCTATTTTCGTGCTCATGATTTTTGCTCCCGCGCGTGGTGCAAGGCTTCAACATAGTCCTTCAATAATGCTACCTCTTTTTCGCGTATCCCGCGGCGCTCCCTTTGGTGCTGCCTGTCCAGTTCATCACTAACAAACGAGCTTCCGGTGAATATGCCCGCCAGGCCGCAGGTGGCTATATCCGCTGTCAAGGACGCGCCAAGCCGGAATATGTCAGTCAGACTGCTCATGATGTTTCCCCCTTCGCGGCTTCAACGGCGGCCCATTCGAGCAGCGTTTCTTTGCACTTGTTTCCGCACATGAGCTTTGTCTCTTCAAGCACAGGGCAATTTTCACAAATATCGGTAAAGTGCATTGCAAGGATATCCCATTGCCGCGCGAGCGCATCCCGCTCCGCCTCCGCCTTCTCGGCACGAGCGAGGGCATCCTGATACGCGGCATCGGCAAATTTCAGAGTCTCGTCGATATAGGCGTTGCTGGCGGCGATTTCGGCCCACTGGCGCTCTGTCGCTTCCAGGGCGTCGCAAAGCAGAGTGATGCGGGCGCTCTGCACATATCCATGTAAATCCTGCTCTGTTGCGAATGCGATGCGCTCCAACACGCCAACAGCGAAGCCGTCGTTATCGCGTGGAATCCTGTTGTCAACGGCTTGCTGTCTCCAGCGGGACATCTCTTGCGCTGTCATGGCGGTCATACGTCTTTGCTCCAGTCGCGCAACTGCCGCAGCTCCGCCAGTTGGCCCTCGGTGCAATCAACATCGTCCAGCAAATCCCGAAGGCGGTTGGTGGCGGATTCCAGCACGGCCTCAAGGCCGGCGTAGCCGGCCTCGCAGGCCGGGCAGCGGTAGCGGCCGTCGGCGGCGTTGAGCAGCAGGCGGGCCTCGCGGAACAGGCTTACCGGCCAGCGCCGGCGCAGAAACTCCAGGCAGTCCGGGCAGACCGCGCTCGACTGCCGCCACTGCGGGCAGGCGTAGGAATCGCCGCCCACGCAAGCCTCGCCGGTAATGTCGCAGCGCGGGCCGGGTTCGTCGCCGGGGAAGTATTCACCCTGGATGCAATAGGGGACGTTCGGGCCGAAGCCACGCCGGCCGGCGTTCCATTCCAGGTGCGGGCAGCTCGCCCGCAGCGGCGGGGCAGGGGACGCGTGCTGTGGTTGGCCGTACAGCGAGGGGCAGAGTGTTTGCTGCCCTCTCTGCATGGGCATGGCGGGGCCGTCCATCAGGCAACCTCCATCCGGCCGGCGGACGCTTGCGTTCTGACAACCACGGAAACGTCATTTTTGCTGGCCTGATGATCCGTCCAGGCCGTTTTGCAGGCGGCGTGGATGGCGGCCACAGCCTTTTCAATCAGGTACATTCGCTCAAGAAAAGCCCCGTCAGGATCGTCCTTGAAGCCTTCGCCGGCGCCGGCGGGGAGGCGTAGGCCGGTCAGGCGCAGGTCCTGATCCAGGGTCATGGTGAAGCTGTCCGGCTCCCAGTCCAGGCGCAGGCCGAGCTTTATCACTTCCTTGCCGGCTTCCACGCCGGCCTCTATTTCCGCGATGTCTCCGCCGTTTTTGGCTGTGCCGGACAGTTCCGCCTCTTCGTCCACAACCACCACGCGGCCGGCGAATCCGAAAGTGACTTCAGTGGCCGGGGCGTTCTCGTCAATTTCCCGGGCCGAAATGCTCAGGCCGCGGCTGAACACGCGCGTGAGGAACACGCGGCCGGCCTCGGGCTCGCCGGCCAGCAGATACGCGTCCAGGGGCAGCAGGTCGAGGCTGAAGGTGGTGGCGAATATCTTTTGGAACGCTTCCGCCACTTTCGGGCTGGACGAACCCAGAAACACCAGGCCGGTGCGGGTGTTGACCACAACCTCGCAGGCCGCGGGCACGGGCTCGGCCTTGGCGGTCAGGCGTGTTTTCACCTGTTCCAGCAGCTCTTTTTTCCGTTCCCGGCTGATGAGCTTTTTGCCATTTTCCTTGTTCGCCGCTTCTTCCTTGCGCAGGGCCTGGGCGTAGTGCTTTTTCAGCACGGCCGGGGGCACGGCGCGGCGGTCCGCGCGCAGGGAAAAGGCCAGGTATTCGCCGATTTGCGGGTGGGACTGGGAGAAATCAAGGTCCAGCATGTCCTCAAACCCGGTCCAGCCAACGGCCGTTGACCATTCCGGGGTTTCGTCAATGGGCTTGAAGCGGTGAATGAACAGGGCCTCGCGGCTGAGTAAGGCAGAGGCAAGGCGCATGTCTTGCTCTATGCGAAAAACGGAAAGGGCCATGGAACCGCTTTTGATGCTCATGAGGGGTGCTCCTTACAGTATGCCCTGTTCCAGGGCGGTGATGCGGGCGGACAGGGAAAAATGCCGTAACTTGTCGGCATGCCGGGCGGCCAGGCGCAGCCAGTTGCGGCCGGCAGTGGCGGTTTGGGGAAGCCGGCGGGCCTGTTCGGCCACGGTCCGGGCCCTGGCCAGAAGGGTGCTGCGGGCATGGCAGGCGGTGGTAAGAAAGCTAACGGCGGGGTTCAAGGGAATAACAATTAGGGGCAATCCAGGCATGGGGAACCTCCGTGGGGTGTGTTGGATATATGCTATGGAATTATCCAAAACACTGCAAGTATTTTTTTGGTTAAATCCAAAATACAAGATAAAAAAAATCCGCCGGAGAATTGCCGGCGGAACACAATGAATTAACCGGATGAATCAGATTTACATATTGCGAAGATTTCGATGAAGCGCGACTTCATCGGGGTATCTTGCTTCCACGATTCCCCACGCCCAGAAGGCCGCTATAAAGCTGGACACAAAAATCATGCCGACAGTGATACCCAACCCCGCTAACCAGCCAAAGAAAAACACTTTCTCCACAAAGAAGGCTGAAGAAACCCAAAGGCACCACGAAACAGTTCGGAACAGGGGAGGCATCTTTCTTCCCGGATACCATCCGAACCGTGCGTAATGAATGGCGACAGCAGCAACCGCCACGTTGACATAGTTGTACAGACTGAGAGCAAAGCCAGCAAGCCACAGCATAAACGCAATAACAAGGTACATGGAGTCTCCATATGCTTCATAAAAGGCGTTAACTGACTTAGGCTAAACCCCCTGCCATACCCAAACGACACGTCCAACGAGCAGGTTCGCCGCCTCTTCGACATGGAGGCGGATGTCGTCATATTTGGATTTATCCGGGTTGTCTGAGCGTAGCACATACTCATTGCTAGAATGATCTATGGCAACGCGTTTCACCGCAAGCCCTTCATAAGGAATCTGGACGGCGAAAATTTCATTCTGGCGAAAACTTCGGTCGTCACTAACTCCCACGACAGCCCCGTTTTTAATGGTGGGATACATGGATTCTCCGTCAATCAGCAAGGCAAACGAACTTTGTCGGACAAAAGCCGGGGGCGCGCTAATGGAAAAAATGGGGTCTGCCTCCCGCAAGTCCCAGGCTGGGCCAGCTCCGGCCACAGCATAAACCTTCACTGGTAGCATGCCTTCACCTTCAGAAGGCAACTCCGGGGAGTTTTCGCCAAGTCGCTTGATAGTCCCTTTGTGCTGGGTAGAAACGATATCCGCCCCTAAATACCCCATCACTTTGGATACAGTCAAAAAGTTTAAATTTTTCTGCTTCCCTTTCAGCCACTTATGAAGGCTTGGACCATCCGCCCCGGAATTAACGGCGATCTGGTTCAAGCTTTTGCCTTCATCTATGGCATTTTCTAAAATTTGTCTAAATTTTTCAATTGCATCCATGAGATACCTGTAGCAGAAGCTTCAATGATTTTCTATAGGAGATTGCCAAAATATTTCATTGCATTTTTATTGGATATATCCTAAAAACATCTTCACCCATCCCCCCCAACCAAAGGCGGAAACCCCCATGCCATACCCCGATCATGCACTCACCCTTTGCCCCAATTGCCGAGGGGCCGGAAAAACGCTTGTCGTCGGCATGGGAATAGCTCCGGGAACCAGAACCTGCTTTATCTGCTCGGGCAAGGGCTGGGCGCCTTCAGACGAGATAGAGCAAAAGCTGCTGGAAGCGGACCGCGAGCTACGGACCTTTATCAGGCGCGTGATTTTTGCCCTTGTGGCGTTATGCGGCGCGTTTGTCGCACTCATGATTTTTCTTATCGAATACTTCAGATGACCAGGGCGGCCACGACCAGGCCCACCAGAAAAAGCACCGCCGGCACGCAGCAGAACGCCAGCAGCCAAGCCCGCAGGGTGTCCAGTTGATTGCGAGAGATAGACCTTTTGAACAGGCGCAAGGGTATCCATGGGTCATCATCCTTTTCCGGCGCGGGCAAAAGCCATGTTTCCGAGTTGATCAGGTTGAACAGGTGGGACGCGCCAAGCGCGAAGATGGAGCACAGGGCGGCGAAGGCGAAGATACCCGCCGTATATTGCAATTCCCTGTGATCTTTTTGAGTCAGAAGCGCGGTTGCGGCCGCGCCGTTAAGAAGAAAAAGCGCGTTCAGCGCCTTGGTGCCGTTGTCAATGGCAGCCTGGTTTGCCTGCTGATAGCAGCGATGGTTATGCTTCATTTCCTCAAGGCTTTTTTCATCCTGCAAATCCATACTATTACCTCTGTTTACATTTACAACCACCCAAAGGACCCCCCCATGCCATACCCCGACCGGGAGCCTGCCATGGCTCAGGAAAAAACCGTTTCGTTCACCGTGCGCTGCGATGAAGTTTTCCGTTACTGGCTTGGCCGCGAAGTGCTGGCCATGGACACGGACATTTCCAAACTGGTGCGCGCCGCCCTGATTCTGGCCGTGCCCCAGATAAAGGCCCTGCGCGGCCTGGACCGGGTTGCCCTGGAAGATATCAGGCCCGAGCGGTCAGAGCAGTAAGATTTTTGTAAGACATTTGTCCCGCAAACAAAAGGAGGTCGCATGTCCCGTGTAGCCCTGCCCGTTATTTCGCCGGACGGCCGCAAGATTCTGGCCCGGGCCGCAAAAGTGTTTTCCCCGGAAAACCGCATTGTCCAGGCCGCCAGCGAGTGTTCGGAACTGTCCGCGGCCCTGAACCGCTTTTTGTCGTATGGAAGGCCCCGGCGCGACACCTACAAGCAGGTGGTGGAAGAGGGCGCCGATACGCTGTTGATGCTGGCGCAGCTCGGCCATGTGTTCCCCGGCTTTTACCGGGACTTGTCCAGGGAGGCCTCCAGAAAGCTGTGCAAGATGGAAGGCGCCGTGGCCGCGCGGGAACGCGAGCTGGCCGAAGCCGCCATGAACGAAGCGGCCGAGGCGGCCGGGCGTGAAGCCGTCGGGCCAAGGGTCCGGCCCTGGTGGCGGGCGTTTTGGCGCACGGTTTTGTGAGGGGAGGGAGTATGGAAAAAGTCATAATTGGAAACGCGACGCTGTACCTGGCGGATTGTCGGGAGGTGTTGCCGACGCTTGATCCGGTCGACGTGGTGATCACTGACCCACCCTATAGCAGCGGCGGATCTATGCGAAGCGATCGCAACATGAAACCGGCTGATAAATACAGGATGACCACCACGCAAAAGGTTAATCCTCATTTTGGCGGCGACAACCGGGATCAGCGCTCATTTACTCTTTGGTGCTCTGACTGGATGGCGCAATGCCTTCAGGTGACGAAACCCGGCGGGGCCATGATGTGCTTTATCGACTGGCGCAACCTTCCTTGCATTGTGGACGCCGTACAGGTTGGCGGGTGGGTATATCGCGGCATCATTCCCTGGAATAAAACGGAGTCCGCGCGGCCACAAAAGGGCTGGTTTCGGGCGCAATGCGAATACATCATCACCGCCAGTGCCGGAACGCTGTCCACTGGCCAAGATGTGGACGGCGTGTGCGCTCCCGGTTTTTTTTCAATGCCTGTGAACGGAGCAGCAAAGCTTCATATTACCGAAAAACCGATCGAACTCCTCGCCTATTTGGTCGCAGTGCGCGAGGATTGGCGGATCATTCTCGATCCTTTCATGGGTTCTGGTACTGCCGGCTCCGCTGCCATCGGTGCAGGAAGGTCTTTTATCGGCATAGAGAATACCCCTGAAAATTTTGATACCGCCTGCCGCCGCATAGAAAAGGCATGGCATGAGCGCAGACTGCTCGGGTTGTGCGAACAGCCGAGGCCGCAACAGGGTACCCTGGCGGAGATCGCGTCTTATGCGTGAACCAAAGCGCATAGCCCTGTATGACGCGGACAAGACGCCGTTCCCGAATATCGCGCTGCTGAAAATCGCCGCGCATTACAAGGCGCTTGGCTACAGCGTGGAATGGTTCCGCCCGGACCGGCCTCTGCTGTTCGTAGGGTGCAAGGTTTTCGCGAGCACTGTGTTTTCGTGGACGCCGCCCGAGCTGGCTTTGCCTTCCGATACTGTGAGGGGAGGGACAGGGCATAGTCTTTCCGTAGCGTTGCCGGACGCCATAGAACACACCCGCCCCGATTACGACTTTGCCGGCATTACCTACGGCATCGGCTTCACCACGCGAGGATGCCCCAATCGCTGCGCCTGGTGCATTGTCCCGCAGAAGGAAGGCGACATCCGGGCGCATGCCGATGTTGATGAGTTCCGCCATCCCCGAAGCCGGGATCTTGTCCTTATGGATAACAACGTGCTGGCTCATGACCACGGCATTGCCCAGATTGAAAAAATGGCCCGCCTTGGTCTGCGCGTTGATTTTAACCAGGGTTTGGACGCCAGGCTCATTGATAAGCCCATAGCTCGAAGGCTGGCCGCCTTGCGGTGGCTCAAGCCCCTGCGCTTGGCCTGCGACCACAAAAGCCAGATGCCGGCAGTGGAACGGGCGGTGAATCTGCTTCGCGCCGCCGGCGCCACGCCAAAACGATATTCCTGCTATGTGCTTGTCAAAAATGTTCCCGATGCTCACGAGCGGGTAGAGTTTCTGCGCGCCCTGAATGTTTCGCCCTTTGCCCAGCCGTATCGTGATCGTCACAACACGCCCTCCACCAAGGAGCAACGGCGTTTCGCGCGTTGGGTGAACATAAAAAAACTCTTCAAAACCGTGTCCTGGGAGCAAGAATCAAGAAATGTAGCCGCAATGGCGGAGGACTGCCCATGACCCAACAACTCCTTTGCCTGTCCGGCCACGCGGAACGGCGCTGCCTTGAGCGCGGCATCAGCGCGCAAGCCCTTGAAGAGGCAGCGCAAAACGGCACCATCGTAAGCCGCGAAGCCGGCCAGTACCTTATCGCCCACGGTCGCATGCGCCTGGCCGTATCCGACACGGGCATGCTTATCACGGCCTGGCGCATGCGCCGGCACAACCCCAAAGCCGCCATGCGAGAGGCCCGGCAAAAGAAAATCGCCTTCAGGCGGGAACTGGAACGCTGGGGGCATTCCTGATGAGCGTTACCCGCTTTCCCCACGGCACGTTGTATCAGGGCGACGCCCTGGCCGTGCTCCGCACCCTTCCGGCAGAATCCGCGCATTGCTGCGTTACCAGCCCGCCGTATTGGGGACTGCGCGACTACGGCGCGGCCGGGCAGATGGGACTGGAGAAAACGCTGGAACAATACGTGGACTGCCTGGCCGAGGTTTTTGCCGAAGTCTGGCGGATCTTACGAAAGGACGGGACGCTCTGGCTCAACCTGGGCGACGTCTACACCTCCAATTTCGGCAAGCGCAAACGCTTTGACGCCGCCGGCACGAAACAGTCCGGCAACCCCGCCTCTATCGCCATGCCCGGCCGGACTGTCGAAGGCCTGCCGCCGAAAAACCTGATCGGCCTGCCCTGGCGCGTGGCTTTCGCGTTACAGGAAATGGGCTGGTATCTGCGTTGTGATTGCATCTGGCACAAGCCCAATCCCATGCCCGAGAGCGTGCGCGACCGCCCCACCAGGGCGCATGAATATCTGTTTCTGTTCTCCAAATCCGAAAAATACCATTACGACCATGAGGCCGTGCAGGAACCGGCCGCGGCCCTGAACGAGCATGATTATACGGGGCAGGGAGGATACCGGGCCCCGGGCCAGCCCGAGCACAAGGGGAACAGGCCGAAGGCGCAGCATCCGAGCGCATTGTCATTTGCGCGGGAGGTTCGAGAGCCTGACCGGCCGGGGCAGGAATACAGCCAGCACCGGCCGGAGCGGGGCTTGAAGCGCCATACAATTCGTCCCGGCGTCGACCACAAGGGGGGGGACAGGGGCGCGGGGAAATAAGCTACCCCCTGTATACCCGCAACCGCCGCTCCGTCTGGACTATTCCCACGCGCCCGTTTCACGGCGCCCACTTCGCTACCTTTCCGCCCGCCCTGGTGGAGCCCTGCATTCTGGTCGGCTGTCCCATGGGCGGCACCGTGCTCGACCCCTTTTTTGGTTCCGGCACGGTTGGCGAGGTGGCCAGGATACTGCGCCGGCAGTGGACAGGTATTGAATTGAACCCGGAAAACTGCGACCTGGCCGCGCGCCGGGTGCAGAATATGCCCCCGAAACCGTGGAGAGAGAAGGGCGCTTTTGCCCTTCCGCCCCTTATACAACTGCTGGAGTCCCACCCATGGCCATGATCACGCCCGCCGATTCCATTCCCACCATGATTCCGCCTGCCGACTATCCCCTGGAAGGCCAGCCCGGCGAGTTCCAGACCCGCCCCATAAGCCGGCACAAAAACAACAGCATCACTATCGAGGTGCGCGAGCTGTATGTGCTCTCGGATTTTCTGGCTGCTTTCAGCGACTACATCAACAACCGAAACAACCCGGAAGCCTCGGCCAAGGTCATGCGCCGTTATCGCGCCGCCCTGAGCTTTTATGATGGACAGTGGCAGGGCGACAAGCCGAAGCAATACCGTAAGCCCCTTCAATAGCGGGGGCCGGCTGCCATGAGATGGTTCAAGCACATGACGGTATCGGCTGATGACGAAAAACTTTCTCGCCTGAAGGACGAATTCGGCCTTGAAGGTTACGGCTTCTGGTG
Organism: Desulfovibrio sp.; assembly: GCA_031550695.1. GTDB lineage: Bacteria > Desulfobacterota > Desulfovibrionia > Desulfovibrionales > Desulfovibrionaceae > Frigididesulfovibrio. The sequence continues at coordinate 4,003 of JAVBOI010000119.1, read as the reverse complement.
GTCGGTGACTGAAATTGTGGCCGCAAAAGTCGGGGAGGATGCGGAAACTTCAGTCGAGTTTTCGCCGAAAAAGTGGGGAAATTCTCTCGGAATATCGCCGAAAAAGTTCCGAATATTGGCCGAATATTGCGCGAATCTCGGGCTTTTTTCAATAGAATTTTTTGAAAACACTATCCGCATAGATATGCCTAACATATTAAAATATAGGGATGAATGGACGGAACGCAAACATAAAAACTCGGGAGTTGCTCGGGAGAAACTCCCGGATCGCGCGCGCGTTCCAGATCCAGATCCAGAGAAAGAAGAAGATCATACTACCCAAGGTATTACCGGGGATGAAGGATACGAGCGAGCACAACCCGGCCCCGAAGGAGAGAGTTTTGATTTTTCCGATGTTCCGGGCATTGAATTCCAGGAGCTGCGCGAGCTTTATGACCGCGAAGCGAAGCCGGAAGCCCCGCTTGCGGGGTTCGCGGAATACAAATCGCTCCGGGCGTCCAAGTCATGGCCAGGCATGGGCAGGATAACCCAAGGCATTGACCGGCTGAAACGTGAAGACGCCGAATGGCAGGCCGGATTTGCCCCCGGCCTGCCCAAGTTCCTGCGGGAAAGGCAGTGGGACAAACAGCCGACTCCGCCGCGGGCCGCTAGGGCTTCACCTCAAGGGCCGCCCGGGCAGGTGGAGCTTTCGCCGGAGGATGTGGCCAGGCGGAAGGCGGACGGGCAACGCATGCTCAACACGCTCTTTGCCCCGCCGCACAGGAAAAAGGCCAGGGACAGCCCCGCCGGTCACTTTACGTCATGAAATTTATAACAGATTTATAACAGCGTGAATTATTTTGTTAAAATCAGAAAAACAAGTATTTTTTGTTCCAGGGCATTCTATTATTTCAGTATGTTACATTTGTATTTCATTGCCCTGAAAAAATACCGGGCTTCATTTCAACCCTACCGGGGTGATATAATTGACTCTGAACCGGGGCGGCCCTGCTCTTTTCGGCTTCCAACGTCGCGCGGAAATGAGTTGCGGACTTGAGCGCGAAATGAAGCGGGGCCCCGGTAAACCAGGGGGAAAACCGCATGGCGTTTACCGATTCCGACATCGCCAAACTGACGGCGCAGCTCAAAGAGAGCGAAGGTTACCGCCTTACCGCCTACCGCTGCACCGCTGGCGCGCTCACCATCGGCTACGGCCACAACTGCGACGCCTCCCCGGTGGAGGGCGTGCGCGAGGCGGGCGATTTCATCAGCCCGGAGCAGGCGGAAACGCTGCTCGAATCAGACCTGGCGGCGGCCGTCTGGGAGGCGCGTCGACAATTCCCGTGGGTTACGGACCTCATCCCCGCCCGCCAGGCCGTGCTGTATGACATGGCCTTTAACATGGGCATTCGCGGGCTTTCCACGTTCGTCAACACCCTGCGCATGGTTCGGGAAGGCGATTACGCCGGCGCCGCCCGCAACATGCTTTTGTCCAAGTGGGCGCGGCAAGTGGGCAAGCGGGCCAATCGCCTTTCCCGCCAGATGGAAACGGGGGAATGGCAGCAATGAGGCGTCTTTTTCCGTCATGCGGCGTCAGTCTGCGGTTTTGCTCCGGGGGCAGGCCCGAAGAGGCCAGCCCCCATCACAAAACCTTGCCTTCCTTGCCTGACAAAAAAATCCACCTCATTGCACGAGCGGTGGAGACGAGACAATGAGTATTCTTGCCGCTCTGCCCGTTATCGGCCAGGCCCTGGACAAGCTGCTGGGCTTCATACCGGACGTTAACGCCCGCGACAAAGCCAAGGCCGAGTTCGAGCTTGCCCTGCTGAACGCGGAACGCGAACAGGTGCAGGGCCAGCTTGCGGCCAACGCCACCGAAGCCGGCCATCACTCCATTTTCGTGGCCGGCTGGCGGCCGTTTATCGGCTGGGTTTGCGGCCTGTCCCTGGCTTTCCAGTATCTTGTCCGCCCCTTCTGGATTTGGGCCCTGGCCGTGTGGTGGCCGGATTCGCCCGTTCCCCCGACTCTTGACGGCATGCTCTGGGAACTGGTCATGGGCATGCTCGGTCTTGGCGGGTTGCGCACCATCGAAAAATTCAAGGGCGGCCGGCGATGACCCCGCGGCCCCTTCTTTCCGAATCACAGGATGCCCGCTTGGCCCGTATCGAGGAAAAACTGGACGGTCTGGACAAGCGCCTGGCCGAGCGCTGCGGCAGCAACGTGGGCCGCATTGAATCCCTGGAAAAATCCGTGGTCCGCCTGGGCGAACGGGTGGGGAAAATAGAGGCCGACGGCCACCGTCAGCAAGGCGGGTTTATTGCCATCTCCAAAATCCTCATCATCGGCGCCGCCCTTGGCGGGCTTATCGTCAAAATTCTGGAGTGGCTCAAAGTCGCATGAACCGCGCCGCCGCCCACGCCCTTTACGCCGCCGCCGCCAGCCCGGAAGAAAAACGCGAGTTGGCCCGCACGGATTTGTTCTATTTGCTGGTCAAGCTCATGGGCCGGCCGGACATGGACAACGACTGGTGCTTTGCCCGCTGCCGCGAAGTGGCGGCCAACCCCGACGGCTATTTGGATTTGTGGGCGCGCGAGCACTACAAAAGCACCATCATCACCGTGGGCAAGACGATTCAGGACATCCTGAACGACCCGGAAATAACGGTGGGCATTTTTTCCCACACCCGGCCCATTGCCAAATCCTTTCTGCGCCAGATCAAGCGCGAGCTGGAATCGAACGAGGAACTGAAGGAACTGTTTCCGGACGTGCTCTTTGCCTCGCCCAAGCGCGAATCGCAGCAATGGTCCGAGGACAGCGGCTTAATCGTCAAACGTTCCGGCAACCCCAAGGAAGCGACCGTGGAAGCTTGGGGCCTGGTGGACGGCCAGCCAATCGGCAAGCATTTTTCCTTACTGGTCTACGACGATGTGGTCACGCGCGAATCAGTCTCCACGCCGGAGATGATTGCCAAGGTTACGGACGCCTGGGCGCTTAGTCTTAACCTGGGCGCGCACGGCGGCAACCGCCGCATGATCGGCACCCGCTATCACTTCAACGATACGTACAAAACGATACTGGACCGCAAGGCCGCCATTCCGCGCATTTACCCGGCCACTGAAGACGGCACGGACACAGGATGCGGCGTGTTCCTTAGCCGCGAGGCCCTGGCGGAAAAGCGCCGGGACATGGGGCCGTATATTTACGGCTGCCAGATGCTGCAAAACCCCATGGCGGATATGGTCATGGGCTTTAAAAGCGAGTGGCTGCATTACGCCACGGTGCTGGACCCGCAAACCCGGCGCCTGCCGCATCAGGGCATGAACCTGTATCTGCTGGTGGACCCGGCCGGCTCCAAGAAACAGGGCTCGGATTATTCGGTGTTCGTGGTTATCGGCCTTGCTCCGGACGGCAACTACTACCTGATCGACGGCGTGCGCGACCGCCTTAACCTTACCGAGCGCGCGGCCACGTTGTTTCGCCTGCATCTGCGGTATTTCCCCCTGGCCGTGGGCTACGAGCGTTACGGCATGCAGGCGGATATCGAGCATATCAAGGCCGAGCAGGAGCGCACCGGCTACCGCTTCGCCATTGCCGAACTGGGCGGGGCCATGCCGAAAACCGACCGCATCCGCCGCCTGATTCCCATTTTTGAGCAGGGCCGGTTTTATTTGCCGTCAAGCCTGCTGTTCGTGGACGCCGAAGGCCGGAGCCGGGATTTTGTGCAGGAATTCGTCAACGAGGAATATTCGGCCTTTCCGGTCTGCGGCCACGACGACATGCTCGATTGTGTGGCCAGAATAGTGGAACCGGACCTGGGCGCGGTGTTTCCCCGCGTCGCGGCCGCAGCCTCGGGAACGGTTATCAACACCTTCAACCCCTACGACTAGGTCGTGTCGACATTCAAGTTGAACTAGGCTAGAGTCATGGCAGGAGGGCTGCCATGCAACGCCGACACGCCTTAAGGGATGACCAATGGGAACGGATAAAGGATGCCCTGCCAGGCAAGGCTGAAGACCCCGGCAGG
>JAVBOI010000046.1:0-21087 GCA_031550695.1 Desulfovibrio sp. | reverse complement strand
GGAACTCCTCCAAACCCCCCAGGACAAAGAAGCCTATCGGGGGGGGTTGGGCGAAGCGCTGGGGGGAAAGGGGAGGAAACTTTTGGAAAAGTTTCCTCCCCTTTCCCCCCAGACCCCCCTTTCCTCTCCTTCAAAACTTTTTAGTTTGGGTGACGGGAGAGGGTGGAGGCACGGAGGACGCGCCTTGACGTGGCTCCCGACAAAAAAATTTCTGTGGGGTTTTTTGACGACAACGCTGTAGCTATTGGATATCGAAACACCATGACTGAAGACGCCACGCAAAAATTTCTGGAAAGCCTGCCGCGCATCAAACCGGGGGAAAGCTTCTGGTTCGCCTGCCATCCGGATGTGCCCTGCTTCAACGCCTGCTGCTCCGATCTGACCATGCCCCTGACGCCCTATGACGTGCTGCGACTCTGCCAGGGACTGGACATGGGCAGCGAGCAGTTTTTTGAAGAATTCGCCCGGGTGGGCTGCTACGAGGATACCGGCTTTCCCCTGCTGCATCTGAGAATGGAGGACGCGCCGGGAAAACCCTGCCCTTTCGTGACCGAACAGGGCTGCGGGGTCTACGAACATCGCTCGTCCGCCTGCCGTACCTATCCCCTCGGCCGGGCCGCCTGCCGGGTGGAACGGGCTGAGGACAAGAAAGACAACGGCGAAACCGCCGCCACCGGGCCTATCGAGCTTGAGGAACGCTATTTTCTGGTTCGGGAGGAGCACTGCAAAGGCTTTGAGCAGAACCGCCAGCGGACCACGGACACCTGGCTGGCGGATCAGGTCCTGGAGCCTTACAACCGCATGAACGACCGCTACATGCGCCTTATCGCCCGCTACAAGGGCGTGGCCAACGGCGCGATCCTGTCCGGCAAGCACGCCACCATGGCCCTTTTGTGCCTGTATCAGCAGGACCGCTTTCTGGAATTTTTGCAGTCCGTGGACATGTTTTCCCGCGTGAGCATTACCGGCGAATACAACGGGGTTACCGGCCGGGAGGCCGTGGATATTGTTCTGCGCGATCCGGAGCAGCGCCTCCGGTTCGCCTTTGACTGGCTGGAACTGCTGCTGTTCGGCGCCTCGGACAATCTCACTCCGGCCGGCCCGGGGGCTTGAGATCGCCGTCTTTGAGCCTTATGTTGAAAATATACTCACCAGCCGTGTCTGTTAAGGAGAAGAGAAAATGGAAGAAAAAGTACTCGAAGCATTAAAAAAATCAGACAAGCCCATGCGGCCCGGCGATATCGCGAAAGAACTCGGCGTTGACTCGAAAGAGGTCGGCAAGGCCATAGACGCTTTGAAAAAGGCGGGAAAAATCAGTTCGCCCAAAAGGTGCTACTACGCGCCGGCGTAAGGGCGTTTGCCAGGTGTAACCATGTGAGGGCGTATGCTGGGAGCCATTATCGGCGATATCGTGGGTTCGCGGTTCGAATGGAACAACAGCAAAAGCAAGTCCTTCGGATTTATCACGGACGACTGCCATATCACTGACGACAGCATTATGACCCTGGCCGTGGCCCGGGCCATTCTTGCCTGCAACGGCCAGTACGATCGGTTGAACGAGGCGGCCGTTGCCTCCATGCGCGAAGTCGGCCGCCCGTATCCGCATTGCGGTTACGGCGGCAAGTTTCAGCAATGGATGTATTCGGACGACCCGCAACCGTACAACAGCTTCGGCAACGGGGCTGCCATGCGCGTCAGCCCTTGCGGTTTTGCTGCCCGATCCCTTGATGAGGTCAGGCTGCTCGCCCGAAAGGTCACCGAAGTCAGCCACAATCATCCGGAAGGCATCAAAGGGGCGGAAGCCACGGCGGTCTGCGTTTACCTGGCCCGTACAGGAAAAAGCATTGCCGAGATCCGGAAACACGTGAACGCCGCCTATTATCCCCTGGACTTTACCCTGAACGGCATACGCGCCGCCTACGGGTTCGACGTTTCCTGCCAGGGCAGCGTGCCCCAGGCCATCACGGCCTTTCTGGAATCCACGGACTTTGAGGACGCCATACGCAACGCCGTTTCCATCGGCGGCGACAGCGACACTATCGCCGCCATTGCCGGCGGCATTGCCGAGGCTCACTACGGCATCCCGACGGCCCTCAGACGGCAGGCCCTCGCGTTTCTGGATAACCGGCTGGCCGCGATCCTGGCGGACTTTGAGAACGCATATCCCTTGCCGCGCTTCAAAATCATGGCCGGCAACCCGGATGCGGCGCTGCATGTGCGGGATTAAAGCGCCGCGACGTTACAATCGAGCCGCCGGCGAGAGCCATGTTCGGGAATGCCTGTTGAATTGCCGACACAACGGCCCTCCCAAACGGGGTTTCCAAAGGGGATCATCCCCTTTGGCCGCACAGGGCCTGTGTCCGTGACCGGAGGCAATACGACTCTTGGGCAACTTCAAAATTAATTTGCTTTAGTCCGCCGCTCTGGTAAGTTGGCGAAATGTCCGCGAGCGTGCCTCCCGCTTCCCCGGTCTCTTCCGCGCCCCAGGCCGGAGGAGGCCGTATTTCTTCCCGCGAGATCTGGTCCCTTGTCTGGCCCCAGGCCCTGATGATGCTGCTCCAGTTTCTCGTGGGTTTTACCGACGTGATCGTGGCCGGCCGCATCGACCCGCACTTGCAGGGCGCGCTCGGCATCATCACCCAGTGCCAATTTCTGCTCCTGGTGCTGGGCATGGCCGCGGTCAACGGCGGCCTGGCCGCCATGAGCCAGTCTCTGGGCGCGCGGCTCCCGTTGCGGGCCCAGCGCTATGTCGGCCTTTTGCTCAAAATGAGCGCCTGCTTCTGCGTCCTTACCCTGGCCTTTGGCCTGATTTTCCGGCGCCAGATGCTCGAGGTCCTGGGCGTGCCCGAGGAAATTTTCCCCATGACCCTGGAGCTTTGGGTGCTCTATCTCGGCATCATGCCCGCGAGCTACCTGAGCTTTACGACAATCTCCATTTTCCGGGCGCATAAAAACGTTTGGATACCGCTAGTGTCAAGTGCGGCCGTTTGCGTTGTCAACACTGTCGGCGATTTCGGGCTGGGGCTCGGCATGTTCGGCATGCCGGACTGGGGGGCGCGCGGTATCATCTGGGCCTCCATCGCCTCCGTGAGCGTGGGCGCTCTGTTTAACCTGGCGGTTTTGCTGCGCAAAAAGATGATCACCCGGCAAAGCTTCGCCCCCTGGCGTTGGGAAAAGCGGGCCGTGCCCTATATCGTCAAGGTGGCCGTGCCGGCCGGGGGGTCCCAGTTTCTCTGGCAGCTCGGCTACATGGTGCTTTTGCTCATTACCAACACCCTGCCGGGCGACAGCGTCAGCGCCACCGCCGGCCTGACCGCCGGCATGCGCGTGGAGGCCTTTCTTTTTCTGCCGGCTCTTTCCTTCAGCTTTACCGGATCGATCCTGGTCGGCCACTGTCTGGGCGCGGGCAACCGGGAAGAGGCCAGGCGCGTCGGCTTGCGCGTGGTGGGGGCGGGCGCTTTGTCCATGACCGTCGTGGCTGTGATTCTTTTGCCTTTTGTGCGGGAAATCGCCGCCTTTGTCTCGCCGGAATCGGCGGCGGTGCAGGCGGCTTCGGCCAGCTATATGCTGTTCAATTTCGTGGCCACGCCCTGCACCGTGACCAGCATGATCATGAGCGGTATATTTACCGGCGCCGGCGCCACCCGTTTCAGCCTGATCGCGTTCAGCTGCGGCACATGGCTGTTGCGTCTGCCCCTGGCCTGGTATATGGGACATATTGTCTGGCGCGGCGCGCCCGGCGTGTTTCTGGCCATGCCGATCTCACAGCTCGTGCAGGCCTCCATCTGCATGTATCTTTTTCTTTGTCGCGACTGGTACCGCTTCGCTTCCACGGCGAAGCGGTTCAAGCGCTCAACCGCCGTGGCGTCCACGAGATAACGCATGTTGACCAACGAATATACGCCTATTTCCCTGAACGGCATGGAACAATACCTTGCCCTGCTCGGTCTCAATAAAACCCAGGCCTCGGATTACAGTTTCGCCAACATCTGGGGCTGGGCCCCGCATTACGGGCTGGAGTGGCGTTTTGACGGCACCTTGTGCTGGATCAGGCAAACCCGGCACGGTTCCTGTTACTGGGCTCCGGTGGGCCCCTGGGACAAGGTTCAGGACTGGCGCGCCCTGCCGGAAATGGCTTCCGGCTCCCAACTTATCCGCGTGCCCAATTCCCTGTGCGAACTGTGGAGCGTGGCCCTTGAGGACAGCGTTACCATTGAGGAAGCGCGCGGCCAGTGGGACTACCTGTACCTGTCCTCGGAACTGGCCACCCTGTCCGGCAACAAGTTCCACAAGAAAAAAAACTTGCTCAACCAGTTTCTGAAAGGATACGAATACGAATATCGGTCACTTTCCGTTAACTGTGTGGAAACTGTCCTGAACATGCAGACGGAGTGGTGCCGCTGGCGCGACTGCGAATCTTCCGAGGCCCTGCTGGCCGAAAACGACGCCGTGGCCCGCGTGCTGGCCCACTGGAACGAAATTCCCGGCCTGTGCGGCGGCATCATCCGCATTGACGGCGTGCCGGTGGCTTACACCCTGGCCGAACCCCTGAACCACGACACGCTGATCATCCATTTTGAAAAAGCCGCCAACGGCGTCAAGGGCATTTATCAGGCCATCAACTACCTGTTCTGCAATGATGTGGGCGTCAACTTCACCTACATCAACCGCGAACAGGATCTGGACGACGAAGGCCTGCGCCAGGCCAAACTCAGCTACAACCCGACGGACTTTTCCAAAAAGTGCACGGCCATCGTGCGGTAGAGTTCAAAACGACCATATCTGCGATACCGCCTTTCCCTCCCGTCTGGCGGGAACATCCAAGAGGACGCGGCCATGCACTTTACCCTGGTTAAAATCACCCCTTCCGGAACCGACTTTGCCGCCGCCAACGGCTTTGACGACGTTATCCTGCCCTTGCGCCACGCCTTGGTCAGACTGGGCTACAACGTGGAAACCCGGGTCAACGAATTCAACGCGCACAGCGTCAACATCATGTTCGGCAGTTGCCAGATCGGCCGCGAGTTGGACGCCTTTCACCCGCCGGCCAACAGCGTCATCTTCAACCTTGAGCAGATGACCGCCCCCAGCCCCTGGCGCAACGACCGGTATGTGGAACATCTGAAACGCTTCACGGTCTGGGAATACAGCCACCGCAACGCCCGTTATTTCCGAAAGAGCCTGGGCATGGACAATGTCGCGGAAGTGCGCCTTGGCTACGTGCCGGAAATGACCCGCCTGAACCGTGATTTTTCTCAGGATATTGACGTCCTGTTTTACGGCGCCGTCAATGAACGCCGGCAGACTGTTCTGGAAACCTTAAGCCGGACCAAGCTGCGCCTGAGCATTCTGCAAGGGACGTACGGCACGGACAGGGACTACGCCATCGCCCGGTCCAAGCTGGTGCTGAACGTGCACTATTATGTTCCGGCCACTCTGGAAGTGCCCCGCCTGGGATACCTCTGGGCCAACCACACGCCCGTGGTTTCGGAACTGCGCAAGGAAACGGAACGCGATCCCGGCCTGGAAGACTGCTGCCGCTTCTGCTCCTATGACGAGCTTTTGCCCACGGTTATGGAAATGGCCCTTTCCGACGCCGCCAGAAAGGAGCAGGCCGAAAAGGCCTTTGACGCCTTCAGCCGCCTGCGCCAGGAGGATTTTCTGGAAGCCGTGGTCGGGCGGCGAACCCATGCCGCCGCACCCCAGCGGCCGGTATACCTGCATGCGGGTTCCGGCAAGGACTTTCGCCCCGACTGCCTGAACGTGGACATCAACCCAGCCATGAATCCGGACCTGACGCTCGATCTTTCCCAGCCTCTCGATCCTTCGGCCAAATATTCCACCGTCCGTTTCGGCGAGGTAAGCCTGGAGCCCGGGTCCTTTATCCGGATCACGGCTTTTGAACTTCTTGAGCATGTCCGGGATCTAACCACGCTTATGCGGAATTTTCTTGATCTGCTCCGCGACGGCGGGGAACTGCATATTTCCGTTCCCTACGAGCTTTCTTTCGGCGCCTGGCAGGATCCCACCCATGTTCGAACCTTCAACGAAAGAAGCTGGCTCTATTATTCAGACTGGGCCTGGTATCTGGGCTGGCGGGATGAGCGTTTCGACGTGGCCGACCTGTTTTTTTCCATGAGCCCGCTTGCCGATTCCCTTACAGCCCAGGGCATGGCGCTGGAGGAAGTACTCCGGGTTCCCCGGGCGGCCAACGGGATGAACGTTGTTCTGCGCAAGCGCAAATCCACGCCGGAAGAGCGGGAGGAACACGATCGTCTCACCCGCTCCTTCTACCGGGGAGCCATAGGCGAATGGAGCGTGCGCTGACACCGGGAAACTGAAAAAAACCGCCGCACCACATTTCAACTGGCACGCTTTCTGCTCATTGCTGGGAGAGGGAAATAATTTCCCTGTTCCCGCCAACGGGCGAAGCGTGCTTTTTGTATGCCGCCCCGGCGCGATCCCGACTGTTTTCGATAAAGCCGCCGGTCTTTCTGGAGCATTTACCGCTTGAAAGAGTCGCTTAGCGGCGGGCAAGGCACAGAGCCTGTGTCCGCGACCCGCCTACGCCTCTTTCGCGGCAAGGATTTGAGGGCAAATCCTTGCAGAGCAATCCACTCATTTCATTCGTGAATTGCTCTATACGGGGAGGGGCGAACGCCTTTTTCGCTTACCGGGTGCAACGGCCACACGCTTTTAGGCGTGGTATCCGGCAAAATCTGCCGCCGGCAGGCCGCATCCGCCAAGGAGACGAACTGTCATGATGAGTTCACTGTATATCGGGGCAACGGGCCTGAAGAGCCACAGCGAAGGAATGTCCGTGGTCACGCACAACCTGGCCAACGTCAACACCGTCGCGTTCAAGCAGCAGTCCATGCAGTATTCGGATCTGGTCAGCCAGTTTCTGACCTCGGAATCCAACCTGGTAACCAACATGTCGCAGGTGGGGGCGGGCTCCATGCCCGGCTCCATCCGCACGCTGTTTACCCAGGGGGGGCATGAAACAGGCAGCGCCGCCACCGATTTGAGCATCGACGGCATAGGATTTTTCGGCGTGACCCGCAACGGCGTAACCAATTACACCCGCGCCGGAGACTTCCGTTTCAACAAAAGCGGGGAACTTCTCGATCCGAGCGGCTGGAACGTGCTGGGACATGCCATCAGGAACGGCGTCGAGTCCAAGAGCTCCACACCCATCATTCTCGAGCCCTCGGCCTTTGTCATGCCCGCCAGGGCCACCTCCAACATGACCGTGTGCTCGCAGCTCGGCGGGTTGAAGAACGCGAACAACGATCCGGCCAATCCGTTCTTCAGCATGGCCGCCTCATGGAACGGAACCGCCGTGCCGCCCCTGGGCTCCAGCTCCTACAGCTACAGCGAACCCATCTCTTTTTACGACGCCAACGGGGATCTCCGCAGCGCCACCATTTACTACGATCTGGCGGGCAAGGACGCCGGTTCCACCGCGGTGGAGTACCTGATTGCCCTTGATCCGCGCCAGGACGCCTCCGGCCGGGCCGGCACGGACAGCGCCGGCCTGCTGATGGCGGGCACCATCACGTTCAGTTCTTCCGGCCAGATGACCAATCTCACGGCCTTTACCCCGCCTTCGTCCGGCTCGCCGTCGGACCTGTCCGCCTGGACGCCCGCGTCCCTGTCAGCCGACGGGTACCCGACGTTCACGGCCCAGACCAAGGGAGTCGTTGTCCAGACCAATGGAGGCACCCAGGCCAAGAGCGACACGACGCAGAGCATCAGCCTGAACATGGGACTTTCCCTGTCGGGCTCGGCCAGCGCCGGGCTGGCCTCGGCCGCCGAAGCCGCGGGCAACCCTTCGGCCATATACCAGGCCAACACCTCGTCATCACTTAATCCCGTCGCCTCCACGTTTTACGGCGACACCTGCGCCAGCATCTCCAGCAAGCGGGACGGGTATGCCGAAGGCTCCATGACGGACGTGATCGTGACCACCGACGGCATTGTTCGCGGCAAGTACAACAACGGGGAAACCCAGGATCTCTACCGCATCAGCCTGTATCGCTTTGCCAGCCAGGACGGCCTGCACAACGAGGGCAACAACCACTTCTCGGCCACGCCCGAAGCCGGGGCCGTTGAAGAAGGCATACCCGGTTCGGAAAACTTCGGCACCCTGTCCCAGTATTCCCTTGAAACTTCCAACGTGGACTACGCCCGCGAGTTCAGCCTGATGATCGTCACCCAGCGGGGCTTTCAGATGAACAGCAAGGTGATTACCACCTCTGATGAAATGCTGAAAAAGGCTCTGGAGCTCAAGAGATAGCGCGGCCGGAAAAGACGCTTATTGTCCCTGACAACGCCGCTCGCCGGCGGCAAAGGCAACACCCCTTTGCCGCCGGCGATTCTCTTTTCAACCCGCTGCAAATCCGCTCCAACTTCGCTCTTTTGTTTGAAAAAGGTCTGTGGTATGGTTTACGACGGCGGCATCGCCACGGCCCCGCCTCGCGGCAAGGCGGTCGCGTTTCCGTTCTTTCACCCGGATTTTGCGCCGCCGGCAAGGAGCACTCATGGCGACACCATACAAAATTGGGGAAGCGGCCGCCCTGCTGAACCTCAAGACGTATGTGCTGCGTTTCTGGGAAACGGAGTTTCCGGCCATAACGCCCTTGCGCACCGAAAAAGGCCAGCGCCTGTATACCGAGGAGAACCTCGCCCTGCTGGAGCGCATCCGTTTTCTGCTCCACGAGCGCGGCCTGACCATTGAAGGCGCGCGCAAGGTTCTGAACGAGGACAAGGAAAAAGGGGTGGCCTACATTTTTACCGCCGGCGCCGCGACAGCGGAAGAACCCGCCCGGGACAACAACCCCGCCCCGGAAGAAACGGTGGAACAGGCTGAAGAATCCGCGGAAGCCGCCGAGGAACCCGCCGCCATTGCGGACGAGGATGCTTTCGATACACCGGACGGCTCGAACAAGGCCTTGAGCGCCGCCGGAACCGCCGTTAAAAAATTTCTTTCGCAATACAATCTTCCCGGCATAAGCAAGAGCTATCCCATCCATGAAAAACCGCTTTTTGAGCGCCCGGGACACCTTCACGAGGCGGATGGGCCCCAGGAACGCCCCGCGCCTTACCCGGTCCGAAGAGAGGAAAACGAAGAACCCCGCCCCGCCAGGGGCGCCCTTGGCGACGAAAGCCTATCGTCGCGGGACCGGAGCCCCGCGTGGACGCTGCTGCGCGATCTGACGGCGGAACTGGAAGACATTGCCCGGCTGCTGCGCGCCAACAGCCGGCACCCCTAAGCCGCTCCCGCGCGCGGCACTCCATAGCGATAACCCAGCACAACCCAGGACTACTTTTGATGATTCTTGCGCCCTCCCTTCTTTCCGCCGATTTCGGCAATCTGGAAAAAGAACTGTCGGATCTCGAACAGGCCGGGCTTTCCTGGGTCCACTGGGATGTCATGGACGGAATGTTCGTGCCCAACATCACGTTCGGGCCGCCGGTAATCAAACGCCTGCGCAAGACCAGCAAGCTTTTTTTCGACGTTCACCTCATGGTGCGCGAGCCGGAACGCTACTTGGCCGAATTCGCCGACGCCGGCTCGGACATGCTCGTTATCCACGCCGAAGCCACCACCCATCTGGACAGAACCCTGCGCGAAATCCGCCGCCTGGGCATGCGGGCGGGCGTGGCCCTGAACCCGGCCACCCCGGTGTCCGCCCTGGAAAACGTGGTGGAATGTCTTGATCTTGTCCTGATTATGAGTGTAAACCCCGGATTTGGAGGCCAGCGCTTCATCCCGCAAAGCCTGAACAAGATACGCCAGCTTGCCGCCCTTTTCCAAGGCCGGGAAGCGCACGTCCACATTCAGGTTGATGGCGGGGTGGACCCGGAAAACACGCCCCTGCTCGTGCAGGCCGGCGCCGACGTGCTGGTTTCCGGTTCGGCCTTTTTCCAGTTTCCGCCGTACGCCGAACGCCTGCGCGTTTTTAACGAGGCGGCGAAGCTTGTTTGCTGAAAAAAAACGGCCGCGCCCGCGCGGCGAACTTGACAATAACCCGGTTTCATAAACGCCTTAAGGAGCGCTCATGCCCACACGCAAAGAACTTGCCAACGCTATCCGTTTTCTTTCCATGGATGCCGTTGAAAAAGCCAAATCAGGCCATCCGGGCGCGCCGCTCGGCATGGCGGATATGGCCGAAGTGCTGTGGAACGATTTTCTCAAGCATAATCCGGAAAACCCGCACTGGTGCGACCGGGACCGCTTTGTCCTTTCCAACGGGCACGGCTCCATGCTGCTGTATTCCCTGCTGCACCTTTCCGGCTACGCGCTGAGCATTGAGGATATCAAATCCTTCCGCCAGTTGCACTCCAAAACGCCGGGCCACCCGGAACTGGGCATTCCCCCGGGGGTGGAAGCCACCACCGGCCCCCTGGGCCAGGGTTTCACCATGGCCGTGGGCATGGCCCTTGCCGAACACCTGCTGGCCGAGGAATTTAACCGCGAGGGGCACAAGATCGTCGACCACTACACCTATGTCTTCATGGGTGACGGCTGCATGATGGAAGGCGTCTCGCACGAGGCCGCCTCCCTTGCCGGGGCGCTCGGCATCGGCAAGCTCATCGCCCTGTGGGACGACAACGGCATCTCCATAGACGGCGACGTCAAGGGCTGGTTCTCCGACGACACCCCGGCCCGGTTCAAGGCCTACGGCTGGCATGTGCAGGCCAATGTGGACGGCCACGACCCGGCCCAAGTGAAAAAGGCCATCGCCAAAGCGCGAAAAGAGCTTGATCGCCCCAGCCTGATCTGCTGCCGCACGGTCATCGCCTCGGGCGCGCCCACCAAGGCCGGCTCGGCCAAAAGCCACGGCGCCCCCTTGGGCGAGGATGAAATCAGCGCCACCCGCAAGCTGCTGAACTGGAAATATCCCCCCTTCGAGATTCCGCTGGAGATAAAAAGCGCCTGGGATGCCCGCAAAAGGGGCAAGGTGGCCGAAAGACGCTGGCAGGAAGCGTTCGACGCCTACGCCGCCGCCCATCCCGACCTGGCCGCCGAATTCAAACGCCGCCTTAAGGGGGACCTGCCCGAGGGCTGGGAAAAATCCATCTGCGATCACATGGCCGCCCTGCAAAAGGCCGGCGTTAGCCAGGCCAGCCGTATATCCTCCAAGGAAACCCTGGACCTTCTCGCCCCGGCCATGCCCGAGTTGCTCGGCGGCTCGGCGGATCTCTCCAGTTCCGTGGGCACGGCCTGGAACGGGGCAAAGCCCGTTCATCGCGGCGATTTTTCGGGCCGCTACATCTCCTATGGCGTGCGCGAGTTCGGCATGGGCGCCATCATGAACGGCCTGGCCCTGCACGGCGGGTTCATTCCTTACGCCGGCACTTTTCTGGCCTTTGCCGATTACGCCAAAAACGCCACCCGCCTTTCCGCCATGATGAAGCTGCGCGTCGTTTACGTGCTCACCCACGACTCCATCATGCTCGGCGAGGACGGCCCCACGCACCAGCCGATCGAACAGCTCGGCATGCTCCGGCTCACGCCCGGCCTGCACGTCTGGCGGCCCTGCGACTCCGTGGAAACCGCCGCCGCCTGGAAAGCCGCCCTGGCCCGGAAAAACGGCCCCTCCTGCCTGATCCTGTCGCGCCAGAACCTGCCCGTGATCCCGCGCGACGCCAAGACCGTGGCCGCCATCTCGCGCGGCGGCTATATCATCAAGGAGAGCAAGGGCGGCTCGCCCGAGGCGATCCTTATCGCCACCGGCTCGGAAGTGTCCCTGGCCCTGGCCGTGGCCGAATTTATCGAGAAAAAGGGCTACCGCGTCCGCGTCGTGTCCATGCCGTCGGCCGAAGTTTTTGACGCCCAGGACCGGGACTGGAAAGAACAGGTGCTGCCCCACGAAGTGCGGATGCGCGTTGCCATTGAAGCGTCTTCCTGCGACTGGTGGCGCAAATACGTCGGCCTGGACGGCGGCGTGGTGGGCATGCGCAGCTTTGGCGAATCCGGTCCGGGCAAGGCCGTGTACGAGTATTTCGGCTTTACCGTGGAAAAGGTGATTGAGGTCATGAAAAACGCGCGCCGCGACTGCGCGGAAAAAGAGAGCAAGTCCTGAACGGATCGTCCGGCGGAGGAGCGCCCGGCTCCGGCCGCGACAACGGCTCCCCGCTTTCCGCGCGCGCGCCTGTTCCCGCCGCCCCCGAAAACCGCGGGCAAACCGCCGGGGCCTCGGTTCACGCCCGCGAGGAAAACTCCCCTGCCCGGCACCCGGAAGAACACGCCCGGGGGGCCGCGCCGATAACCGGCGCGGCCCCGGGCGGCGGCAAAGAAAGCAACGGCGCGCCGCCGGACAGCCGCCCGGACAGCCGCAAAGAAGATTCGATACGCAGCTTCGGCGTTGTACGCCCCCTGGCCTGGATCGCCCTGGCCCTGACCATTCTGCTCTCCGGCGTGGTTTCCACCTATCTCGGCAATACGGCCAGTAAAACCCTGATCGCCAAGAACCACAACTTTTCCACCCTGCTGGCCGACTACCTGAACAACCAGATCTACCGCCGCTTCACCCAGCCGACCATGCTCATCTTCGGCCGCATCGCCCTGCGCAATCCCGAACAGTACCGGCAACTCGACCTGATCATCAAGTCCATCATCCAGGGCCTGAATGTGGAAAACCTGCGCATCTACGCCAAGGACCACACCATCACCTATTCCATGGACGAAGAGGAACTGGGCAGAAGCGAGGGCACACCGTCGTCCGTGGATGCGGCCGTCACCGCCAACCAGCCCATTTTCGACCTGGATGCCACCATTCCCTATTGGCGGGCGTTTTTCCGCTTTTCCCTGGAGCCTAACACCTTTCGCATGCGCACCACCGCGCCCCTGCGCATAGAAGGGCCGCTGATCAGCGCGCCTTCGCCCGACGAAGAATCCGTCATGGGCGTGCTGGAGTTTTCCCAGGACGTGACCGGGGATATTGAAAACGCCATCCGTTTTCAGCAGCTCATCCTGGCCGTCACCCTGCTCGGTTCGGGCATGCTCATGGGCCTTTTGCTGCTGCTGGTGCGCCGGGCCGAACACGCTCTGGCCGTGCGCATGGACGAGGAGCAAAGACTGCTGCGCGAACTGCACCAGCACGAAAAACTGGCCGGCATGGGCCGGGTGGTGGCCAGCATCGCCCATGAAATACGCAACCCCCTCGGCATCATCTCTTCCAGCGCCGAACTGCTCATCAAAAGAGCGGCCAAAGCCGACCCCATGACCAGCCGCATCCTTCAGGCCGTCTACGACGAGGCCAAACGCCTTTCGCGCACGGTCAGCGACTTTCTCGACTACGCCCGGCCCAAGCAGCCCAAACAGGAATCCGCCGACGTGGGCGCGCTTGTGAGCCAGGCCCTGGCCTTTCTCGGACCGGATCTGGCCGACAAGGATATCGGCGTGGTGCGCTCCGGCGAGCTTGACGCCCAGTTGAGCGTAACCGGCGACAAGGACCTGCTCTACCGGGCCTTCTACAACATCATGAGCAACGCCATGCAGGCCATGGGCAGTTCCGGCACCCTGACCATCCACATCAGCCGCACCCGGGAGCCGGACCCCCGCATCCACCTTCTTTTCCACGACACCGGCCCCGGCTTTCCCGAAGACAACCTGAACCAGCTCCTCGATCCCTTTTTCACCACCAAGGAAGGCGGCACCGGCCTCGGCCTGCCCATTGTGAACTCCATCATCAGCAGCCACGGCGGCACGCTCGCCTTAAGCAACGCCGAGGACGGCGGCGCCCAGGTGGCCGTCACCCTGCCCGATGCCGGCAAGGCGATTTAGAGCATTTCACGAATGAAATGAGTGAATTGCTCTGCAAGGATTTGTCCTCAAATCCTTGCCGCGAAAGAGGAGTAGGCGGGCCTTGCCCGCCGTTAAGCGACTCTTTACAAGCGTTAATTGCTCTAGTTTAGTTTTGTGGGTGCGATGCTTTTGCTGAAGTCGCCGAAAACCGGGACAAACAAGCCGCCACCTTGGCAGAAAACGAAAATCCTTGTACAGTTTGTGTGAAGCGCGTCCGGATGCCTGGAAAATACGCTGAGGGACTCCGCCCGGATTGACACCACTGTTACGCCGCGAGATTTTTTATGCCGCAAGAACAGGCCCACCTGCTCATTATTGATGACGAAAAGAACTACCTGCTGGTGCTGGAAGCGTTGCTTCTGGACGCCGGCTATGCCGTCACCGCCCTGAACGATCCGGAAACGGCCCTGGCCTTTATTGACGAATCGGAAGTGGATGTGATCATCACGGACATGAAAATGCCCAAGCTTTCGGGCAAGGACGTGCTCGGACACGTCAAGCGCGACTACCCGCATATTCCGGTGCTGGTGATGACCGCGTTCGGCTCCATCGAAAGCGCCGTGGACATCATGAAAATGGGCGCCTTTGACTACATTACCAAGCCCTTTGCCAACGACGAACTGCTGTTGTCCGTGCAGAACGCCGTGGAACTGGCCAAGGTGCACCGCCGCTACCGCCTGCTGCACGAAAACCTGGAAGAACGCTACGGGCTGCACCAGATAATAGGCAAAAGCAAGGGCATCCGCGCCGTGCTGGCCCTGGTGGACAAAGCCGCGCCCACCAAGAGCAACGTGCTTATTACCGGCGAATCGGGCACGGGCAAGGAACTGGTGGCCCGGGCCATCCATTTTGCCTCGCCGCGCAAAAACGGCCCGTTCATCAGCGTCAACTGCATGGCCTTAAGTCCGGGCGTGCTGGAAAGCGAGCTTTTCGGCCACGAAAAGGGGTCGTTCACCGGGGCCGTGGCCATGCGACGGGGCCGCTTTGAACTGGCCAACACCGGCACGCTGTTTCTGGATGAAATAGGCGAGCTTTCCCACGACATGCAGGTCAAGCTGCTGCGCGTTCTTCAGGAACGCAAGTTCGAGCGCGTGGGAGGAACGGAAGAAATAGAGGTGGATATCCGGGTAGTGACGGCCACAAACAAGGAACTGCAACAGGAAGTGGAAAAGGGCAATTTCCGCGAGGATCTCTATTACCGCCTCAACGTGGTGCAGATGACCCTGCCCCCCCTGCGCGAGCGGCGCGAGGACATTCCCCTGCTGCTGGCCCATTTTGTGGAAAAAATCGCCACGGACAGCCATCTGCCCCGCAAAAGCATCAGCCCGGAAGCCCTGGACTATCTGTCCGGCTATGAATGGCCCGGCAACATCCGCCAGCTTGAAAACGTGGTCGAGCGCTGCATGGTCATGGTTTCCGGCGAGGTCATCACCGCCGCCGATCTGCCCCCGGAACTCAAGGACGACGAATCGCAGTTGAAAAACGCCCTGGACCTGCTGCCCGTCGAGCTGAACCTTGCCGACACCCTGGACCGGCTTGAGGCCGCCCTTATCCGCCGCGCCCTGGTCCGGGCGGAGTTCGTCCAGGTAAAGGCCGCCGAGTTTCTTGGCATCTCCAAGAGCCTGCTCCAGTATAAGTTGCGCAAGTACGGCATTACCGGCCACTAACACTATTGCGCTACGTAAAAAATTCGGAAAAAGCCGCAGCTGGCTTTTGTTTTGCTATCATTCAGGCCCTTGGCATGGGGATGCCGGGGGCGTTTCCGCGCGTTTTTCTCTTGCGCGGACATCAATAGGGAGTTAAGGCAAGCATATGCCCGGCTTTGGGGAGTATTCCGGGAGCCGGCCGCAGTATTTTGCGTGAAAGCGGGGCCGCGCGGCGCCGCTCTTCATTCGGGGGGGCATTGATGCTTTCAAATGTTGAAATAGCGAAACCCTTTGTCCAGGCGACCCTCAGGATTCTTGACACCATGGCCGGCATTTCGGCCACCGCGGGCAAGCCCTACATCAAAAAGGACCATGTCGCCACAGGGGACGTTTCGGCCATTGTGGGCGTGACGGGCGACAAAACCGGCACCATTTCCGTCTCTTTCACCCGGCCCTGCGCCATTGCCCTGGTCAGGGGCATGCTCGGGGACGACATCCACGACGTGCTCCAGGACACCCAGGATGCCGTGGGCGAGGTTACGAACATGGTTTCGGGCCAGGCCAGGGCCGGGCTGCAAGCCATGGGCATTACCCTGCAAGGCTCCACGCCCACGGTCATTGTGGGCGACGGCCACACCATACGCCATATCTCCCATTCCCCGGTGGTAGCCATTCCGTTCACGTCCGAGGCCGGAGAATTCACAGTCGAATTCTGCTTCGAATAACGGCCCGCCCGAACAACGGAAAATAACGGGAAACACCGCGAGGCTTTGCCGCATGAGCCGCACCACCTGGCCCGCCAAATACCGCTGGCTTCACGACTACGCGCTGACAAAGCCGGACGCGGTGGCGGACTACAAGGAAAGCTGGGACGCCTGGCGCTATTTCGTGCACGGCAAGATATTCGCCCTGCTGGTGCGCAATAAAACCGGCACGTTGCTGAACCTCAAGTGTGTTCCCTACCTCTCGCTCCATTTCCGCGAACAATACGACACCGTGCTGCCCGGCTGGCATATGAACAAGCTGCACTGGATATCCCTGTCCCTGCGGGGCGAGACGCCCGAAAGCGTGTGCAGGGACCTGGTGGATATCTCGTACGACCTGGTCTGGAAGGGCCTGCCCAAAAGAATACGGGAAAGCAGCCCCGCGCGAACTTAGGGTATTATAATAATATGCCTCCGGCGGCCAAAGGGGTTGAACCCCTTTGGAAACCCCATTTTTTGGCATGATTGAGTGAACAATTTCAAAGCTGAAATGCTTTAGGCTCAGCCCTGATGCTTAAGGCCCCTGGATTAAGCGCTCCCCCCATGCGTTTTCGGCAGCACGATTCCCAAATCTTCCAGGGTGGCCATGGTGTTGTAAATCCTGGCCGCCGCTTCAAGCAGCAGAAAGCCCAGGGCCGCGCCCGTGCCCTCGCCCAGGCGCAGCCCCAGGTCGAGCAGGGGTGTTTCGCCCAGATGGCGTAGCGCCAGCCCGTGCCCCTGCTCGGCCGATCCGTGGCTGAAAAAGCAGTAGCCCCGCACGGCCGGCTCCATCTTCCAGGCCGCCGCATACGCGGCCGTGGCGATAAAGCCGTCGATGACCACGGCCATGCGCCTGGCCGCGCCCCCCAGGATCAACCCGGCCAGAGCCGCGATTTCCAGTCCTCCCAGAGCGGCCAGCACGGCAAAGGGGTTTTTGCCCGCCACCGCCCCGGCATTGGCTTCCAAAGCCCTGGCGATGACCTTTGCCTTGTGCCCCAGCCCGGCCGAGGGCACGCCCGCGCCCATGCCGGTCATTTCTTCCGCCCCAAAGCCGAAATAGGCGCAGAACAGCGCGCTTGAGGCCGTGGTGTTGCCAATGCCCATTTCTCCGGTGCCGAGCACCCGCACCCCGTCCTTGCGGGCGCCTTCCGCCAGGTCTATTCCCAGTTGCAGCGCGCTCGCGCACTGCTCATCGCTCATGGCCGGCCCTCTGGCCATATTGGCCGTGCCGGGCGCTATTCTGGCGCTGACGAACGATTCGTGGGCAAAAGACAACGGTTCGGCCACGCCCGCGTCCACAACCCGCAGTTCGGCCCCGGCCGAGGCGCACAGGCTGTTGATGGCCGCGCCGCCGCCGAGAAAATTCCTTACCATCAGGGCCGTAACCGCCTGGGGGCTTGAGGCCACCCCTTCCTCCACCACGCCGTGGTCGGCGGCAATGGTGAACAGGCGGGCCGGCCGGGCCTCCAGGGGGGCCTGTTCCTGCACGGCGTACAGCCGGCGGGCTATTTCCTCAAGGCGACCCAGGCTGCCCGGCGGTTTGCTCAACCCGTCCAGGTAGGCCTGGGCCTTTTTTTCCTGTTCGGGATCGACGGGAACAATGGACGCGCATTCCCGCCGGAGCGTCGGGCTGGGAAGAAAGCTGTGCATGACGGACTCTCGGGCGATTGCCGGTGTTGGGAGGACTTTCCGGACCGGGAAAAAAAAGGGGGGGAAAGCCTCGTTGCTGGCCGGTATGGCTGGCAATACATACACAGCGGCGGCCAAGACCGCAAGCCGAGTCAAGACCGGACAAAACGGGCAAGACTCCGTCGAAAAAGGGCTTTTTTCACAATGGGCGCGAACGGCTGTAAAGAATTTCGCCGCCGCCGCATTTTAACTTGACAGCGGTGTGAGCGGCAGCTATCAGCAAAGAGAAAGCAAGGTTGCTTAATTTTGCTTTTTTCGAAAAAAAACAGCTAGGTACGCAAAGCTGTAAAAAAAGACTGGAGGAATACCATGGGTTGGAACGTAACGGTTGATGCTGACAAATGTACTGGCGATAGCGAATGCGTGGATGTCTGCCCTGTTGAAGTGTACGAAATGCAGGACGGCAAAGCCGTGCCCGTGAACGCGGAAGAATGTCTTGGCTGCGATTCCTGCGTGGAAGTGTGTGAATCGGGCGCTATCACGGTTGAAGAAGTCTAATCCGCCGCAGGAAATACACAAGGTTCCGGCCGGCCGGTCCTGAGACTGGAATGGCCAAAGCCTTCCCGACGGTTGCGCCTGTTCCTGACGAACAGGCGCAACCCGTCGTGTCTCCCGCCTGCCGGGCCCCGGCCGGGAATCATCTTCCCGCCCGTCCCGTCCCGCCTTTGCCGCTCCGGATCATGTTTTTCCGGTGGCAACGCGCATCATTCATTGCCTGGAGAAAAAGCCATGACCGGCGCCCTGCCCGATATGACGCCATTTTTCGCCCGCTACGAGGCTTTTGCTCGCGAAGCGGACGCCCTTTTCGAACACATCCGCGGGCAGTTTCCCGAACTTGTGGTCTGCCGGGAACAATGCAGCAGTTGCTGCCACGCCCTGTTTGATCTTTCGCTGGTGGAAGCCCTTTACCTGAACAAGGCCTTTCTCGCGCGCATTCCCGAAGGCTCGGCCCGGGCCGCCGTTCTGGAAGCGGCCGACGCGGCCGACAGGCACACGGCGCGCATCAAGCGCAAAGTCTTCAAGGAATCCCAGGCCGGCAAGGACAGCAACGAACTGCTGGCGGAAGTGGCCGCCCTTGCGGTGCGCTGTCCCCTGCTGGACAAGGACGATCGCTGCCTGCTGTATGAAGTGCGGCCCATCACCTGCCGTTTGTACGGCGTGCCCACCGCTATCGGCGGCAAGGCCCATACCTGCGGCAAAACCGGCTTTGTTCAGGGTGAAGCTTACCCCACCGTGGCCCTTGACAAAATCCAGCAACGCCTCACTCTTTTGAGTGAGGAACTGGCCGCGGCCGTCGGCACGGCGTATACCCAACTGGCCAGCATGTACGTACCCGTGTCGGCGGCGCTGCTTACCGTGTACGACGCCGCCTACCTCGGCATCGGCGGCATTCGCAAAGAGAAGGACTGATGGACAAGCCTTCCGCTCTGCTGAACGCGCGCAAAGCGCGTGCTTTCTCCTCCGAGGAACAGGAGCAGAAACGCCTGTTGTACGAGCGCATGTCCCCGCGCCGGCGCCGTTTTATCGACCGCATCGGCTACGACGAGTGGGATCCCTTTGAAGCGCCCAAAGAACCCATGGATATCCGCACGGACGTGACCGCGCGCACGATTCAGGATCTGGTACGGGAGTTTCTGAAATCAAGCTCCCAGGAATTCCACGGCGGCGAATACGCGCGCGGCGCCACCGAATGCGCCCAGGGCATTGTGGCCGGCCAGGAAAAATACCAGGGCATCCTTGATTTCTGCGTCTGGTATCACCAATTGCTGCTCAAGGAGAGAGCCCCCAAATGAAAGCCCAGTATCAGGACATTGACGAGTATATTGCCGACCTGCGCGACACCATTGCCAAAACCCCGGACTGCGCCAACCATCTGTACAACCTGGGGCTGGCCCTGCTTTCCAAGCGCGATTTTTTCCAAGCCGAACAGGCTTTTCTTGACTCCGTGCGCAAATCGCCCCGCCTGGCCGAGGCCTATGTGCAGCTTGGCGGCATATGCCTGCAACGCGGCGATCTGGACGGCTGCCTGAACTACAACAAGGAAGCGGCCAACTGCCGCCCGCGCTTTGCCATTGCCCAGGCCAACATGGGCTTTGTCCATCTGCAGCGCGGCGAAGCCGACAAGGCCGTGGAAGTTTTCACCAAGGCCCTCAAATGGGACCCGAACTTTGTCCAGGCCCTGGCCTCCCTTGCCGCCGCCCACTTCATGCTGGGCAACCTGGACCAAAGCATTGCCCTGAGCGAGCGCGCCCTCAAGCAGGAACCGGGGTTCGGTCCGGCCTACAACAACCTGGCCCTGGCCTGGCTGGAAAAGGGCGACGGCAAAAAGGCCCTGGAATACGCCAATCTGGCCGCGTCCAACGGCTTTGAAGTGCCCGAGGACTTCTGGAAAGAGCTGGAGCCCTACAAGTAGCGGAGCCCCCGGTTTGGCGTTCCGCCCGACTTCCGGCCACTCCGGGCCGTTCGGCCTTCCCGAGCGGGACTATTGCCTTTTGCCTACGGACAGGTGTAGGATACAAGATGAAGCCAGCCGGAGCCGCTTTCGGCTATCCGCAGTTACGCCGGCCTGTCGAACTCCCGAATGACCGCCGAAGACCTTCCGACAGAGCCCGATGAGCCGGAGAACCAGGCAAGGAGTTTTCCATGAGCACTCACTCGCTTCGTCCGGAAGACGACAACAAACGCCAGTATATGCGCCTGCCCCGCCCATACAGGGTCCAGGCGCGGGAGCTTGTTTTCCCCATAGCCAAAGACCCGTTGATCGACGTGCCCTGCACGGACATCAGCAAAGGCGGGCTGTGCGTGGAATCGCGCTCGCCCCTGCCGGTGGGCACCCGTTTGCACGTGAGCGTGCACATCCCCTTGCTCAACAAATTCAGCAGCCGTTTTTTCAAAGTCTATGAAAATGACGCCGAACAGTATTTTCAAGCCATTGCGGATGTGGCCTGGGTAAAGACGCATGACGGCGTTCACCTTATGGGCCTGCAATTCGTCAATGCCGACGAGGAGCTGTGCAAAGCCCTGGGCAAACTGGTGGACGACGCCTTTCGCAGTCTGGGCTGACCGCTTCCGCGGCATGCCCAGACAGTCGGTCCAAATCGTCGAAGCACCCTGAACAGACATGCCCGTCTGTTCAGGGTGCTTTTGTCACGTAATCAACAAAATGGGGTTTCCAAAGGGGGTCACCCCCTTT
>JAVBOI010000027.1:0-58954 GCA_031550695.1 Desulfovibrio sp. | reverse complement strand
CCAAAGGGGGTAACCCCCTTTGGAAACCCCGTTTATGGGTACGACGGTTTCGCTATTTGCAAATCTCGTCGGCCAAGCTCATGGCCAACATACCCCTCAATGCGCGGGTCAAGGGGGCTCGGGGACACAGGCTCTGTGCGCTGCCCCCTTGTGGGGCGTGGGGCAAAGCCCCACTTCCGCTAAGTTGGCTTCATCCTCATTGCCTTTCATCGCCGCCGTCGCCGCCGCTGATGCGGGCGACGAAGCGGCGCACTTCCTCGGCCACCTGATCTTTGGTTTCCTGGTGGGTCGTCAGCATGTGGTGGCTGGTTATGCGTTCGTTCATGCGGGTGTAGATCAGGGTCAGATCCCGCGAGGCGGCTTTGGCGGCGACGGCCAGGGCCGAGCCGGGCCAGGAGGAATTATCCAGGACGTCGTGCATGATCAGCGCCGGGCAGCGGATGTCCGGCAGCGCTTTGCGCAAGATCGCCAGGCCTTTGCCCAGGCTGTACAGTTGCGGCAGGCAGTTGACGGTGTCGTAGCCCCGGTGCGGGGCAATGGCGCGCGATTCCGGCCTGGGCGGCCGTCGGGACATGACCGGGCGCAGGTACCGGAGCAGGGGCAGGAACAGAAGCTGAAGCGTGCGCGCGGTAAAGGGAAACCAGGGCTGAAGGCAGACCGGGGCGGACAGGGAAACCACGCCGGCCGGATTGTGCCGGGCGGCCAGAAGCAGGGCCAGGCTGCCGCCCATGGAAAAACCGATGGGAATGACCAGCCTGTGGTTCCGGCGTAAGCTCAGGTAGCGTTCCTCGGCGTAGGCCATCCAGTCCGGAAAAAAGGTGCGGCGAAATTCCGCCACGCTGCTGTCGTGGCCGGGCAGGGTGGGCAGATCCACAGTATAGCCCAGGTTTGTCAGGCCCGGAACCAGGGGTTCCATTTCAAAGGGGCTGCCGCCAAAGCCGTGCAGCAAAAGGCAGGCTGTGTCAGCGCTCATGATCGGGATCCTCGCCGCCGGCCATGCGCGTCAGTTCGTCCTTTATGGCTTCGGGTGCCAGGCGGGCGCAGCGGGTGTAGGTCTGGCCGTCGAGAATCTCCTTTGTGATCACAAAATGGCGCGCGGCCCGGGAGGCCAGTTGCGGCCAGTGGGTGATGAGCAGCATTTGCCGCGCCGCCGCCAGATCCGCCAGGCTGGCCGCCACCCGGTTCAGGGTCAGGCCGCCCACGCCGGAATCGACCTCGTCGAAAATCAGGGTGGGCGTTTCGTCGCCGCTGCGGCTCATCAGGCTGACCACGGCCAGCAGAAAGCGGGAAAGCTCCCCGCCCGAGGCAATGCGGTCAAGCGGTTGGGGCGGCTGGCCGGGGTTGGGCTGCCAGAGCAGGCGGGCGCGTTCTTCCGCGCAGTCTTCCCGCCCCGGATGCAGGGGATGGGGGGAAAAATCGAAAAATACCCGCACGTGCTCGGAAAAACCCAGATTCTTCAGCTCGCCTTGCAAGGCCAGGGCCAGGGCTTCGGCGGCCGAGCGCCGGGCCTGGTTCAACACGGCCAATAGAGCGGCCAGGGCGTCGCACAGGCCGCTTTCCTCGTCGCGCAGCTTGGTCCGCTCCAGCTTGCAGGTATCCAGAAAATCCAGGTTTTCCTTGATTTCCCGTTGCAGGGAGACGATGGCCTCCAGGGGGCGCTTGAGCTTGCGTTTAAGCTGAGCCAGGGCGTACAGGCGGGCTTCGATGGCTTCGATGTCGGCCGCCTGCGAGGCCTGCGCGGCCGCCTTGCGCAAATCCGTATCCAGATCGCGCAAGATCAGGCGCATTTCCGCCAGCTTGTCCGGCGTTTCGGCAAAGTTTTCCAGCACGCCGGACAGGGCGTTCACGGCCCGTTCCAGCCCGGCCAGGGCCCGCAGCAGGCCGGGACCGTCATCGCCCCCGTGCAGGGCGGCCATGGCGGCGGCGGCGTTTTCGGCCACGGCGGTCTGGTTTCGCACCGCCGCGCGCCGGGATTCCAGTTCTTCTTCCTCGCCGGCCTTGGGCGCGACCTTGTCAATTTCCTGCTGCTGGTATTCCAGCACGTCGCGTTTGTCTTCCAGAGACAGGCGGGTCTGTTCCAGGGCATCCAGACGGGCGGCGCAGTCGTGCAGGGCTCGGACCAGGCGATCCTTTTCCTCCAGCAAATCCGGCCGGGCCAGATAATCGTCGAGAATTTTGGCCTGAAACGAAGGCTGAAGCAGCTTTTGCTGTCCGTGCTGGCTGGTGTGCAGCAAAAGGCGCGGCCGCATGTCGCGCACCGTGTCCTGCGAGCACAGGCGATCGTTGAGGTAGAGCCGGCTGCGGCCGCTGTCGGCCGCCAGTTCGCGGCGCAGGATATGGTCTTGCCCGTCCAGCACGAACAGGGCTTCCACCGTGGCTTTTTCCTTGCCCGGCCGCACGAGATCCTGCCCCAGCCTTTCCCCGGTGAGAAAATTCAGGGCCTTGAGGATAAAGCTTTTGCCGGCGCCCGTTTCCCCGGTCAGCACGTTCATGCCCGGGGCGAATTCCATCTCTATGTCTTCGATGAGCGCGAGATCGCGTATTCTGAGCACTTCCAGCATGGCTTCCCCCTGGCGTCGTGTACCGACAATCCGTTATAGCTACCGGGCAATCCTGGGGTCAAGCAGGTCGCGCAGCCCTTCGCCCAGAAGGTTGTAGCCGAGCACGGTCAGAAGAATGGCCAGGCCGGGAAAGAGGGAAAGCCACCAGGCGATGCCCAGGGTCTGCTTGCCCTCGATGAGGATGTTGCCCCAACTGGGCAGGGGGTGCTGCACGCCGATGCCGAGAAAGGACAGGGAGGATTCCACCAGAATGGCGCCGGCAATGCCCAGAGTGGCGGAAACCAGCACCGGGGCCAGGGCGTTGGGCAGAATGTGGCGCAGCAGAATGCGCGGCGTGGAGGCGCCGGCCAGACGGGCGGCGTGGACAAAGTCGCGCTCGCGCAGGGTAAGGGTTTCGGCCCGCACCAGCCGGGCCACGCCCATCCAGGAGGTCAGGCCGATGACGATCATGATGTTGGCCAGGCTGGGCTCCAGAAAGGCGATCACGGCCAGAATAAGGAAAAAGGAGGGAAAACAGAGCATCACGTCCACAAAGCGCATGATGCACTCGTCCGCCAGACCGCGAAAATAGCCGGCCACAAGCCCCAGCGCCAGGCCGATGCAGACCGAGATGCCCACGGACACAAAGCCGACCCAGAGCGATACCCTGGCCCCGTAAAGCATGCGGGCAAACACGTCGCGGCCTAGGGTGTCGGTGCCGAACAGGTGCTCGGCGCCGGGCGGCACGAGAATGGCGTCCAGGTTGAGCTGAAGGGGATCGTGGGCGCTCAGCCAGGGGGCCAGGATGGCGGCCAGGCTCATGAGGCAGACAATGGCCAGCCCCAGCCAGAGCAGGCCGTAGCGTCGCAACAGATAGCGGGCGCGGAAGGCGTTCATGACGCATCCCTCATTCTCAGACGCATGCCGGCACGGATGCGCGGGTCGGCCAGGCCGTAGCAGAAGTCGGCCAGCAGGTTGCCGGCCAGGGTGAGAACGGCCCCCAGCACCAGGTTGCCCATGATCAGCGGGTAATCGCGGGCCATGACGGCGTTGTAGAACAACTGGCCCATGCCGGGCAGGGAAAAAATATACTCAAGGATGACGCTGCCGCCGATAAGGCCGGGCACGGAAAGCCCCAGCAGGGTGATGACCGGCAAGAGGGCGTTGCCCAGGGCGTGGCGGAACAGAACCACGCGTTCGGGCAGGCCCTTGGCCCTGGCCGTGAGAATGTAATCCTGGCGCAAAACCTCAAGAACCGAGGCGCGCATGAAGCGGGACATGCCGGCCAGGCTGGCGAAGGTGGAGATGAAAATGGGCAGGGCCAGGTGGGCGGCCAGATCCATGGTTTTCCCCCAGGCGCTCATGGAGGGGTAATCCAGGGAGGTCAGACCGGACAGGGGCAGCCATTGCAGCTCAATGGAAAAAAAGCTCATCAGCAGCAGGGCCAGCCAGAATCCGGGCATGGAAAAGCCCACGAACACCAGCAGGGTGGTGCTTTTGTCAAACAACCCGCCGCGATGGCGGGCGGCCACAATGCCGATGGGCACGGCCAGAAGCAGGGTGAGAAGCAGGGTGATGGCGTTGAGCCAGAGGGTCAGGGGCAGGCGTTCGGCAATTTTTTGCATCACCGGCCGGGCGTCGCTGCTCATGGAATTGCCGAAGTCGAGTTGAACGAGCCGCTTCAGCCAGGAAAAATACTGCTCGTACAGGGGTTTGTCCAGGCCATAGAATTCGGCCAGACGCTTCTGGGCCTGGGCGTCGGCCAGGGGGTTCATGGTCACTTCCAGATCCGTGGGCGAGCCGGGGGCCAGATGGATGACGCAGAAGCTGACCAGAGTGATGCCGAGAAATACCAGCAGCAGCCAGAAGCTCTTGCGCAGCATTCTGGCGCCCAGGGCGGGCAGCAGGCCGGGCTGGCGGGCACGATCCAGCAGAACCGCGATCAGCGCGGTTGCGCAGGCTACGATAACGAGCGCCCGCAGAAGAATGAATACGGAGGTCACGGCCTACACCGCCCGTCAGGCGCGCATCCACTCGCGCAGGCGTTTGACCTCGTCGGGCCAGCCGTCCGGGCCGTCGTCGAGGCGGACGCGCAAAAAGGCGCCGTACATGGCGTCGATCAGTTCCAGGCAGCTTTCAATGAGGTACATTTTTTCCAGAAACAGGGCGTCCGGGTCGTCATCTTTATCGCCGGCGTCCAGTTTCGGGGTTTTCAGGCTGCCCAGGGAAAAGTCGGCCGCTTTCAGGGTGACCTGCCAGGTTTCCGGCTCGCGCTCAAGACGCAGCAGGGCGCGTGTGACTTTTTTGCCCACGGTCAGGCCCATGCGGGCTTCGCGCAGTTCCGAGTCCACGCCGGACACGCTGGCGGTTTCCAGGTGTTCGCCGTCGCCGCCCTGGACAACGATGCGCTGTTCCATGCTCACGTTGAAGGGACGGCCCGACGTGTCGTTGAAAATGGCGCCCGTGGCGCTGCGAAACCAGAGCCAGGTGAGAAATTCCTGTCCGAGAATGAGATCCGTGGTCTGGCCGAGATAAGGAGTGTCGCTCATAATAATATAGTAGGGATGATCAGGCGAATTGCGTGGGTTCAAGAGCGTCAAGCCGGAGTTGCAGGGCATTGTCCTGCGTCCGGGCCACGGCCAGTTCGTAAGGCGAAAGCGGCACAAGGTGCAGCTCGAAGGTGCGGATGAACAGCTCCTCGAACAAATCCAGCATCTTTTGCTGCGTGGAGGCAAAATAGATCATCGATTCCGCCGTGTTCCACACCACCTGGAACTCCGCCGGAATGGGCAGAAAACGCATGCGCAGGCGCAGCAGCACCTGCTCCTTGAGTTCTTTTTTGCGATCGCGCGAAACGAACTTGCGCCCCTGTTCCCGGTTGTGGGCTTCTTCCTGCTTTATGGCCAGGGCCAAATGCTTTTTGATCACGGCCGGGGGCACGCGGCGGGTGTCCAGGCGCAGGCAGAAGGCCAGGTACACGCCTTTTTCCGCCGGGTTCAGGCCCCAGCTTGTGTCCAGCATGTCCTCAAAGGTGGTCCAGCCGAACGAGCGTTCCTCGGGCAGTTCGTCAATGTCGTTGAAGCTGTTGCGTCGAAGCCGGTCGGGCACTTCCGCCCACAGGCCTTTGGGCACGGGATCGGTGATGCGGAAACGGGTAAAGCTGGTGCTCGTCTTCAAAAATGACATGCGAAGGTTCCTTGGGGAGGGTGAACCGGAAAATACCCGGAATAACAGCGGCAACGGAGCGAAACCGGATACAATCAGGTTCGCTCCATCGGCGCACCGTAAGCGATTTTGCCGGAAACCGCAATGCCGGCCGCCGCCATAACGGGCGGGCGGCGATCCGGCCGCCGGCCGGAACAGGAAAAAAGCGTTGCTTCTTTACCCGTCTGTGGGCTATGAATAGCTCGTTTCACGATAGCGCCGCGTTGCGCGTTTCACTTTTTTCCGGAGGAACTATGTTCTCGACAACTGTCGCGTATGCCATGGGAGGCGCCGGCGGCGCCGGAGCCGGCGGCGAAGCCGCGGGTATGGCTTCTTTTCTGCCCATCATTCTCATGTTCGCCGTGTTCTATTTTCTGCTTATCCGTCCCCAGCAGAAGCGGACCAAGGAGCACAAGAACATGCTGGCCGCCCTCAAGCGGGGCGACGAGGTCATCACCGCCGGCGGCATTTTCGGACGCATCCATGAGATTGGGGACGACTACGCCATTCTGGACGTGGGCGGAACCAAGATGAAGGTGCTGCGCTCGTCCATCTCCACCTTGTCCGGCGCTGTGGCCAAGGCCCAGGAAAGAAAGGGCAAAAAGGACGATTCCAAGGGCTCCAAAAAAGATGAGCCCAAGGA
Source organism: Desulfovibrio sp. (assembly GCA_031550695.1). Taxonomy (GTDB): domain Bacteria; phylum Desulfobacterota; class Desulfovibrionia; order Desulfovibrionales; family Desulfovibrionaceae; genus Frigididesulfovibrio. Next base: position 52,567 of record JAVBOI010000027.1, on the reverse strand, counting down.
CGTCAAAAAGGACGAGCCCAAAGACGCGAAGAAAAACGACGACCAACAGGACGACAACGAGGCTGAAAAGGACGAACAGTCTAAAGCCGAGTAGTTCCGTATGCGGGCGGGTCCTTCCTTATGGGGGGTCCGCCTTTTCGCCCGTGCCATAAGGGCGGGCCGTCCCGTTGGCCGGGCGCGTTTCGCGCCGCGTCCGTTTTCGTTTCGCGTGTTCCGCCGGGCCGTCCCCGGCCGGTTTTGTCGCGCATGGTCGGCCGCGGGCTGTTAGCGGCCTCATTTTGATCATATTCGCACGCATCGTGAGGAGTTTTCATGAAACAGGGTTTGTTATGGCGTATCCTCCTGGGACTGGCCGTCCTGCTGGCCTCGGCCGCGTATTTGCTGCCGACCTTTGTGGCGGAGCCGGAGGGGACGGAACCGAAAGCCAAGTCTGCGCTTTTGCGCCTGCTGCCGGACGCCCGCATTAGCCTGGGCCTTGACCTCATGGGCGGCATTCAGCTCACCCTTGAGGTGGAAGTGTCCAAGGCGCTTGAAACTTCCCTGGCGCAGATGGGCGAGGATCTGATGAGCGAGGCCAAGGGCAAGGGCATTCTCATGACCCGGCCCGCGCCCGTAACCGGCGACAAGCTTGAGTTCATTCTGGCCACCCCGGCCAAAAAGGCGGAGCTTGAGGAATTGATCGCCAAGACCTTCAGCCAACTGGCTGTCGACAAGCCCCAGCCCGCGGCCGAGGACAAGCTGCGGTACCGCATCGGGCTTACCTCCCAGGCGCGCGACTACCTGACGAACATGACCGTGGACCAGGCGCTGGCCACCATCCGCAACCGTATCGACCAGTTCGGCGTGGCCGAGCCGGACGTGCGCAAGGAACAGGGCGACAACCGCATATCCATCCAGCTTCCCGGCATGAAGGACCCCCAGCGGGCGGTGGAGATCATCGGCCGCACCGCCCACCTGGAGTTCAGGGTGGTGCGGGAGGATGTGGACCCCAACAGCCGGGTGATCCCGCGCGGGGTGGAAGTGCTGCCCATGGAAGTGCGTTCGCCCGACGGCCGGAAAATTGAAGAAAAAATCGCCGTGGACTCCCAGGTGGCCCTGACCGGGGACCGCATCAGTAATGCCGTGCCCCGTTTTGACCAGGACGGCTCGTCTTTTGTCAGCGTTTCCTTTGACCGGCGCGGCACGGAACTGTTCGGCCGGCTCACGGGCGAGAACATAGGCAAGCGTCTGGCCATTGTGCTTGACGGCAAAGTGCACTCCGCCCCGGTGATCAGGGACAAGATCGTGGGCGACGCCAGCATTTCCGGCCGTTTTACTCCGGCGGAAGCCAGCGATCTGGCCGTGGTGCTGCGGGCCGGCTCTTTGCCCGCCCCGGTGGTGGTGCTGGAACAAAGCACCGTGGGTCCCTCCCTGGGGCAGGAATCCATTGACATGGGCGTGAACGCCACCCTGATCGGCGGTGCCCTGGTGGTCGTCTTCATGGCCATTTACTACGGCTGGTCGGGCATGGTGGCCAACGTCATGCTGGTTCTGGACGTGGTGCTCATTCTCGCCGGCATGGCCGCCTTCGGCGCCACCCTGACCCTGCCGGGCATTGCCGGTATAGTGCTTACCATTGGCATGGCCGTTGACGCCAACGTGCTGGTGTTCGAGCGAATACGCGAGGAACAGCACCGGGGGCTGACGCCGAAAGCCGCCGTGGACGCGGGCTTTTCCCGCGCCATGCTGGCCATTACCGACTCCAACCTGACCACGGTCATTGCCGCCCTTATCCTGTACCAGTTCGGCACCGGACCCATTCGCGGCTTTGCCGTCACCCTGACCCTGGGTATCGCGGCCTCCATGTTCACGGCCATTTTCCTGTCACGCATCATCTTTGATATATGGATGGGCAAACCCGGCCGCAAGCTCAGCATTTAACGGAGGCATTCATGGGACTGCATCTTATCCGCAACGATTTGAATATCGATTTTGTCGGTCTGCGCAAAATTTCGTACATCCTGTCCGTGGTGATCATCCTTATCGGGCTTGCTTCCGTGGTTGTGAAAGGCGGCCTGCAGTTCGGCATCGATTTTGCCGGCGGGGCCACGGTCCAGGTGAAATTCGCCAAGCCCATCTCGGACGAGGATTTGAAAAAATCCCTGGACGGCTCCGCGTTGCCCGGCCTGGTGATACAACAGATGGGCACGGACGACACGACCTATCTGCTGCGCATTTCCACGGCTGAGGAGACTTCCACCGGCATCGGCCAGATTGTGAAGGACTCCCTGGATACCAAGTTGAACGGCGCGCAATACGAGATCCAGCATCTGAAGATGGTCGGCCCCAAGGTGGGGGCGGATTTGCGGGCCAAGGCCCTGGAGGCCATGTATTACGCCATCCTGCTCATCGCCATCTATGTGTCCGGGCGCTTCGAGTACCGCTGGCTGACGGCCGGAATTGTGGCCTGCGTACTGGGCGGAACCATGTTCGGGTTGGGATACCTCGGCTTCAACAAGCTCTACCTGGTGCTGGCGGCGGTTGTGCTGACCATTATTCTATGCTGGCGATGCAAACTGGTGTTCGCATTGGGGGCCGTTGTTTCCATTCTGCACGACGTGCTTATTACCGTGGGCCTGTTCTCCCTGATGAACAAGGAGTTCGACCTGACGATCATCGCCGCCCTGCTGACCCTGGTGGGCTACTCTCTGAACGACACCATCATCGTGTACGACCGGATACGCGAAAACCTGCGCAACGATATGGTGTCCGCCTTCCCGGACATTATCAACCACAGCATCAACCAGACACTTTCGCGCACCATACTGACCTCGGGTACCACCCTGCTGGTGATCATCTCTCTCTTGATCTGGGGCGGCGGCATTATTTTTGATTTCGCCCTGGTCATGTTCATCGGCGTGTTTGTGGGCACGGCTTCTTCCATTTTCGTGGCCAGCCCGATTCTGATGGCCTTCAGCGACAGCATCAAGCGCGAGGACTTCCGCAAGAAGGATGACAAGCGCCCGCGCGATGCCGACGGTCGTCTGGCGGCTCAGGTGTGACGCGGATTCCTATTCGTCCGATTCGTAAACCTGACGGACAACTCCCGCTGTATAGGGGGGGGTTGTCCTTTTTTTATGTGAAAAGCGAATAAATAAATTTATATTACGTATATATGATATAAAATAACTATATAAATGGCTAATCAATGGTTTTATCTTCAATTATAAAGATATAATTTTTATATGAAAATGTAATTATAGATATATCAGATAGCAATGGCAATTGGAATTCCTGTTAATTGCTGAGAATCAAATTTTCTTTGCGTATTTTTTTTATCCCCATTATACTGTAATAAACTTTTTAAGAGAGGCGCTTAGCCGGGCCGTTTCGGTTTCCGGACGCAAGCGCGCCCAATACGTTGCACGCGGTAGGAGGCGACGGTGTATGACCACAAAGTACCGGATTATAACGGGCTTCTCTATCATGGTGCTCCTGTTGGGGGGGCTGGTCTATCTGGGATTGACAAGCATACAGCGGGGTTCGGCCGGGTTTACCGAATTCCAGCGTCTGGCGACCTTTAACGTGGCTTTGAGCGATTTGAGAACCGGCGCGAATGGTATCGCCTCAAGCGTATACCAGTTTGTGGATGACGGCGACGCGAACACCATGAAAAAGGCTGATGACGGCATCGCTTTTTCCAAGAATCAGATCGCTCTGGCCAGAACGGTGGTGCATCTGCAATCCCGCAAAGACGCGCTGGACGGCCTGGACAAAGATCTTCAGAGCGCAAGCGGCCTGCTGGCGGAAGTGAAGACAAGCTTTCTGGCCTCACGCGATCAGTACGTCAAAACGGTCATGCCCGCGGCCCTGAAGATGCAGGAAAGTCTGTCGGCCATGTCGGTGCAGGCTACATCGGTGAATAACGGCGAAGCCCTGACGAAAATTTCCGAAACCTGGTCCGAACTGGCGCCCACCCTGTTCAGCATCAGCCGGTTCGCCCTGTCCCGACAGCCGGAAGACGCCAAGGCGGTTAGCGAGCATCTGAAAAAAGCCGGTGACAAGTTGGACAACCTGGAGGTCGTTCTGCGCACCGATGCGGGTAAACGCGCGTTCGCCGCGCTACGCTCCTCGTACAACGACACCAGGACGGCCTTCCAGAGCATGGACGGCGCGAGCAAGATCGTTGAGAAGAATCTCGATGCCATCGACAAACTGATGGCGGGCGTGCTCGCCAAAGTCCTGAGCCTGAATACCGAAGTGGACAAGCAGATGAGCGCCTTCGGGGTCGAAACCCTGGAAAGCAACGCCGGCGCGCAAAAGCAGATGTCCGTTGTCGGCCTTGTGGGCGTTGTTATCGGCCTCTTGATCGCCGCGGTGATCGTGCTGGGGATTATCCGCGTGCTGCGCGAACTGTCGGGCTTTGCCGACGCCGTTGCCAGAGGGGATTTCGGGTACACGATCAAGGTGAGAGAAGGCGGGGAGATCGGACGCATGATCGGCGCCATGCGCCAGATACCGGCTGTTTTTGAGCGGGTGATGCAGGAAGCGGGCGAACTTGCCAAAAAGGTGCTGGCCGGCTCTTTCCGCGAACGCATGGACACGGGCCATTTTTCCGGCTCATTCGCCAGCCTGACCAATGAGTTCAACCTGGTGGGCAACGCCTATACGGAAGTGATCGATTCCATGCAACTGCCCATAATCACCAGTAACGGCAAGGGGCAGGCGCTCTTTCTGAACCGGGCGGCCCAGAAGCTGGTGGGTGGCGACCGTGTGGGAACCGGACGCGACGAACTTCTGAACGTGGAGCGCAAAGGCGGGCAGGAAGCCCTTTGGCAAAAGGCCATGAGCGGCAACAGCGCCGTTGTGGAGGAGCGGGGCATCGCCCCGCGGGGCAAGCGCATGGACACGCTGATCACGGCTATTCCCCTGCACGACATCAAGGGCTCGGTCATCGGTTCTCTTGAAATCATCAATGATATAAGCGAGTTAAAATCAAGACAAAACACCATCCTGCGCGTGGCCCAGGACGCGTCCGCCATTGCCGATCGCGTGGCCGCCGCTTCCGAGCAACTGGCGGCCCAGGTGGAACAGATATCGCGCGGAGCCGAAGTGCAGCGTACCCGCGTGGAATCCACGGCCAGCGCCATGACGGAAATGAACGCCACGGTGATGGAAGTGGCGCGTAGCGCCGGGCAGGCCTCGGAACAGAGCGAAGACACACGGCAGAAGGCCGAAAACGGCGCCGGTCTCGTCAACCGCGTTGTCGGTGCTATCAACAAGGTGAATGCGGTGGCCAGCAATCTGCAGAATAACATGAAGGAACTGGGCGGCCAGGCCGAAAGCATCGGCGGGGTGATGAACGTCATTTCCGACATCGCGGATCAGACCAACCTGCTGGCCCTGAACGCGGCCATTGAAGCGGCCCGGGCCGGCGAAGCCGGGCGCGGGTTCGCCGTGGTGGCCGACGAAGTGCGCAAACTGGCGGAAAAGACCATGAGCGCCACCAAGGAAGTGGGAGAGAACATCAACGCCATTCAGCATTCGACGCGCGCCAATATCAATGAAGTAAGCAACGCCGTGTCCAGCATCACCGAGGCCACCGGCCTGGCCAATTCTTCAGGACAGGCCCTGAACGAGATAGTGAATCTGGCGGCGGCCAACTCGTCCGTGGTCGCTTCCATTGCCACGGCCGCCGAGGAGCAGAGCGCCACCTCCGAGGAAATAAACCGGGCCGTGGACGAAATTAACCGGATAGTGGCGGAAACCAGCGGCGGCATCATGCAGTCCGCGGCCGCCGTGCAGGACCTGTCCCGCACGGCCCAGGAGCTGCGCCGGGTCATGGACGGATTGAAGTAGGGAAACGCCGATTTTTTCCGTCTGGCGGCGTTGCGGCGCCAATTTTCAAGGGGGGCAGGACGAAAGAGTCCAGCCCCCCTTGAAAATTGGCTTGCGCCTTGCCACACGAAAAAACTCGGCGTTTCCCAGGTGTTGCCGGCACCTTTTTTAAGAGGGCTTTAGAGCAGATTAACTTTGTAATCTTACACTAAAGTCAGATGAACAAAATGGGGTTTCCAAAGGGGGTCACCCCCTTTGGCCGCCGGAGGCAATGCCACTCTTGGGCAACTACAAAATTAGCCTTCCCCGCGTCACGGGCGCTTGTTTCCGGATGCGGTACGGTCGTCGGGGGCCACGTGGAACACTTCCACGGAGTTGCCGCCTTCCAGATCCTCTTTTCCTTGCGAGGTTACCACCACATGCTGCCCGTCCGGGCTGACGGCCAGCCCCACGGGAAAGGGCGAAACCCGCACGCGCCGCTGCACCTTCCAGGTGGCGAGATCCACCTGGGCCAGCTCGGATGAGCCGTAAACGGCGACATACAGAAAGCGCTCGTCCGGCGACAGTGCCACGGTGCGCGCCCCGCTGCCCACACGCAGAGTCTCCCCGGCCGGGCCGACGATGGAGGCGCCGTTGGCTTCTTGCACGCTTGCCAGCACTTCCGCCAGGGACACGCGCATCACGCTGCCCTGCTTGTTGTTGCTGGCGTAAAGGGTTGTTCCGGCTCTGTCTATGACCAGGTGGCGCGGCGTGTTGCAAAAGCCCGTGAATGATCCCAGGTAGATTCCGTCCGGAACGGAAAAACAGGCAATGCCGCCCCCGCCCATGCGCCCGACCAGCAGATGACGGCTGTCCGGGGTAAACACCGTGCCGCGCAGGCAACTGCCGCAGTTTCTGTCCCGGTCGCCGCTCAAGCCGGCGGTGCTCATTTTGTGGCCCACGGTCAGGTGGCGGACGTAAACAAAGTCGTCGGGCGTGGGCCCGGAAACGTCGATGAGCCCGACCGTGTTGTCGCCCCAATGCGTCACGGCCACAAAACGGTTGTCGGGCGAAACCGCCACAACTTTGGGCAGGGGGCCGGTGGGCAGAACCCGGACAATACTGTTGGTGGCCGTATCGACAATGGCCATGGCCGAGGGGCAGGAGGCGTTGGAATCGTAACTGCGCCGGTAATAGGGCACCCAGAGATAGCGGCCGTTGTGGGAAAAAGCCGCTTCCACGGGTTTGCCGGCAAAGACGTTTTTGGTGTTGGCCTTGGCGCGGTGGTAGTAGGGGTAGCCGAAGACCGTGGTTTCCCCGTTCTTGAACAGGCCTGCGTCCTGCTGGGTGAATTCGTGGCGGATTTCCGCCAGCCGCTGCAAGTCCGGAAAGGAGTAGATCAGGGTTTCGCAGCCTTCCAGCGAATTGATGTAAATGCTTTTGCCGTCCGCGGTGAAGTTCACGGATTTGGGAGAGGATATCTGCCTGTCGATAATTGCGCCGGGGCGCTTGATCATTCCCTGGCGCGGGTTGCAGAGCTGGCCCACGCACGATATGGCGGCGGGCGTCGCCGCTTTGGGCGAGGGCGCCGCTGCTTTGGCCGGGCCGCAAGGCGCCGTGATCAGCATAACGGCCGCAAGGGCCAGGAAACAACAAAGCCACAAACCGCGCGCGGATGGCCGCCGCCTGCATGTCCTACGCATAGAGTTTCCGACAGCGCCCTGTTGGGAGGGATAAGGGCCGCGCGAGGGCGGTTCGCGAAGCCGTCTCTGCCCGAAATTCGGGCGGTCTTCTCAGGTATGAGGTATAAAAGCAGGATTCGTGCCTTGGCGGCGGTTCCCTGGAATGCGTTTGCCACTATCGTCCGGGGAATTTTGGTGAAAGTCAAGCGGGGGCCGGTATGGGGTTCCGCCTGCCCAAATTTTGGGCGGGTACTGTGGGCAAGGAAACAATGCGGCAGCATTCCCTGGCAAAAACAAGTTCAGCCGGCGGCACAACAGTGCCGCCGGCTGAACGGGAATGCCTGTGCAAAATGGGCTATTTCGCCGGGGCGGTGGAATTCGCGGCCGGGGCAGTGGAATTGGCCGCCGGGGCGGCTGCCGCGCCGGGCATCTCGGGCTTTGCCGGGGCCGAGGGGTCATCAAGGGGAATGTCGATGATGGTGGATTCCTTGTTGGTCTTCACCGAGGTGAGCATGTTGTAGCCCAGGGAGGTGGCCAGAAAGATAACGGCCACAAAAGTCGTCAGCTTCACCAGAATGCCGCCGGCGCCCGTGCTGCCGAACAGCGAGGACGAACCTCCGCCGAAAATGACCCCCATGCCTTCCTTGCCGGACTGGAGCAGCACCAGCACGACCAGAACCACACAGACGATTATGTGCAGGGTTAAAATCATCTTTTCCAAGGGGCTCTCCTCAAACGTGACGGCCGGGCGGCGCGTCGTTAAAAATTCGGGCAGGGGGCACGGCGAAAGTTCAGGCCAGGACGATGCCGCTGAAACTTTCCGCTTGTAACGATGCTCCGCCTACCAGTACTCCGTTGACGTTGTCAAGTGTTATGATGTCTTTTGCGTTTCCGGGTTTTACGCTTCCGCCGTACAGAATGCGGATGTCCTTGCCCTGCGCGGGAAAGCGCGTTTCCAGAAATTTCCTGACCAGGGCGTGGGCTTTCACTATTTCCGCCGGTCCCGCCACCCGGCCCGTGCCTATGGCCCACACCGGCTCATAGGCCAGGGCGATGCGTTCGGGCGCGATATCCGCCGGCAGATCGGCCAGGCCGGCTTCCATCTGGCGCACCAGCACGGCGGCCAGTTTGCCGCTGTCCCGTTCTTCCAGGGTTTCCCCGATGCAGAGTACAACCTTCAGCCCGGCGTTCAGGGCGAAAGCGGTTTTTTTGCCCACAAAGGCGCTGTTCTCGCCCAGAATGGCGCGGCGTTCGGAATGCCCGGTCAGAACCCAGGCGCAGCCGCAGTCTTGAAGCATGGCCGGCGATATTTCTCCGGTAAAGGCCCCTTCGGCGGCCGGGTAGCAGTTCTGGCCGCCCAGGGCGATGCGCGCGTTGCCGTCAAGGGCCGCCGAACAGGCGGCAAGGGCGGTAAAGGGGGCGAACACCACCACTTCCCGGTCATCGGGCAACGCGGTCAGGCGCGCGGCCAGATCCGTCAGGGTGGCGGCGGCCTCGGCCCCGGTTTTGTACATTTTCCAGTTGGCGGCCATCAGCGCTTTCATCAGGTCATCCTCCACGGAAGTGTTGCGGTCCGAAAACAACGGCAAGCGGCGGGCAAAGGCTTACATTGGCAGAGCATTGACAAAGCCAGTCCGGAGTTTGTCAGCAGTCCGCTACATTGCACTAGGCTCCAGATCCCGGGCCAGAATGAGCGCGTCCTCGCCGCTGTCCTTGTAGTACTTTCTGCGGCACCCGCAAACGGCAAAGCCGGCGGAAGCATACAGGGCCAGGGCGGCGGTGTTGCTGGGCCGCACTTCCAGCAGGGCCCGGGCAATGCCGGCCCGGCGCGCCGTATCCAGGGCGTGAAAAAGCAGCCGTTTGCCCAGCCCCTTGCGCCTGAACGAATCGCGCACGGCAATGTTGTAAATTTCCATTTCCCGTATCGCCTGGTATACGCCAAGACAGACGTAAGCCGCAAGTTCCCCGTTGGCGGCGCGCAGGCCGAATACCGACGTGGCCGGCAGAGCGGCCAGGGGCTCGTCCTCCCGGCCGGGCGGACGGGGACCGGCGGCGCGCGGGCTGTCTTTTTCCGGGGCCGGAGCGTCGCGGTTCAGAAGTTTCCTGTACTGCTCCTCGCTCCAGGGCAGGGCGAAGCAGGCCGACTCAAGGGCGGCCAGTTCGGGCGCGTCTTCCTCTTTCAGAAGAAACGGGATAGATTCGTCGCGGACACTCTGCATGGAAAAGCGACTTTAGCGCGTTGCCGGCGATTTGCAAATCAGGAAAACGTATGCCCGATTCATTTTTTCCCACGGATTGTGAGGAGGCGCCGGCGGCGCCCGGTTCCGACGCGGTCGGTTCCAACACGCCCAATTCCAACAAGGTAGACTCTGGCGCGGCCGGTTCCGATGCGATCGGTTCCGGAAAGGGCGGCCGGGCGGGCGGGGAGGATTCATCAAAGCCGGAAAGCGTCAGGGGCTATTCGCGCATTGCCCAGGCCGGCGAGACCCTGCGCGATCTGACCAGACGGTCGCTGGCCTTGTCGGATCGGCCCGTACCCAAGCTTAGAAAGCGCAAGGAGCCGCCGCCGCCCGCCCACGGCCTGGATGCCGAACTCGGCCAGGCGGATCGGGATCGGCTGGTGGAAGTGGTTGACGGCAACGGCCGGCCCCTGCTCTGCATGACGCCGCAAGCGGCCCTGCGCCAGAAGTTGCCCGTGCGCGCCGTGGCCGTGGCCCTGCGCCTTCGACAGAACAGGTTGATCCTGCGCCGGCGGCAGGATGCCGGGAGGGGAGTTTCGGGCAGATGGGATTTGTACGCCGGTTTCGTGATGGTGGGCGAGGCCAGGGAAGACGCCGCCCTGCGCCTGCTGCTGTCAGAGGCCGGCTTGAGCGGGCTGCGGGTGTCGCCCCTGGGCGGTCCGGAGGAAAACGGGGGCGGCCTGTTCACGCTGTTCGCGGTGGATTTGCCCGCGGGGCTTTACCCGGAACACCCGGTGCAGGACATGATGACCGTGGACGCCGACGAACTGGCCGGGCTCATACGGGACGTGCCCGAACTGCTCAGCCCGGAACTTGTCCGGGCCGCGGCCGTGCCGGGGCTGTTCCGCCTTTGAAGCGGGAGAATGGGAGGAACGTCGGGCGGCCGGAAAAAGGCGTCAGTTGCCCACCCAGCCGAACAACAAGTGGTGAATGCTTTCCCACACGTCGCCGATGATGGTGCCGCTGATCTGCTCCCGGTAAAGAAAGCCGAGGAGATACACAAAACCGAATATGCCCAGGGCGTCAAGCAGGCGTCTGATAAAAGATGGCATGTCTGTCCGGCGGGTTCGCGAGCGCGCGCTGTTCGCTCTAGTTGATGTATACGCTGCTGTAAAAGGCCTGATCCGTCAGGGTTTTGCCGGTGCCGCGCACCACGGTGGTGAGCGGTTCGTCGTCGATCATAATTTTCAGGCCGGTGCTTTTGTGGATAAGGGTGTCGAGGCCTTTGAGCAGGGCGCCGCCGCCCGCCAGCAAAATGCCGTTGCCGGCTATGTCCGCGGCCAGTTCCGGCGGCGTTTTTTCCAGGGCCTTGTGCACGGCCAGCAAAATAGCGCGCACAGGGTCGGTCAGGGCTTCGCGCACGTGGCCGTCGGTAACGCGCACCGAGCGCGGCGTGCCGGAAATCATGTCCTTGCCGGACACCTCCACCACCAGTTGCTCCGGCAGGGGAAAGGCCGAACCCACGGCCAGCTTGATGCGCTCGGACATGTTTTCGCCGATGATCAGCTGGAATTCGCTCTGGAAATAGCGCTGGATGGCCGTGTTCATGGCGTCGCCGGCCACCCGCACCGATTCGGCGTAGGCGATGGCGGACAGGGAGATGATGGCCACTTCCGTGGTGCCGCCGCCAATATCCACCACCATGTTGCCAAAGGGCTGGTTAAAGGGCAGGCCGGCGCCAATGGCCGCGGCCATGGGCTCCTCAATCAGGCGGACCGTGCTGGCCCCCGCCTGCTGGGCCGATTCCACCACGGCCCGTTTTTCCACCTGGGTGATGCCCGTGGGTACGCAGATGACGATGTTGGGCCTGGCCAGGCTGAAACCGGCAATGACTTTTTTGATGAAAAAGGAAATAAGCTGCCGCGTTACCTCAAAGTCGGCAATCACGCCGTCGCGCATGGGCCGTATGGCCTTGATGCTTTTGGGCGTGCGACCCAGAAATTCCTTGGCTTCCCTGCCCACGGCCAGCACGTTGCCGCGTTCGGCGTCAACGGCCACCACAGACGGTTCATTGAGAACAATGCCGTTTTTGCGGGTATAGAGCAGGGTGTTGGCCGTGCCAAGGTCCATGGCCAGGTCTTTGCCAAACAGATTGAAGAACTTACGGAACATGACTATCCCTGAGGTCGCGTGTTGCAGCCCGGATGCTCAGGCTGATTGTCTCATCGGGCGGCGTGGACCGCGGGTGTTGCCGCCATCAGCCGGCGCTTTCCGGGCTCTCTTCCCCTTGGAGCCGGCGATGCAGATCCCTGAGGCGGCATTTAACATATAAGTTTTCAAGAAAAAGCGCTAGATGCTCCGAGGCCATGCGGACAAAATCCTGTGTGGCGCCGGTTATTTCCACCGGCAGATCATGGGCCAGGCACAGCACGCCGCGCGTTTTGCGCTGTATGACCAGGGGCATGGCGAGCACGGTCTGGAAGTGGGGAATGTCCATTCCCTTGCCCACGAACAGGGTTTCTGGCGAGCCGTCCGGCCCGTCGCTGCGCACCTGGGAACCGTTGCGGAACACCCAGCCCACAATGCCGTGCGTCATGGGAAACGAGGGACCGCTCACGCCCGGGCGCTGCATGACGGAGGCGTTTTCGCCTTCAATGGAATAGCTTTCGCCTTCCGGGTCGCGCGTGCACAGGGCGCAATAGGTAAAGCCGGTCATGGTGGCCATCAGATCGAGAAAATGCCGCAAAAATTCGGCCCAGCGCGAATACTGGCGGCGCAGGGCGTATACGGTGCGCAGGGCGGCGTAATATTTGAGCATGGCCACCTTTTCCTCGTTGCCGCTGCCGTCGGCTTCGAGTTGCGCCAGCAGATCGGCGAACAGGTGGAGCATCTTCTGATCTTTTTCCGAAAAGGAATACTGGCGTTTGCTGTCAACGCAAAGCGCCCCTCTGCCGCCGGGCAGGGCGCAGCCCATAAAGGCCTTGATGCTGTGCTCCTCGTTGTCGGAGTAGTAGCCCAGGTGGTTCCGACGTTGGTCGAAGTTGGCCACCAGCAGCGGTTCGTCGTTGCGCAGGATCCAGCCCACCAGGCCCCGGCCCTCCTGCACTTCGGCGTCGTAATCCAGCTTGTCGCCCAGGCTGAAGGAAGAAGCCAGATAGCAGGCGGGCGCCTTGTCGTCGCTGGTATTGCGCAGGGGCAGAAAAAGCACCGCCGAATAGGCGTCGAGCACGCTGCACAAAATGCCGAGAATGCGATCGTAGTTTGAATGCTGCATGAAGGGTGTAATCCTTGGGCCAGGGAAGCGATTGTCGATTGCGCCGGCGCGGGCGAAAGGCCTTTCGGCCGTTGCGAAAAACCGCGGCCAAAGGCGGCGGTTCCTTTTCCTCGTCCTCTGTACCAGAGTGCCGCTCTAAAATAAATACATGACTTTTCCCCGAAAGTCCCGCGGACTTTCCAAAAATCCGATTCCCCGCGCGCTTGCGCCTCATCCCCCGTTCGATAGCGGAACGCGTATATTTTGCTCGCTATTTTCAAAAAAAGTATGTATATATCTTGAAGATAAACAAAGGGGATTCGTGTTGTCAGCCTGCCCGTGACATGCGGGCTTGTTCCCGCTTTGTCGGCACGCGTTCGAGCGACGCGGCCGAAAAAGCGCTCATACCTGTTTTTCTTTTGCCAAAGCCATGCCTATTGACTGGAAGCAGCTTTTCACCCGCGCCACCCCGGCCTGGAACGACGCCTGGACTCTTGCCGAGTCCCCGCGTCTGCCCACCCTGGCCGATCTTCGCCATTTTCTCGACTTGGTACACATAAAGTACTGTCTTGTAAAACCATATTGCGAAGTCGCCGATTATCCGGTTGTGGAAACCCGCGAACTGCTGCCTTCCTTTGAAAGCGATCTCTGGGAGCACAAAAGCCTGCCCGGCTTCAGCCTGACCGCCTTTGCCCGCCCTATCCGGTATTTTCACGAGCTGTTCCAGTTCGACTACCTTACGCCCATAGACCAGAACCTGCGCGTGGATCACGCCCAGGCCTACATGGCCAAGAACCTGGGTATTTTGCTGTCGCGCATGCCCCGCAGCCTGCACGAGCAGTTGCGCCTGCAGTTCCAGAAGCGCGACGTCGGCGATCTGGCCAATTACCCCGCCCTCATGCCGTATCTTATAAACATGGACCGGGGCCAGGTTCTGGGCCTGCACGGGCCGCACCCCCAGGACATGAGCTTCTATCTGGCCGGGGTCTACGCCTCGTTCCCCATGGATCTGGATACGGAAGTCAAGCGCTACGGGCTGCGCATAGGCAAGTTCGCCCTTGATGACGACGATTCCTACGAGGAAAACCGGAACTTCGTCCTGCAGCATCTTATGGAGCTGTACGGCTTTCCCATAGCCTCGGAGCGGCGCACCTCGGCGGCTCTGTTCGCCAGGCGTCTGCACAAGATGGGCGAGCGCTTTCTTATCCGCACTCTGGGGCAGTCTGACCGCACCCTGACCACCATCTGGTCGGACGGCGGCAGCCATGCCTACCCGCACGTGGAAAAAATCGCCCTGGTCAGCATCGAGGACATCCACGACGGCATGCTGGAAAAGCTCGCCACCGAAGGCTACCTGGTGGACGAGAAAAAGCAGCTGGTCATTTTGCGCGTGGGCTACAGGCAGCACAAGTTCAGCCAGGACAACGTGCGCCAGGAGCGCGCCCTTTCCGTGGAAGCGCAGGCGGTCATCCACCCCCTGACCGGGGAGGCGCTGACCGGAGTAAGCCTGATCCGCGACACCACCACCATGATCCTGCGCCTGAACGACATTGTCCGCGGCGAGCATACCGGCCGCGTCGTTTACAAGCGTAACGAAATTGTCGAGAATACCGACACCGAGGAAAAACGCCTGAAGTTCCTCTACGCCTGGCTGTCAAAGCACCAGCGCAGGATGATAGGCTACAGCGACGAGTTTTTCGCCAATATCGACAAGGTGCTCGGCAACTACCTGCTGACTCCGGACCACTACGAGCAGTTTTCCGATCTGCACGATCTCTATCAGGAGGTCGTGACCAGATACAGCTACATCCAGCAGGCGCGCAAGGTGCGAGTGCTGGAGGAACTGGAGGAGCGCAATTTCAAGGGCGAGCGCGTCGGCTACGGGCAGATGCTTGCCGAGGCGGTGGACCTTTTGCATTCGCTCAAGTTCGAGATAGTCAGCTATTTCGACTCCCTGGTGTCCACCGTGATTTCCATCGGGGAATCCATCTTGAGCGATCGCTATCTTCTGCGGAAATACATAGAAAAATCCGACGAGCAGCTTACGCAAAACGGTTTGGAGATCAAAAAGACTTATGGTAAGCTGGTAGCGTTGATAGACGATTTCAAGTCCATTCGCAAAACCCGCACCGATGCCGGGCAGCGGAGCATTCAGCTTTAGAGCAATTCATGAATGAAATGAGTGGATTGCTCTGCAAGGATTTGTCCTCAAATCCTTGCCGCGAAAGAGGCGTAGGCGGGCTTTGCCCGCCGTTAAGCGACTCTTTCAAGCGTTAAATGCTCTAGGGCGGATTACTTTTGAAGTTGCCCAAGAGTTGTATTGCCTCCGGCGGCCAAAGGGGGTGACCCCCTTTGGAAACCCCATTTTGTTGGGTACGTCACTATGGGCAATCTCATTTCCGGCGTCGCTCTTATCAACAGAGCCGGCGGTATTTTTTTCATGAAAAGCTCAACCTGAGGAGTAGACCGTGACAGCCCTTCTTCAAACTCCGCTTGCCGGGTGGCACATGTCCCATGGCGCGAAAATGGCCGAGTTCGCCGGCTGGAACATGCCCATCCAGTATCCCACGGGCATTATCGCCGAGCACACCCACACCCGCCAGCAGGCCGGGCTTTTCGACATCTGCCATATGGGCGAGTTTCTTCTTGACGGCAAGGGCGCGGCCGAGGCTCTGGCCCGCGCCGTGACCGTGAACATCGCCACCCTCAAGCCGGGGCGCTGCCGTTACGGATTCCTGCTCAACGAAAAAGGCGGCATTCTGGACGACCTCATTGTTTATCGTCTGGGCGACGAACGCTTCATGATCGTGGTCAACGCGAGCTGCCGCGCGCTGGATCTGGCCACCCTGCGCGACAGGCTGGGCGCCGGCTTTGTGCTGGAAGACCTGTCCGACGCCACCGCTAAAATCGACCTGCAGGGGCCGGAATCCTTTGCCGTGCTGGAAAAAACCCTGTCCGGCGCCTGGCGCCGCCTGCCCTATTTCGGCTTTACAGAGGACTGTTCCTTTGACGGCGGCCCCCTGTGCGTAAGCCGCACCGGCTACACGGGCGAACTGGGCGTGGAGCTTTACTGCCCCTGGGATAAAGCGGAAAAACTCTGGGAACTGCTGCTCACGGACGAGCGGGCCAGACCCGTGGGCCTTGGCGCGCGCGACACCCTGCGCCTTGAAGTCGGTCTGCCCCTGAACGGCCAGGATCTGGACGGTGACCACAGTCCGGCCGAGGCCGGCTACGCCGGCATGCTCACCTCCCAGGCCGCTTACGTGGGCAAGGACGGCGCCCATGCCGTGCGCGAAAAGCTGGTGTCCCTGGCCATTCCCGGCCGGCGCAGCGCCCGCCACGGCGACAAGGTTCTGCTGGGCGGACAGGAAGTGGGCGTGATCACCAGCGGCTCCTTCGCGCCTTCCGTGGGCAACTGCGTGGCCCTGGCCTACATTGCCGCCGAACAGGCCGGCGCGCCCGAGTATGTTGTCCGCGCCGCCAAGGCCGAACTGCCCGCCCAGGCCGCGCCCCTGCCCTTTTACCAGGGCGGAACGGCCAGGGCCGCGCTTTTGTGAGCTTGGAGTTTTTTTGAGGATGAAGCCAGCCGGTCGAAGTGGGGCTCCGCACAGGGGCTGTGTCCCCGACCCCACGCCCCGCAAGGGGGCGCGGCCCCCTTGACCCGTGTAATGGGTAGGTTTGACTGCTGCGGGTGGCTCTGCCTGTTTCCCCTTTCCACAGTGACGTAAAAGCCGTTTCGGTATCGAGGCGGCTTTTCGCAACACAAGGGAGCGCTTGGTCCGTAATGGCCTCAACGCACAATTTTCATCTTGCCCCGGAGGCGTGGCGCGCCCCGTTCCGGCTCGAAGGCCCGGAAGCCCATCACCTGGTCCGCGTGCTGCGCCTTAAGGCCGGAGCCGTGGTCCGGCTGTTCGACGGCCTTGGCCGGCACGGTCTGTTCCGCATCGACGCGGTATCGAAAAACGCGGTTGATCTGACGCTGCAATCCGAGCAGGCCGAACCCCGGCCAACGGTGCGCTGCACCCTGGCCGCCGGATTTTCCAAGGCCTTGCGTCGGGGATGGTTCATGGAAAAGGCCGTGGAACTGGAAGCGTTCGCCCTCTGGTTCTGGCAGGGGGAGTATAGCCAGGCCGCCCTGCCCGAAGCGGAAAAGGACAGTTGGAAAGCCTCGCTGATTGCCGGGGCAAAACAGTGTGGCAACGCCTGGCTGCCCGAACTGCGCATGCTGCGCGGCAGCGTCGCCGCCCTGGCCGAGGCGCGCCCCGCCTTTGACCGGGCCTTTCTGCTCTACGAGGGCGAAACCGGGGGCCGGATGCTGCAACGGGAGGATCTGACCGCCCCCGGCGACATCCTGCTGGTTGTCGGCCCGGAAGGCGGGTTTTCCCCGCGCGAAGCCGCCTTGCTGCAAGAGGCGGGCATCACCGCCGTAAGCCTTGGCGATCGCGTGCTGCGCTGGGAGACCGCCGCTGTCCTTACCCTTGGTCTGGCCTGGTGGGCGAGGCAACTGCCATGAGCATTCTGCCGCCCCTTCCGGAACGCCTGCGCCCCGCGGTCCTGGACCAGTTTGTGGGCCAGGGCCATCTGCGGGCCAAACTGGAAAACCTGCTGCGCGCCGAGCGCCTGCCCAGCCTGCTCTTTTTCGGGCCGCCCGGCTGCGGCAAATCCACCCTGGCTCTGCTCCTGGCCCAGGCCCACGGCCGCAAAGTCACCCGCATCAGCGCGCCAGAGGCCGGCATCCAGCAACTCAGGCGCACGCTTTCCGGCACGGACGTTCTGGTGCTGGACGAACTGCACCGCTTTTCCAAGGCCCAGCAGGATTTTTTCCTGCCCCTGCTTGAAAGCGGAGAGCTGACCATGATCGCCACCACCACGGAAAACCCGTCCTTCAGCGTCACGGCCCAGCTTTTGTCCCGCCTGCACGTTCTGCGCCTGCGTCCCCTGGCCCATGAGGATCTGCTCCAACTGGCCGTGCGCGGCGCGGAAACCCAGGGCTTTTCCCTGGAGCCCCAGGCTCTGGAACTGCTCACCGTGCTCAGCGGCGGCGATGCCCGCGTATTGCTGAACCTGGTGGAATACGCCGGCGCCCTGTCGCCGGAACAGCGCGCCCCAGAGGCCCTGAAAAGCGCCTTGCCGGAAATCGTGGCCCGGCACGACAAGCAGGGCGACAAGCATTACGAACTGGCCTCGGCCCTGATAAAATCCATTCGCGGCAGCGATCCGGACGCGGCCATCTACTATCTGGCCTGCCTGCTCGAAGGCGGGGAAGACCCGCGTTTTGTCTGCCGCCGCCTGATCATCGCCTCGGCCGAGGATATCGGTCTGGCCGATCCGGCCGCGCTGCCCCTGGCCGTGGCCTGTCACCAGGCCGTGGAGCAGGTGGGCATGCCCGAAGGCCGGCTGCTCATGGCCGAAACCGTGGTCTATCTCGCCCTTGCCCGCAAGAGCAATTCGGCCTATGCCGCCTACGCCAACGCCGCGCGCGAGGTCAAGGCCTCCGGCGCCCAGCCCGTGCCCCTGCACCTGCGCAACGCCTCCACGCGTTTGCAAAAGGAATGGGGTTACGGCAAGGGCTACCAGTACCCGCACAACTTTCCCGATGCCTGGGTGGACCAGGATTACCTGCCCGAGAGCCTGGTCGGCCGGCAGTTCTATTTTCCCAAAGAGGCCGGCGCCGAATCCCCCCTGACCGCCTGGTGGAAACGCCTGAAAAGGTTGGTGAAGAGGTGACAGGGGAGGGGAGAGTGTGCCTCCGGCGGCCGGGGGGAAGGGGAAGGAAACTTTTACATCAGTTTCCTTCCCCTTCCCCCCGGACCCCCTATCCCTATCCTTCAAAATTTTTTAGTTTGGGGTTCTGGGGGGATGTGGTGGCGCGGAGGTTTTTCTCCATGCGGAGCTCCCGGACAGGGGGTGTATAGAGGATTTATATTGTTGGGCAAACTAGAACAAAAATTTTGGGACTCTCAATCAATGCTTGACCCCGAAACTGGGGTTTCCAAAGGGGGTCACCCCCTTTGGCCGCCGGAGGCAATAATTCTCTTGGGCAACTCCAAAATAATCTGCTTTAACGGAGAAGTTTGTGACACTGGAAATCCGGCTTGAGCGGGAAAGCGAACGCGGCGCGGTGGAAGAACTTACCCGGGACGCATTCTGGGATTTATACTTTCCCGGCGCGAGCGAGCATTATGTCCTGCACGTGTTGCGGCAAAGCCGGGCCTTTGTTCCGGAACTGAATTGCGTTGCCGTGCTGGACGGCCGGGTGGTCGGGCATATCGTGTACACGCGTGCGATGGTGCGTGATGCATCGGGAACGGCGCATGAGGTGGTTACCTTTGGGCCGTTGAGTGTTTCGCCCGCCTCGCAGGGGCGGGGCATCGGGGGCGCGCTGGTTCTGCATACGCAAAAGCTGGCGGTCGGTACGGGGTTTCGGGCGACGGTGATTTACGGCCATCCGGAATATTACGGCCGGTTCGGCTTTGTCTGCGGCAAGCAATACGGCATTTGCGCCGGCGACGGCAGGTTTCTGAAAGCGCTGCTGGTCAGGGAGCATTACGCGGGCGCCTTGCGGGGAGTGAGCGGAACCTTTCATGAAGATGCCGGCTTTAACGTTGAACCGGCGGACGTGGAGGCTTTTGACGCCCGCTTTCCCTTCAGGGAAAAAACGGTTACGAAAACCCAGAAGGAATTCGCGCTGCTTGCCAACGCAGTGGCGTAATCATCGCGTTTTTTCAAACTCCGCGAGGCATTCATGTCCGAGACGCATATTTCCGGCGACAGCTATTCCACTCCGCCCAACGCGGCCGGGCCCTGGGCGTCCCGTTTTCCCACCCTGTTCTTTCTCTGGAAGGTCGTGAACATCATCAGACACGACGGCAACCTGGCCACGGCCGGCAAGTATTTTGCCCAACAGTGGATGGAAGGCAGCCAGGGCACCTTAAGCGCTCTTGAACGTTGCGGCGTTGCCGTTCAGGTGGAAGGCATGAACCACATCGACGAGGTGGACGGCCCCTGCCTGTTCATAGGCAACCACATGAGCACCCTGGAAACTTTTGTCCTGCCCATGTTCATTCAGCCGCGCAAGAACGTGACCTATGTGGTCAAAGACAGTCTGCTCGGCTATCCCTGGTTCGGGCCGGTCCTGAAAAGCCGCGACCCCATAGTGGTCGGCCGCGCCAACGCCCGCCAGGATCTGGCGGCCGTGCTCGAAGGCGGGGAAGAACGCCTGAAAAAGGGCGTTTCCATCATCGTCTTTCCCCAGAGCACGCGCAGTACCATCTTTGAACCGGCCAACTTCAACAGCATCGGCGTCAAGCTGGCCAAACGCGCGGGCGTGCCGATCATCCCCCTGGCCCTGCGTACCGACGCCTGGGGCACGGGACGCATCATCAAGGATTTCGGGGGCGTCAATCCGGCCCTTCCGGTCCGTTTCGCCTTTGGCAAGGCCATGACCGTGGAAGGCAACGGCAAGGCGGAACACGCCGCCGTCTGCTCTTTCATTGAGCAACACCTGCGTCAGTGGGGCGCGCTGCCGGCGTCGCCTTCACCCTCCGTGCAAGCGATATAGGGCGGCTGGCTGCGCGTGAAAGAAGCGGGTTCTCCGCGTCAGAGCTTTAGTTCGTAGGGAGAAATGCCATGCGAGAGGATTTCGCTTCTTACGTAAGTGATATTGATGTCTCAAAAAGGATACTGGAAATTGGTCCATTGGCTGATCCTATATTTTTAAAGCAGGAAGCGAATGTCTTTTATTCCGATATTCGTTCTACTGACAAAATAAAAGAGTTCTATGCAAAAGATCCGGGCGTTGTTACGGATGATATCGTTGACGTCGATTTTATCATCGAAGAGTCGTATGAAAAATCATTGAGCAATGTTGATAAGTTCGATTATGTCATATCGTCGCATGTGCTTGAACATATGCCGAGGCTGATCGAATTTTTTCAGGATATAGCAACAGTGCTTAGTAAAAAAGGAATGTTGTACGTCTTTATTCCGGATCACCGTTATTGCTTTGATCATTTCAGGGCGCCTACTTCTTTTGCCGAAGCATATTACATCCATTCGCAGGGCATACCGATCCCTTACTGGCGTGTTTTTGATCATACGCTTGAGACTATTCCCTTAAATATTCCCGGTCGGTTCTGGTTCGGGGGGGGGATCGCGGCGGAAACCCTGTCTCGGCGCGGCTCCTTTGAAAGCGCCTCAAAGGATCTCGAACGGGCATTGTCGGGAGAGTATGTGGATGTCCATTATTCCGTATTTTCTCCACGTTCGTTCATTTTATTACTTTACAACATGATACATGCCCGGCTTTTTCCATTCCGCTGCACGTCATTTTACCCGACGGAAAGGAACTCCTTTACTTTTGGCGCTGTCTTTCAGGTATGCCCGGAAATGCTGCGGGAAGACAAAGTGGCGGCGTATGAAATGCACAAGCTGGCCCTGCTTCTGGACGCGCGGAATTTGTTGGGAAATTAAGGCAAGTTTTTTCCCACGTCGTCATAAAAAGCGGTTTATGAAAAAACGGGAGGCCATAAGGCCTCCCGTTTGAGCGTCTGTCTCATAAGTCAATCGTGTGCCATAATTACAGTGTGATCGCTCGCCTTTTTCTGGTTCAGCGAGCGTCCTGGGCGCCGCTGAAGGCGCTTTTGCCGGTAAGGCGCTCGGTTTCCGCCACCAGTTGATCAATGACGGCCGGATCGGCCAGAGTCGTCAGATCGCCGAGTTCGTCCACCTGGCCCGAAACGATTTTCCGCAGAATTCGGCGCATGATTTTGCCGGAGCGGGTCTTGGGCAGGCCGTCGGCGAACTGGATGAACTCCGGCGTGGCAATGGGGCCGATTTCGCGGCGTACCCATTTGCGCAGGTCGGCCCGGAGCTGTTCCGTGGGCTTTTCTTCCAGGTTCAGGCGGATAAAGGCGTAGATGCCTTCGCCCTTGAGCGGGTGCGGCATGCCCACAACGGACGATTCGGCCACGGCCGGGTGGGCGTTGAAGGCCGATTCCATTTCCGCCGTGCTGAAGCGGTGGCCGGACACGTTGATCACGTCGTCCAGCCGGCCGGTCAGCCAGATGTAGCCGTCCTCGTCCCTGCGCGCCCCGTCGCCGGAAAGGTAGCAGCCGGGGAAGCGGGCAAAGTAGTTTTCCTTGAACTTGTCCTTGTTGCCGTAAACGCCGCGCAGCATGCCCGGCCAGGGGCGCTTGAGCACCAGGTAGCCTTCTTCGCCGACAGCCGCGGGGGTGCCGTCCTCGCGCAGTATTTCGGCCTCAAGTCCGGGCAGGGGCATGGTGGCCGAGCCGGCTTTAAGGGGCGTGGCAAAAGGCGTGGGGCTGATCATGATGCCGCCCGTTTCCGTCTGCCACCAGGTATCCAGCAGGGGCAGGCGGCCGTCGCCGATTTTCTCGTGGTACCATTTCCAGGTGTCGGGGCCGATGGGTTCGCCCACGCTGCCGAGGATGCGCAAGGAGGAACGGTCGTATTTCTCCAGCCATTCGTCTCCTTCGCGAATCAGAGTCCGGATGGCCGTGGGCGCGGTGTAGAAGGTGTTGACCCGGAATTTTTCCACGATCTGCCAGAACCTGTCCGGGTCAGGCCAGCGCGGGCCGCCCTCGAACATGACCGTGGTGCCGCCCAGGAGCAGGGGGCCGTAAACCCCGTAAGTGTGGCCGGTTATCCAGCCCACGTCGGCCGTGCACCAGTGGATGTCGTCCTCGCGGGTGTCGAAGACCGCCTGCATGGTGTGGGCGGCGTAGGTAAGGTAGCCGCCGGTGGTGTGCACGATGCCCTTGGGCTTGCCCGTGCTGCCGCTGGTATACAGAACGAAGAGGGAATCCTCGGCGTCCATGGGCACGCTGGGGAAACAGGCGTTCAGGGAGCGATCGGCCAGCACGTCGCGCCACCAGAGGTCGCGGCGCTCGCGCATGGTGGTGGCGGTGTTGGTCCGGTTGACCACGATCACGCGGCGGATGGAGGGACAATCCTTCAGGGCCTCGTCCATGTTCGCCTTCAGGGGAATGACCCGCCCGGAACGGAACAGGCCGTCGGCCGTGATGGCCACCTTGGCCTCGCTGTCCTGAATCCGGCTGGCCAGACTGCCCGAGGAAAAGCCGGCAAAGACCACTACATGGATGGCGCCGATGCGGGTACAGGCCAGCATGGCCACCGCCATTTCCGGGATCATGGGCAGATAGAGTACTACCCGGTCGCCTTTGCGCACCCCCAGGTTTTTGAGGGCGTTGGCGAAACGACAGACCCGATCGTAGAGCATCTGATAGGTCCAGACCCGCGAATCGTCTTCGGGATCTCCCTGCCAGATAAGGGCCACCTTGTTACGGCGCGGTCCTTTCACGTGCCGGTCCAGGCAGTTATATGAAGCGTTAAGCTTGCCGCCGACAAACCATTCAATCCGCGGTTCGTTGAAGTCGTAGTCCAGAGTTTTTTCCCAGGGTTTGAACCAGTGCAGCAACTGTTTGGCCCGTTCGCCCCAGAAATTGTCCGGTTCTTCCAGCGCCCGCCGGTGCACGGCCTGGTATTCCTCCATGGTTTTCACAAAGGGCTTGTGGTGCCCCTTGCCCACGGGCGGCGGTTGATAGAGGCAGCCCTCCTTTTGTTTTTTTGTGCGTTTGTTATCGCCGTTCGCCTTGGTCATAAGGCCTCCTGCCGGTTTGCTTTGCCACGGGTCCGCACCATGCGGACGCTCTCCGCCCTTTAAAGGGCATCGGCAAGGGACGTTCCAGGCGGGTCCCGACAACTGCCCGCGCGCCACAGTCCCATCCCGAACGTGTGGGGCGCGGAAATAACGCGGCGCCGGCATGTAAGGCGAAACAACGCGAATACGGCCGGCGGCGGCCGTCGGGGTTCCGGTAAGGCTGCAACCTGGTCTTTATCTCTTGGCTCTGATGCCTCCGGGCGTGGCCAATAGTGGCGCAACGCGCCTCAGGGGCTGCCGGTTAGTGAGGAACAGTCCCTGGAACCGTTTTCTCCCGCCGCGCGGTGGATGTACCGGACTGGCGGGTTTAACGGTCCTTCATGATTTTTTTGTTCTGAAGCGGCAAGATTGTCAAGAGGGCAATATGCGAGGAAAGTACGCCTGAGGAGATCTGTATACCCGGCTGAACGGCGGCGCGTGAAGGCCGGTTTGCGGTTGGCGCGCGGCGGAATCGCGTTCACGGGAAAAGTAATCCGGCTGAAAAAAGGAGGGGAAGAGAAGAAAATTTTTTTGAAATTTGTTCCTTCCCTTCCCCCAATTGCGGAACGCATCCCGCTGGCGTGCGTTCCGCGTGGTCAGCGCATTCTTTCCATCACCTTGTGGAGTTGCTGGGCCATGTGGGAAAGCTCCTGCACGGCCGAGGCGGAAGCGACCATGCCTTTGCTGGTGTCGCCCGCCACCTGGTTGATTTCCTCGATGGCCCGGTTGATTTCCTCGGAGGTGGCGCTTTGTTCCTCCGCGGCCGTGGCAATGGAGGACACCACAGCCGAGTTGGCCGAGGCCAGATTCACGATTTCCTCCAGAGAGACCCCGGACTGGTTGGCCAGGGCGGTGGCGTCGGTGATGCTTTTCACCGCGTTGCTCACTTCGCTTATGTTCGCCCGGGTCGAATGCTGGATGGCGTTGATATTTGCCCCGACCTCCTGGGTGGCGGACATGGTTTTTTCCGCCAGTTTGCGCACCTCGTCGGCCACCACGGCAAAGCCTCGCCCGGCCTCGCCGGCCCGGGCCGCTTCAATGGCCGCGTTCAAGGCCAGCAGGTTGGTCTGGTCCGCGATGTCGGAAATGACGTTCATCACCCCGCCGATGCTTTCTGCCTGGCCGCCCAGTTCCTTCATGTTGTCCTGCAACGTCACGGCCACGGCGTTGACCGCGTTGATGGCGCTGACAACCTTGTTGACCAGGGCGGCCCCGTCGCTGGCCTTGACCCGGGTGTTCTCGCTCTGTTCCGAGGCCTGGCCGGCGTTGCGCGCCACCTCGAGCACCGTGGCGTTCATTTCAGTCATGGCGCTGGCCGTGCCGTCCACACGGGAGCGTTGTACTTCGGCGCCGCGCGATATCTCTTCCACCTGGGCCGACAGCTCTTCCGAAGCGGCGGCCACGCGGCTGGCAATGTCCGAGGCTTCGTCCGCCACCTTGAGCATGATGGCCTGCTTTGTCTTTATTTCCGTGAGGTCATTGACTATTTCTATATATCCCTGCACCTTGCCCTGCAAATCGTGTGTCGGCATGGCTGTGACAAGGGCCTCGATGCGGTTGCCCTGGGGGTGCAGGGTGACTTCTTCCTGAATGACGATGTTCTGGTCCATGGCCCGTCTGCCAAAGCATCTGTTCTCGCAGGCGTCCGCCTTGAGGTGCTTTTCGCACGAGTCGCCCAAGTGGGAGCCGCCAATAGCCTGTTGCGCCATTTTATTGAGAAAGATGATGCGCACGTTGCTGTCGCAAGCCATCATGGGCAGGGGCAGCGAATCCATGAGGTCGGTATAGGCGTCGCTTACCGTGTTGACGGCCACGGTCAGTTCGGCGAACGAGCCGGAAAAGGCGGCCGGATCGAGCCGTTGCCGCAGCTTGCCTATTTTTATGTCGTTGGTCAGGATTTTGGCCTGGCTGATGACGTTGGCAAGCACGTCCGGGATATTCCGCATGGCCTGGACCATGGCGCCTATTTCGCCCTTTTCGTGAATCTTGAGCTGGTGGCTGAAGTCTCCCCGCGCTATGCCGGAGGCGAACAAAGCCAGTTCGCGCAGCACCCGGAGAATGCCGTGGGTGATGAACACGGCCAGCACCAGGCCGATGATCAGGCCGGCCAGGGACACTATGAGCATGGTGCGCTGGGTGAGGTCGTTGCTGGCGATCAGGCTGGCTCCGTATTCCATCATCTGATTGTCCACGCTGGAGTTGAGCGTGTCTATGGTTGTGCTTAAGGCTTTGCCGCCCATGTCTATTTCGGTCAGGGCGGCGTTAAGTTTTCCGCTTGCGCTCTCCATGCCCGCAAAGGCGTTGCCGAGCTTGGCAAAGGCCGCTGACAGCCCCGCGAAGATCCGTTTGCCTTCGTCGGTGCGCAGATCCGCTCCCAGGGTGTCCAGGGCGGCGGGCACGCCTTTGAGATTTTCGCGTA
This sequence comes from Desulfovibrio sp., assembly GCA_031550695.1. GTDB lineage: Bacteria > Desulfobacterota > Desulfovibrionia > Desulfovibrionales > Desulfovibrionaceae > Frigididesulfovibrio. The sequence goes on along the minus strand of JAVBOI010000027.1, from coordinate 26,556 downwards.
CGTGGGCCGCGTCGGCCTCGTTGTGCGACTCGGAATACCGGCTCACGTTGGAACGCAGGCCGGCCAGATCGTCCCATACCTCGGAAATGTCATACAAAGCTGCGCTGTTGCCCGCTTCCGAAGCCTGCCTGGCCATGGCTTTGAGGGCCACGGTCATTTCCGCCGCGCTGTTCTGCACGGTCGCATACTGCGCGTTCATGTCCCTGACGCTGTTTTTGACCAGGCCGGACTTGGTCCCGAAAGCCCGCGTGGTGTCGCGAATGTTGCCGATCAGGGCTTTGCTGCTGGCCATCGCCGCCTGCGCCTCGGCTTTTGCCAGATGGGTTTCCAGAGTGGCGAGAGAGGCGTCCGAGGCGTCCATCAGCTTCATGTCGTCGCTGTAAAGGTATTGGTAAACGTTCAGGATGGCCTCGTTGGCGGCGGCGCCGACGTCGCTCATGGCCACGTTGAATTTGCACAACCGCTGATATTCAAAAAACTTTTCCGATCCTGACTGCAAGGCCGTATAGCCGAGAACGGCCACACCGCACAACAGCAGCACCATGAGCGTAAATCCGGTGATGATTTTCAATTTGGTGGTCATACTTTCTCCTCAATCCCCTTGAGGGCGCGTGGGTATTGTTCCCGTCCGGACGGCGGGGCGATGCGCCCGGCGCGGGAAAAGCGGTTGGAAACGCATGGAACGACTTTATAGTTTAACTTATATATAAAATTATATTAATGGCAATACAAAAAGCGGAAAACTCTGGTCCCCTTTGCCTTTTCCCGCGTTTTTCTTGCTTTTGCCAATGCTTGGTGGCATGAACCGGAGAATGGAACAGCGTTTGCGAATCATCCAGGTCGTCAATGTGCGTTGGTTCAATGCCACGGCATGGTACGGCCTTTTTCTTTCCCGCCTGCTTAAAGAAGCCGGCCACGCGGTGCTCGTGGCCGGCCTGCCGGGCACGGAAGCTTTTGCCAAAGCCGTGGATATGGGGCTTGATCCCGCGCCCCTGAATCTTAATTCCGCCAACCCCCTTGTCCTGGCCGGCGAGTTGCGCCGGCTGCGCGCCCTGCTGCGGGAATTCAAGCCGCACGTTGTGAACTGCCACCGGGGCGAGGGCATGCTGTTCTGGGGCATGTTCAAGGCCCTGGGGCACCCCTTCGCCCTGGTGCGCACCAGGGGGGATCAGCGCCCGCCCAAGGGCAACCTGCCCAACCGCCTGCTGCATGCCCGCCTGGCCGACGCCCTTGTCGTCACCAACACGCGCACGGCCCGGCAATGCCGCGAGCTGCTGGGCGTGCCGGACGAGCGTATGCACGTCATCCTGGGCGGCGTGGATACGGCGCGTTTCGCCTCGGACAGGCAAGCCGGGCAAGCCGCGCGCGCGCGCCTGGGCTTTGCCCCGGAGGATACGGTTATCGGCCTGCTGGGCCGTTTTGACGCGGTAAAAGGGCAGCGGGAACTGTTGGAGGCCTTCGGCAGCCTGCTCGGCACCGTTGGTGATAATCTTGCCGGGCGCTTGCGCCTGATGCTCATGGGCTTTTCCACCTCGCTGTCCGAGGAACGGGTGCGGGAGTGGATTCGCGAGTATGGGTTGGAGGGCCGGGTGGCGATTACGGGCCGGGTGGAGCGTCCGTCCGATTATATTAACGCCATGGATCTGGGCGTGGTGGCCTCGCAGGGTTCCGAGGCCATTGCCAGGGCCGCCCTGGAAATCATGGCCTGCGGCGTGCCCCTTGTGGGCACGGATGTGGGCGTGATGCCGGATCTGCTGCCGTGGGAGGCGCTTGTCCCGCCGGGCGATCCGCGGGCTCTGGCCGGGCTGCTGGAACGGTCGGTCAAGGACCATTCTTTTCGCGGGGCATTGCAAGAATCCGCCCGGGAGCGTATGCTGACGCTTTCCGAGCGGTCGTTTCTGGAGCAAAGCATGCGCGTGTACACCAGGGCATTGCAGGCCGTTTCGGGCCACTCCCGCCAGTGAGGGTATAAGAGTTTATGGATTCCTTGAAGTTTTTCGCCAGCGACAACAATTCCGGCGCGCACCCGCGCGTTCTCAAGGCCCTGGCCGAGGCCAACGCCGGCGGCGTGGCCGCCTACGGGGCCGATCCGCACACGGCCCGGGCCGTGGAGGCCATCAGGGGAGTTTTCGGCCCCAAGGCCCGGCCCTGGTTCGTGTTTCTGGGCACGGCGGCCAACGTGCTCGGCTTAAAGAGCATGGTGCGCTCGCACCACGGCATTCTGTGCGCCGAGAGCGCGCATATCAACTGCGATGAATGCGGCGCGCCCGAGGCCATTACCGGGGCCAAGCTCATCCTGTTGCCGTCGCATGCCGGCAAGGTCGATCTGGCGGACTGCAAGGCCAAACTGCACATGCGCGAGGCCGTGCACCACAACTATCCGGCCGTGCTCTCCATCACCCAGTCCACGGAATACGGCACTGTCTATACCTTGGACGAACTGCGCGCCATCCGGGAATTCTGCGACGAACACAAGCTGTTCCTGCACATGGACGGCGCCCGGCTGACCAATGCCGCCGCCAGCCTGCGGCTTTCCCTGAAACAGATCAGCGCCGACGCGGGCGTGGACGTGCTCTCTTTTGGCGGCACCAAGAACGGGCTGATGTTCGGCGAAGTGGTGGTTTTCTTCAATGACGCTCTGGGCCACGACTTTGACTACATCCGCAAGCAGCACATGCAGCTTGTGTCCAAAATGCGCTTCATGGCGGTTCAGTTCGAGGAATATCTCAAGGACGACCTCTGGCTGGAAAACGCCCGGGTCGCCAACCGCATGGCCGCGTTGCTGGCGCAAGAAATCCGCGATCTGGATCACGTCCGCTTCGTCTGCCCGGTGGAGGTCAACGCCCTGTTCGTGCGTATGCCCGCGAATGTTATTGCCAAACTGAACGAACGCTTCTATTTTTACATCATGGACGCGGCCGACGCCCCTGGTTTCCCCACGGGCTGGCCCCTGGTACGCCTGATGACCTCCTTTGACACCACGGAAGCGCAGGTGCGCGAATTCGCGGCCGCCATCAAGGAATGCGGGGCAATGCTGTGAGAAAATCAACTGATCATACGCCCGACAAACCATGCCGCGCGGCGTTCCTGGAATCGCCGCGAACAACAGGAGAAACGCCATGCATGTTCTGAAAATGGAAGGAATGTCCCTGCGCGGCAAGCGCGTGCTTATTCGGGAAGATTTGAACGTGCCGGTCAAGGACGGCAAAATCACGGGCGAGGCCCGGCTGGAAGCCTCGCTGCCCACCATCACAATGGCCGTGGAGGGCGGGGCGAAGGTCATGCTCATGTCGCACCTGGGCCGCCCCACCGAAGGCGAATACAGTGAGGCCGATTCCCTGGCGCCCGTGGCCAGACGCCTGGGCGAGATGCTGGGCCGCGACGTTCCCCTGATCAAGGATTACCTGAATGACGGGCTTTCCCTGGCCGACGGGCAGGTGGTTCTTTTCGAAAACGTGCGCTTCAACAAGGGCGAGAAAAAGGACAACGAGGATCTGGGCAAGCAATACGCCGCCCTGTGCGATATTTTTGTCATGGACGCCTTTGCCACGGCCCACCGGGCCGAAGCCTCCACCAGCGCCGTGGCCCGTTTCGCCCCCGTGGCCTGCGCCGGCCCGCTGCTGGCCCGCGAACTGGAGGCCCTGGAAAAATCCATGGCCAAGGCGGAACATCCCCTGGTGGCCATTATCGGCGGCTCCAAGGTTTCCACCAAGCTCACGGTGCTGGATGCCCTGAGCAAAAAGGTGGACAAGCTGATCGTGGGCGGCGGCATTGCCAACAACTTTATCAAGGCCGCCGGCCATGAGGTGGGCAAGTCCCTGTACGAGCCGGAACTGGTGGACGAGGCGGCCCGGCTGATGCAAGCGGCCAAAGCGGCGGGCGGGGAAATTCCCGTGCCCGTGGACGTGGTTGTAGGCACGGAATTTTCCGTCTCCAGCCCGGCGGTGGTGAAAAAGGTCAACGAGGTCAAGCCAGAGGACATGATCCTGGACATCGGCCCGGAAACGTCCGCCCTGTACCGGAACATTCTTACCAGCGCCAAAACCATTGTCTGGAACGGCCCGGTGGGCGCTTTTGAAGTGGATCAATTCGGCAAAGGCACGCAAGCCCTGTGCAAGGCCGTTGCTGAAAGCCCCGCCTTTTCCATTGCCGGCGGCGGCGATACCCTGGTGGCGGTGGAAAAGTACGGGGTGAGCAAGGGCATCAGCTATCTTTCCACCGGCGGCGGCGCCTTTCTCGAGTTTCTCGAGGGCAGGGTGCTGCCGGCCGTGGCCGTGCTTGAAGAGCGCGCCAAAGGATGAGTATGAAACCATCTTCTGATGATGAAACACCGGCCGCGCCCGAAACCGGGCCCGACCTTGGCATTCAAGAATCCCAGGGGAATTTCCGGCCGACGGAGACTCCCCTGGTCCGGGCGGCAGCTTCCCCGGAAACCCCGGCTGACAGGGTGAAAGAAACGAGCGACGCGGAAGGTGAAGCGTTACTTGAAGTTTTAAAAAGCGAAAGACCCCTGACTCCGGAAGAAGTGCCGAACATTTTCGCGCCAGAGGAACAGGCCGCCCTGCGGGCCGCCTGGCGGGGAAACGTGCCCGGCACCACACTGCCGGGCATTACCCGGCCGGCAGAGCCCGCCTTTTCCGGGCCGGGACCCGATCCCACGGCCGAAGCGCGACCGGACGGGGAGAAACAGCGGGGCGAAAACGCCTGGACTGAACGCGTCCAGGCCGGCCAGCGGCCCGGTGCCTCGCGGTCTTCCGGCCCGGCCGGACCCGCCGGTCCGCCGCCCATCAACCCGCGCTGGGGCAGCGCGGCCGGTACCGGGGTGGCGTATTCCTCCGGCGGGGCCGGCACGCCTCCCGGCGGCGCGGGCGGGGCCTGGGTCTGGCTGCCCGAAGGCATGAAGCCGCCCAAATCCTGGCCCAAACGGCACCCCGTTCTTTTCTGGGGGGCCTGCATTGTGATCTTGATGGGCGTGTTCACCTGGGGGCGCAAGAGTGTTGAGGACGGCCCCCTGGTCGGGCCCAGAATCGCCGTGATCAACGTGGAAGGCATCATTATGGACGCCTCGGCCACCGTGGCCTGGATAGAGAAGGTACGCCGCGATCCTTCCATCAAGGGCGCCATTCTGCGCGTCAATTCCCCCGGCGGGGCGGTCGGGCCGTCGCAGGAAATTTACGCCGCCGTCAAACGTCTTGACGAAACCAAGCCGGTTGTCGCCTCCATGGGCGCTCTGGCCGCTTCGGGCGGCTATTACGTTTCCCTCGGGGCGCGGCAGATCTACGCCAGCCCCTCAACGCTCACGGCCAGCATCGGCGTGAAAATGCAGATGCCGAACTTCGGGGGCCTGATGAAAAGCATCGGCATTTCCGAAATGACCCTGACCACCGGCAAACTCAAGGACGCCGGCTCTTCCTGGCGGCCCATGACGCCTGAAGAGGAAAGCTACCTGCGCGCCCTGATCGGGGATATGTACGAGCAGTTCATCCAGACCGTGTCCAGAGAGCGCGCGCTGCCGCTGGATGCGGTGCGCCAACTGGCGGACGGCCGGGCCATGACCGGCCGGCAGGCCATGGAAGCCAAGCTGGTGGATACCTTGGGCGACCAGTACGAAGCCCTGCGGCGGGTTCTGGACTTGTGCGGCCTGGAAGAATCGCCCCAGCTCAAGCTGGTGGAAGGACCGGAAAAGCCCGGCGCCTCCCTGCTCAAGGAACTGATAAGCGGCGTGCTGGATATCGGCGTGGAATACAAAAACAAGGCCGAGCAGCCGGTGTTCATGTATTAGGAGAATGCCTCCGGCGGCCGGGGGAAGGAGAGGGAAACTTTTGAGGAAAGTTTCCCTCTCCTTCCCCCGGACCCCCCTTCCTCTCCCTTCAAACCTTTTTATTTGGGGGCCAGAGGAGGGTGGAGGCGCGAAAGTTTCACTGGATCGAGCGTGTTGGGGGGAAGCGGAGCGGCGTTATGCCGGCTGAGTTCCCTTTTTACATACAATTTTTCAGGAGGTCCGCATGCGCGGCTACGGACTGCTGCTTCATATTTCTTCCCTGCCCTCGACCCACGGCATAGGCGATCTCGGGCCGGCCGCCCATGAATTCGCCGCTGTGCTGGCGCAAGCGGGCGCGTCCGTCTGGCAGTTCCTGCCCCTGCATCCCACCTCCACTTTTATCGGCAATTCCCCGTACTCCAGCCCTTCGGCTTTTGCCGGCAATCCGCTGTTCATCAGCCCGGAATATCTGGTGCGCGACGGTTACGTGTCCCACGCGGATCTGGATTGCGCCCGCATGTGCCTGACCGGGGGAGATCCGGCGCCGGACCCCGGCCGGGTGGATTTTGCCGCCGTGACCGCCCACCGGAACCACCTGCTGTGCGCGGCTTACGAGCGCAACTGCCATACCTTGCAAGGCAACGCGGCCTTCCACAATTTTTGCCGGACGCACGACTACTGGCTGCACGATTACGCCCGCTTTGTCAGCATCAAGGAGGAACACGGCGGCGTTGCCTGGATAGACTGGCCCAGAGAGCTGCGCCTGCGCGATTCCAAAGCGCTTCTTGCTTACGACGCTCACGCCTTTCACGCCGTCATGCGGGAAAAATTCATCCAGTTCCTGTTCTTTTCCCAGTGGAAGAGCCTGCGCGAGGCCTGCAACCGGGCCGGCATAGCCCTGCTGGCCGACATCCCCATTTATGTCACGTACGACAGCGCGGACGTTTGGGCCAATCCGCAATTTTTCCATCTTGACGATACCATGCGTCCGGTGGCCGTGTCCGGCGTGCCGCCGGATTACTTCAGCGCCACCGGGCAGCGCTGGGGCACGCCGCTGTATAACTGGGAACTGCTTGAAAAAGAGGACTTTTTCTGGTGGAAGCGCCGGCTCGGGCACACCCTGCTGGTGGCGGACATGGCCCGCCTGGATCACTTCAGGGGCTTTTGCGGCTACTGGGAAATTCCGGCGGAAGAAATAACGGCCGTCAACGGCAGGTGGCGCAAGGCTCCGGCCGAAGCCTTTTTTTCGTCCTTGCGCGAGCACTTCAACGGCCTGCCTTTTATCGCGGAGAACCTCGGCGTCATTACCGACGACGTGCGCCAGACCATGCGCGACTTTTCCCTGCCGGGCATGCACGTGCTGCAATTCGCCTTTGGCGGCGACACTCCGGCGGAAAACCCGGACATCCCCCACCTGCACGATGCTTTGTCGGTCGTGTACACGGGCACGCACGACAACGCCCCCACCCGGGCCTGGTTTGCCGGCATTCCGCACCAGGAGCGCATGAACCTGATCAACTATATCGGGCGGGACGCGCACCAGGAAACAGCCACCGACACGCTTGTCCGCCTGGCTTTTGCCAGCGTGGCCGAATGCGCGGTTCTGCCCGCGCAGGACGCCCTGGATCTGGGCGCTGAGGCGCGCATGAACACGCCGGGCGTGGCCGCGGGCAACTGGGCCTGGCGTCTGGTTCCGGGCCAGATGACCCCGGATCGTCTGGCCTGGCTGACGGAATACGCCCGCATTTACGGGCGGCTTCCGAGCGATCCGGCGAAAGACACAAAAAACGATATGGTCTTTGAGTGAGCGCGTGAGCGATTGAGGAAAGGCGAAAGAAGCGCGACAACCTTTCCCCAAAAACTGACAGGCCCCGCGAGGTATTTTCAACACCTCGCGGGGCCTGCCGTATGTTTTTTCACGAAAAGGAAGCGCGTTCTCGTAGTATTACCGATTGGGCTCGACCCCCAAATTTGGGTTTCCAAAGGGGGTCACCCCCTTTGGCCGCCGGAGGCAATACGACTCTTGGACAACTTCAAAATTGAGCCATTCCAGCCGGCGCTTTGCGCGGGGCGGCTCAGGCCAGCGCCGCGATGAGCTTTTCCAGGTTGTCCGGTTCTCCTTCCCGGTGATTGTCGGGATAGAGCAGGGCGGACATGTAGAACACGGAATCAAGGCGCAGGGCGGTGGCGGCGTTGCGGGAAAAGGCTTCCAGGTGTTCCTGGACCATGTCTTTTTCCGGCCCGGAAAGGGCGTTCAGCAGGAGTGCGGCGTCCCCGACCGCGGCGGCGAGCAGACAGGCTTTTTGCCGCATCTGTTCCCGATAAGCGGGTTCGTTGTTGTCGTCGTACAGGGCGGCTCTGGCCCGCTGCTCGCATTCCTTGACGGCGGCGGAGCGTTCACGCAGCCAGGCGGCAAGGGCGGCGCGGGCCTTGTCGGCGGAAGGTGCCATAGGGCGTTCTCGCTCACTTGTTCATGACATTGAGAAATTCCGCGTTGCTCTTGGTGCCGCGCATCTTGTCCAGCAGGAATTCCATGCTGTCGATGGGCGACATGGGCGCGAGAATCTTGCGCAGAATCCAGACCCGGTTCAGCACTTCGTCGGACAGCAGCAGTTCTTCCTTGCGGGTGCCGGTGCGGTTGATGTCAATGGCCGGGAACACGCGCTTGTCCGAAAGGTGGCGGTCCAGGTAGATTTCCATGTTGCCGGTGCCCTTGAACTCTTCAAAGATGACTTCGTCCATGCGCGAGCCGGTGTCGATAAGGGCGGTGGCGATGATGGTCAGGCTGCCGCCTTCCTCAATGTTGCGGGCCGCGCCGAAAAAGCGCTTGGGCCGTTGCAGGGCGTTGGCGTCAAGGCCGCCGGTGAGCACCCGGCCCGAAGACGGCGTGACCGCGTTGTAAGCCCGGCCCAGGCGGGTGATGGAGTCGAGCAGGATGACCACGTCGCGTTTGCGTTCCACCAGGCGCTTGGCTTTTTCCAGCACCATTTCGCAGACCTGCACGTGGCGCTGGGGCGGCTCGTCAAAGGTAGAGGAAATAACCTCGGCCTGTTTGACCGTGCGCTCCATGTCCGTCACTTCCTCGGGCCGCTCGTCAATGAGGAGCACGATCAGGTAGACGTCCGGGTTGTTGGCGTTAATGGCATTGGCCATGCTTTGCAGCAGAATGGTTTTGCCCGTGCGCGGCGGGGCCACGATAATGCCGCGCTGGCCGCAGCCCACCGGGGCCATGAGGTCGATAACCCGGCCGGAAAACATTTTTTCGCCGTTTTCCATTGTCATGCGGCGGTCGGGGTAAACTGGGGTGAGGTTGTCGAAGAGGACGAGATTCTTTGCGTTGGCGGGGGGCTCGTAGCCGATTTCGTTGACTTTAAGCAGGGCGAAATAGCGTTCGCCTTCCTTTGGCGGTCGTATCTGGCCGGAAACGATGTCGCCTTTTCGCAGCCCGAATCGCCGTATCTGGGACGGCGAAACGTAGATGTCGTCCGGGCCGGGCATATAGCTGCATAAGGGCGAGCGCAGAAAGCCGAAACCGTCCGGCAGAATTTCCAGCACGCCGTCGCCGTAGATGGCCCCGTTCTGCGACGAGCAGTTTTGCAGCAGCGCGAATATCAATTCCTGCTTGCGCAGGCTGCTGGCGTTTTCAACGTTGAACTCGTCGGCCAAAGCCATCAGTTCGGTCATGGATTTGACCTTGAGTTCGGAGAGATTCATGCCGGATTCCAGGATGGTGTCAGAAGCAGAGGGGGTTTTCTTTTTCCGCATAGGTCACAAAGGGTGGGTGTGAGGTTGGGAAACCGCGTCGACTGTGCGCGCGAAGTTTTCGCGGGCGCGGGCGACGCATGACATTAGAACGACGCGGGCGGGCAAAGGAACAGCGACCCGCCGGGCCGACAAACTCGATGTGGCCAGGCGGGCGGGCACAAGCCCGGCGCCGGCCAAAAAGCTGAAGGGAGGCAATCGTAACAAAGCGAACTACCGTTCTTGGAGATGTTTGCCGGTTTCGCGCCGGCCGGAATACGCAGCAGTTTTTCCACCGGCGGGCAAGGGCGACGGGAGCCGCTGGCGCGGCAGCCGTTCCGGGGTGTGTTTTTCCGGATAGTCGCCGGTTGGAAAAGGGCAAGATTTCAGCAGGGTTTCATCCGCAAGCAGCCCCGGCTCTCAATCCGGGAACGCCCAAAGGGGCGAATGCCGGCGGCGGGCTGACTGTTCCGTAGTATGCTCGCTGCCCGGCGCGAACAGAAAATGTTCTGCCCGGCCGCGAAGAGGCTGTGACTTGGGATTTCGGGATGCGGTAAATGAAGCTGCCTGTAAGCGTCTAGCCCAAGTTGGGGCTGATGGCAAGAGTTTCAGGACGCTTTTTCCGGCTTTACAAGCACATCGGCATAAAAATTTTCGATCAGGCTTTTGAGATCGCCGGCATCGCGGTCCAGAACGCAGGACAACTCGGAAGTCACAAGCCCCATGGCCTGCTCCAGCAGGCGACGCTCGCCGAAAGACAGCTCTTTTTCACCGCTGATCAGGATAAGTTCCTTGAGAACGTAGCCCACATCAAGAAGAGAGGCGCTTTTCAGGCGTTCGGAATACTCTCTGTAGCGGCGGTTCCAGTTCTGCCCGGAATAGCCGGTAAAGGTGCTGCGATCCTGTAACGAGTCCAGCACGGCGCCGGCTTCCGTGGGCGAACAGAGGGTGCGCAGGCCGACGGTGGCCGCGTTGGCCACCGGAACCATCACCTTGATGTTGTTCGTAAAAATACGGATGATGTAAAATTCAGCCTCGTGCCCCCCGATTTGCTGGCGCTCAAGACGTTCGATTACGCCAACGCCCTGCGCGGGGTAGACTACGAGCTGTTCTGGGGCATACACGGCAAAACTCCTTGAAAGCCGCCAAGGCAACGGGGACGCTGATCAGCTTTTTCGGGGAACGCCGCGCTCAAGGGAGGCAGGGAAAACATCAAGCGGCGCACGGCAGAGGAAAGTTCTTCAGGACATCCCGCACGAATGGCGAAACGTTAACGAGGACTATATACTATTTGAGGGAGGCCGTCCAGCTTTTGCAGCGGTTCGCGGCATATGCCCGTCGGCGGAGAGCCGGGGCGGCGCGGGAGGCGCCGTTGTCCCTGTCAGCGCTTTATGGTAAGGAAAAACAACCAGCACGAAACGGAACAGAACGGGCAACCGGGCGGGTCCGCCGGCATGCCGGCGGTTTTGCGCTGTCCGGTCCGCCTCGCTGTTCGCAATCTAGAGGAATTAACGCTTGAAAGAGTCGCGAAACTTCGGGCAAGGCACAGAGCCTGTGTCCGCGACCCACCTACGCCTCTTTCGTGGCAAGGATTTGAGGACAAATCCTTGCGGAGCATTTCACTCATTTCATTCGTGAAATGCTCTAAAAAAACAGGAGCGGCCATGGCGGCGGAATTTGTTTGTCCCCAATGCGGCTACGGCCGGCGGCTGGAAACGGGCCGGCCCGGCGAGTCCGTTTCCTGCCCGAGGTGCGGGGCGAGCGCTCCGGCCAGGGAGTGCTCCGGGCGCGTGCCCGGCGCGGCGGAAGAACAGGTGGCGCCCCGTTCCGGCGTGTTTGACGCCGACGCGTTCGATGCCGGCGTTTTTGCCGCCTCGCGGCGCGTGTCTGCACCCGCCGGGCTCCCCGCAACCGCCGAGCCGGCCGGCAGCGCGCGGACCGTGCCGCTGGGGCCGAAGAATGCGCCGCTTTCTTACGCCGTCGCTCCGGATTCGGACGACGCGGACGTGCCAGCGACGGCTGCCGGCCCCAGAAAAAGCCTCTTTCTCGGCCTGATGCTGACGTTGCTGTTCGGCGGTTTTGGCGTGTTCTACGCCACGTTTCCCGGCGGCGTCATGTGCACGCTTATGGAGCTGACGCTGTTCGGCCTCAGCGTATTTTTCGGCGAAAAGATATATCCCGCCCTGGCCTTTGCCCGCCTGATCTATTTCATGGTCATCTTTGCGGCTGTCTCCGGCCATAACAAGGATCTGGAGCGGGCGGCGAAGAAAGGGGAATCGAGCAATTAGCGAATGAAATGAGCGAATCGCTCCGCAAGGACTTGTTCCCAAATTCTTGCAGAGCGATGCTTGCAGGCGGGTCGCGGACACAGGCCCTGTGCCGAGCCCGCCGTTAGGCAAGCATCTCAAGCGCTACATGTTCTTGAAAGACGCGGCCACAGCTTACACTTTACAGCGCAGAGCCTTGACCCCTTCCTGAAACAGCACGGTTATTTTGTCGGGCGGCGTTATGCTGATGACCTCGCCCTTGCCGAACACGGTGTGTTCGATCAAGTCCCGCGGCTGATAGGCATTGTTCATGGAATAGGGCAGAGGCGTTTCGCCGTTGTGGCGCTGCATGACTTCGTTCCAGGCCTGTTCCGCCTTGGAGGCGGAGATGTTCCGGGGGATGACGACGCGCGGGGCGCTGCGGCCGGCGGAAGGCCGGCCCACTTCCGTGGCCTGCTCGCGCGACTGGCCGGCCTTGACGTGGCGCACCGAGGGCGCGGGCGCGGCCTTGGCTTTTCCCGCGTTGGTGTCGCGGTATTTGTGGACGCTGCCGCAGGCCTTGCACTCTACTTTGGTAATGGCGCCGTCAATGACCAGCATGACGACGTGGCCCGTAATATCGTTACAGCGGCCGCATTTGGCGGTAATATAGTCTCCGGGCCTGATAGCCATGGTCTGTTGCTCCATCGTAAGGCGGTTATACAAAAAATGTTGCCTGGCGCCGAAAAAAGCGCCAGTCACATGGTCGCGCGATTTTTGTCAGGGGATAATACGCCCGAGATCTTCGGCCCGCTTCGGAAAGATGCTTCCCTTGAGGGCAAGGGGCAGGCCGCTCACCATTACAATCACGTCCGTGGCCGTGGCCGCCGCTTTTTGCCCGGCTTCGCCGGCCATGTCGCGAAAAGCCCTGCCGGCGGCCGTATCCGGCACCACGCCCATGCCTACCTCGTTGCTCACCATGATCACCGGGTTGGGCAGATCCCATAACGAGCGCAACAAACCGTCGCACAGGGCGGAAAAATCCTCCGGAGCGCTTTCCCCGATCATGCGGCCGGCTGCCCACAGGGTCAGGCAGTCGAAAAGAAGCGCCTCACCCGGCCGCGTGAGCCGCGAAAGACTTTGCCAGGACTCCGGGTTTGCGCCGGGCGGCAGTTCGTGCAGGCGCCAGCGCGGTCCTCTGGCTTCCTGGTGGCGGCGCGCCCGCTGCCGCATTTCCTCGTCGCGAATCTGGGCCGTGGCCAGGTAAAGGCCGCGGGGAGACAAGGCTTCCGCGATGCGTTGCGCGTAAGCGCTTTTGCCGCTGCGGCAGCCGCCGGTGACGAATACGAAGGGATTGACGCGGGACGGGAGTATCACTGCTGTTTCCGGGTTTCCAAGAAGGGCTCGCCCACAGTATTGCCATCGCGCCGGGCCTCAAGGGCGGCGGCGCATGCGTTCAGAATGTCGGCCAGAGCCCTGGTGGCGGCTCGGGCGCCCTCGCCCCGGCGGTAGAGCCAGAGGGCCGCGTAGACCACACTTTCGTTGTCCGGGCTATGGGTTCCTTTCGCGCGCAGGGCAAGGGCGAGGGCGTCGCACTGTTGCTCGCGGCGCAGGACCGCCGCCCGGTACCGTCGCTCCAGGGCGGCCCTGGCCGGGGCATTGTCCCGCGCGGCCGCGATAAAGCGGCGGTTGGCCTCTTCAGTCTGTTCGTCGGCTTCGACGCAGGAACGCGCCAGGGAGAGCGCGCCCGGTGTGTCGGCATAGGCGCGCGCCGTTCCTGCAAGCCCTTTGGCCATTGTTGCATACAGCGAATACATTTCAGCCAGTTCAGCCTTGCTCGGGGGCCTGTTGCTCGGCCCGAATCTTCGGGACAGGGCTTCTTGCTCCAGAGCGTCCAAAAACCGTTCGGCGTACACATCGTACAAACCATGTATCATAGACGGCATGAAGGCATAGTTCAATACCCTGAGCCGTTCCTGGGGAATTTTGTTCCGATCGACGGAAAAACCCTGCAGGCGGGCGCCGAAGTTCGCGTTGGCCCACTTGAGGGTGGCCGTGGTTATGCCCCGCCGGCGGGCGCGGGGGTGCGTTCCGGCCGGCCAGTAATTGTCGGCCAGAAATTTTGCCAGATCCTGAACAACAGCCAGACTGACCACGCTGTCCTCCCCCTGGGGCGAAATCCGGCGGCGCCCGTTCTTTTGGCCGGCCGGCAAAGGGGAACCGTAAAGTCCGGAGGTGTCAGGCGGAACCTGGCGCGCCGGAATTTTCCCCGTTACCACGCGGCCTTGAGCGTCCGTTGCGCTGCCTCTGCCGTATACAATCAACGGCGCGCTTCCGGCAACAGGCTCTTGGCCGGGCTCATCAGGCGACGCGGTTGGGGGTTCGGTTGTCCGTCCGCCAGGAAAGTCGGTTTTTGCCGGTTCCTCCGGCTCGCGTTGCGCCGCGATCTGCCCGTTGTCCGTTTCCCGTCCGTCGGGCCGGTTTTTGTCGTTGTCAGCCGGCGGCGTTTCCAACGGCGCGGCGGCGTTGTCCGTTGACGGGGACCTCTTCGGCAGGGCAGGGGAATCGTCCGCTGGGGGGAGAGAAGCATTTGCCGGAGGAAGGCTTTGCGGCGGTTCAAACCGGGGCGGGCTGTCCGTCCGGGAGGCCACGGGCGGAAGCGCTTGCGGCGCCGTTTCCATGGCGGGAAGGGGCGGGACCGGGGGAGGCGATCGCCGGGCCTCGGACGCCCGGTCAGGTGTGAAATCGGCCCAGTTATGGTACATCCAGGCCCCTGCGAGAAGCGCGGCCACAATCAGCAGTCCGGCAGACGCCTTGAGCAGATAATCGTGTGATGAAAAGCCGGCCATGGTGCGCATCCTGTTGAGCGAGGGGAAGAGGGGGGTGCCTGGTCGGCAGTATATACCCCGGATTGCGCGGATGCAATCGCGGGCGCGAAAAGAGCGGAAGAAAAGGGCTTTTTGGCATGGCGCGAACGTATTGCATCGCCCGGGGAAAACATGCTATACATATCTGCAGATCTATCGCAATTCCGGCCTCGACCGGAGAGCGTGAATTCCGGGAGCGAGTAGTGACGTTGAAAAAAAACGCCGCAACCCCCGCCCGGCGTTTGGCCGGGCAGCCGCGCGCAGTGGCACGGGCGCTGTCTTTTTGTTGTTGCCTGGGGCTGGCGCTGCTGTGCGCCCTTCACGCCCAGGCCGGCGTAACGAACGAACGCGGCCGGGAGACGAACCCGGCCGGGACGCAGCAGGTGGCCAGACGGCCGGCAACAATGCCGGTCAAGGTCGCTCAACCGGCCGGGCAAGCGGGATCAAAGCCGGCGGCGGTAAAAGCCCCGGAGCAGACCGGGCAAACCGTTGCGAAGCCGGTGACGGCGAAAACCCCGGAACAGGTGGGGCAGGCCGGCGCAAAGCCCACGGCGGTAAAAGCCCCGGAACTGGCCGGGCGCGGGACGGAGCAGGGCGCCGCAATGGCGCGGCGTTCCTCCAAAGGCGGCATCAAGGGCTTTTCAAGCGATCCTTTTGCCTTAGATCACCGCAAAAAACCGGCCATGCCCCAGGCGCAGCAAAACGGGACGACGCAAAAGGCCGCGGCGTCATCGAACGGTACCGACAAAAATTCGCGCGTGGTCTTTTCCGGCGGCAAGCCGGAGCGGACGGACGATCGACTTTCCCCCCGGCGTTCGGCGTTTTCCGGCGGGCCGGATACCATGGCCCGCATGGAGGAACACGACCCCGCGCCGGAAATGAACATGACGTACAAGATGAACAAGCACGCCTCCACTAAAGTCACCCTCAACCAGCAGGACGAGAATTCGCCTCTGTACCTGCCGGGCGGAAAAAGCGACAGCATCAACGGCGCGGGCGTCTATATGGATGTGGACGTGAAAAAGGATTTGCAGGTGCGCTTTGGCGGGGAATATCAGGAAGTTGAGGGCGCTCGCGGTTCCCAGGAGGAACGCGCCCAGGGGGCGTCCGTGGGGTTGCGCTGGTCGTTCTGATCGGGGAAGCCCGTTTTTCACGCTGAATCAAAGTCCGCCGGATTTTCCTGAATAGAAAAATCCGGCGGACTCTCTACGAGAGGCTTTTGCCTTTCCTGCCTTACGTTGCACCGTAACGTGGGAAACGTTGAGTTTTTTCGTTTGGCAAGGCGCGAGCCATTTTTTTTAAGAGGGGCTGGACTCTTCGGTCCTGCCCCCTTAAAAAATGGCGCCGCAACGCCGCCAAACGGAAAAAATCAGCGTTTCCCCGCTTTTAGCAACTCTTCCAACGCCATGGCAAAGCTTTCCAGTTCCTCTTTGCTGACGGTCAGGGCCGGTAGCAGGCGCAGCACCCGTTCCTGGGTCAGGTTAAGGATAAAGCCTTTTTGCATCAGGGCTTCCCAGATTTCCTTGCCGGGAAAGGTCAACTGGATGCCGATCATCAGTCCCAGGCCGCGCACTTCGGCAATGGTGCCGGGGTATTTCCGGCCGATGGCCCGAAAACGCTCCATGGCCCAGGCCCCAAGGCTGCCGGCGTGTTCCACCAGCTTGTCGCGTTCCATGATGGCCAGCATTTTTTCCGCCACCGCGGAGACCAGGGCTCCGGCGCCGAAAGTGGTGGCGTGGCTGCCGGCCACAAAGCCTTTGGCCACTTCGTCAACGGCCATCATGGCGCCCATGGGCAGGCCGTTGGCCAGGGATTTGGCCACGGTGAGCACATCCGGCCGGATATCGAAGTGCTGGAAGGCCCACCATCTGCCGGTACGGCCGAGCCCGGCCTGAACTTCGTCGACCATGAACAGGATGTCCTTTTCCCGGCAGATGCGGGCCACGGCCTGGACGAATTCCAGCGTCACCGGGCGGATGCCGCCTTCGCCCTGGACCATTTCCAGCAGCACGGCCGCGGTTTTGCCGCTGATGGCGGCTTCCAGGGCGGCCGCATCGCCCCAGGCAATTTGCGTAAATCCTTCAGGCATGGGCGCGAAGCCGTCCTGGAAACGGGCCTGGCCGGTGGCGGCCACCGTGGCCAGAGTTCTGCCGTGAAAGCAGCCTTCAAAGGTGATTACTTCGTAGGCGTCTTTGTTTTTCACGCGCTGCTGGTAACGCCGGGCCAGTTTGATGGCGGCTTCGTTGGCTTCGGCCCCGGAGTTGCAGAAAAAGACCTTGCCGAAATGGGCGGTGGCCAGCAGGCGTCTGGCCAGGGTGAGCTGTTCTTCCTGATAAAAAAGGTTGCTGACGTGGATGAGTTTGCGCGCCTGGGCGGCCATGGTTTCGGCCAGTTCCTCGTTGCAGTGGCCAAGGCCGGTTACGGCGATGCCGGCGAGCAGATCGACGTATTCCTTGCCGTCGCAGTCCCACAGCCGGCTGCCCCGCCCCCGGGCAATGGCGAGGGGATAGCGGGCATAGGTTTTCATCAGCAATTTTTCTTCTTCGCTCTTTATGGTCTCGAATGCGCTGCTCATGGTCGTGCTCCGTATGGGTGAGGCCGGCGGCGGGGCGTGTTCGCGCGCGGCCGCCGTTCCAGGTTGTTTTTTTAAGCAAATTCACTTTGAGGTTGCCCACCAAGACCGCCACGCAAAAATGGGGTTTCCAAAGGGGTTCACACAGAGCCTGTGCCCCCGGCCCCCTTTGGCCGCCGGAGGCAATACTATTCTTGGATAACTTCACAATGAATTTACTCTGATAAGAAATGGCGCGCTCTATTCAGTGGTGCCGGTGTGGCCGAACCCTCCGGCTCCCCGGCCGGTTTGGCTCAAGGCGGCCACGGGGGTGAACCCGGGCCGGACGCATGGCTGGAAAATGAGCTGGGCGACGCGTTCCCCTTGTTGCACGGTGTAGCTTTCCGTGCCGGTGTTCAGCAGGAACACGGTGATCTCCCCGCGATAGTCGGGGTCGATAACGCCCACTCCCTGGGCCACTGTCAGGCCTTTTACCGCGCCAAGGCCGCTGCGGGAATAGACAAAGCCGGCAATACCGGGCGCAAGCGGCTCGACGGCGATGCCGGCCGGCACGGGTCGTCGCTCTCCCGGCGGGATGACAAGGTTTTCCTCCCGCTCGAGGCAGGCGCGCAGGTCAACGCCCACGGCGCCTCCGGTGGAGGGCTTCAATCCGTCCGCGCCGTAAATATCGGCGGCGTTCCGGAAAAAAAAGACATTAACAATGCTCTTTGATGGAGAAACACTTGTCACGAAGGCGCTCCTGTGAAAGAATACGGAAAGTAGAAAAAATAGGATTCCCTGTCCGGCCGGATGCGGGCGCAGGGAATGTTGCCGCGCCCTTCTTCCACGAAAGAAGAACGATCTTCCCGCAACGACGAAAGGCATGACGCGCGGCGCCAAACGTCGGAAGTTGCGGACGCGTGACATCGGCGGACAATGGGTCGGCCTTCTTGGCTTACTCCGGTACGCGTTCCAAGTCAAAGGTCCGGCCATGCCGCTCTGTTTTGACTTTTTTACAAAATATTTTGATTTTTCAGATAAATAAAACACAGACCCGCCATAGCCCGTTTTTTATTTGCCTGAAAATAAAAACGTCCGCCCACTGATGCCGCCCCGGTTCCCTGCCGGTTCCGGACAGCGTTAACCCGAACGAGCCATGGTACGGCCATCTGTCGAGGAGAGCCTATGCAGCCATTACGCGTATTTTCCATTATTCCCAAGCTCCCGCCCTCGCTTGAACCCCTCTGGTTTCTGGCGCACAACTACTGGTTCGCCTGGAATAATGACATTGAAGCGCTCTTTTCCGATATCGATCCGAAACTCTGGAGCGACAGTTACAAGAACCCGGTTTGGATGCTGAACCATGTGCCGCAAGAGCGCTACGACGCCCTGGCCGACGATACCTACTACAAAGACCGCCTGGCCATGCAGGTCAATACGCTGAGCCGCTATCTGGCCGCGCCCTCGCCTTACAAGTTTGAAGACACCCCCTCTGGCTCGCCCGCCATTGCTTATTTCAGCCTTGAGTTCGGCGTCAGCCTTTGCCTGCCCATTTATTCCGGCGGCCTGGGCATTCTTGCCGGCGACCACCTGAAATCGGCCAGCGACCTGAACGTGCCCCTGTGCGGTATCGGTCTGGCTTACGCCCAGGGCTATTTCCGCCAGTACATGACCCCGGACGGCTGGCAGCAGGAACGTTACCCGGACTACGATTTTGAGCAGATGCCCATGCAGGTGGCCTGCACCCCCACCGGCGAGGCGGCCAAAGTTCACCTGGCCATCGGCGAGCGCCCCCTGGCCGCCCAGATATGGGAGGCCAAGGTCGGCCGCATCAGCCTGTACCTGCTTGACACCAATATTCCGGAAAACCCGCCGGATTTCCGCACCATCACGGCCCGACTCTACGGCGGCAACCTGGAAATGCGCCTGTGGCAGGAAATTCTGCTCGGCATCGGCGGCATAAAGGCCTTGGAAGTGCTTGGCTTAAAGCCGCAGGTCATTCATATGAACGAAGGGCACTCCGCCTTTGCCGGCCTGGAACGCGTTCGCCTGCTGATGAAGGAAAACCAGCTTCCCTTTGAAGTGGCCGTGGAAGTGGCGGCCTCGGGCAGCATTTTCACCACGCATACCCCGGTGCCGGCGGGCAACGACCGTTTTCCGCCCGCGCTCATGCAGCAGTATTTCGAACCCTACGCCCGCGACATGGGCCTGGCCTTCAAGGTCTTTATGGCCCTTGGCCGCGAAGTGCCCCACGACGACAGCGAAGACTTCTGCATGACCGTACTGGCCCTGCGCCTGTCCCGCTTCAACAACGGCGTGTCGCTGCTGCACGGCAAGGTATCTCGAAAAATGTGGCACAAAATCTGGGCGCAGTTCCCCATTGACGATGTGCCCATCGGCGCCATTACCAACGGCGTGCACGGCCCCACCTGGGTGGCCCCGGACATGGGCCGTCTGTACGACCGCTACCTCGGCGCCACTTGGCGCGAGGACGTGGATTGCCCGCGCGTGTGGCGCATGGCCGCCAACATCCCCGATGTGGAACTGTGGCGCACCCATGAACGATTGCGGGCTCGCCTGGTGGATTTTGTGCGCCAGCGCATGTACGCCCAGCTACAGTCCCAGGGCGCCAGATCCCGCGAATTGCAGGGCGTGGACACCATTCTTGATCCCGAAGCCCTGACCATCGGCTTTGCCCGGCGTTTCGCCACCTACAAGCGTGCCCGCCTGATCATGGAAGATCTGGACAGCCTGCTGCGCGTGGTCAGCGACAAGCAACGGCCGGTGCAGTTCATCTTTGCCGGCAAAGCCCACCCGCAGGACAACGGCGGCAAACAGCTGATGAAGGAAATCATCACCCTGTGCCGCCAGCCGGAATACCGCATGAACATGGTCTTTATCGAAGACTACGACATGGAAATAGCCGCCCACCTCATCTCCGGCTGCGACGTGTGGTTGAACAACCCGCGCCGGCCCCTGGAAGCTTGCGGCACCAGCGGTATGAAAGCCATGTTCAACGGCGTGCTCCAGTTCAGCACCCTTGACGGCTGGTGGGACGAGGCCTGGAAGCCGGACAACAGCCTGGGCTGGGCCATCGGCAAAGGCGAGGACTACGACGACCCCGACTATCAGGATGCGGTAGAGCTGCAAACCCTCTACAAGGTGCTGGAATCGGAAATTATCCCCGACTTTTACGAGCGCGGGCGCGGCAACTTGCCCACAGCCTGGGTGTCCCGCATGAAGGCCGCCCTTGTCGAGTTCGGGCCGCGCTTCCACTCGCACCGTATGGTGC
The DNA here is from genome assembly GCA_031550695.1 of Desulfovibrio sp. Classification (GTDB taxonomy): domain Bacteria; phylum Desulfobacterota; class Desulfovibrionia; order Desulfovibrionales; family Desulfovibrionaceae; genus Frigididesulfovibrio. The sequence goes on along the minus strand of JAVBOI010000027.1, from coordinate 6,098 downwards.
AGGATTACGTGGAAACATCCTATGTTCCGGCCTGCCGCAACCACCAGAATCTCTACCGCGACAACTTCGCTCCAGCCCGCGAGCTCTCCGCCTGGCGTATGGATATCATGACCAAGTGGGGCGAACTCAAAGTGGGCAACGTGGAAACCGTCAAGGAAGACACCCTCTACGTGGGCCAGACCGTCACCGTAACCGCCAAAGTCTTTCTGGCCTCCATCCCGGCCGAATACGTGCGCCTGGAAATCTACGTCGGCCAGCTCAGCCAGGACAACACCTTTGCCAAGAGGCTGCTGGTCCCCATGGCGCCGGAAGGCGATCCCACGGACGGCTGGCAGCTCTACAAAGGCACGCTGAACGCGGCCGAGCCCGGACGATTCGGCTTTACCGTGCGCGCCATCCCCGTGCACCCCCTGCTGCCTTCCTCCCACTCCCTCGGCCTCCTGCGCTGGGCGGAGTAGGGCGAAGGGGGAAAATGCCTCCGGCGGCCGGGGGAAGGGAGAGGAAACTTTTGTAAAAGTTTCCTCTCCCTTTCCCCGGACCCCCATCCCTCTCCTTCAAAACTTTTTAGTTGGGTTTATTGACTGACCGGAAGCGCGGGAGTTTTTCCCCCTGTGTGGCTCCCGGCTGAAGTTGCTGCCGGAATGGGCAGTGACGGCAAGCGCCGTTGTGTTTCCCGTGCCACTGTTCTTCCTTATCTCAATATCTCTCGTTTCTGTTGCGCAGCCTCTTCACGAGCGCCCCGGCTAAAAACGAACGGCCCGGAATTACCGGGCTACATCATCTGTTTCTCGCTTTTCTTCTTTTTTCTCTTCTCTTACATTGCACCGCAACGCGGGAAACGTTGAGTTTTTCGTTTGGCCGCGAAAGAGGCGTAGGCGGGCCTTGCCCGCCGTTAAGCGACTCTTTCAAGCGTTAATTGCTCTAGGCGCGAGTCTTTTTTCAAGAGGGGCTGGCCTCTTCTGGCCTGCCCCTCTTGAAAAAAGGGGAGCAACGACGCCAAACGGAAAAAATCAACGTTTCCTTACAGGCTTTTGCCCAACATACGCAATAACCGGGCGAGCTGGTTGGTGAAGCCGGCTTCGTTGTCGTACCAGATTACCAGTTTGAGCATGCGGCGGTTGACCACGTGGGTACAGGCCGCGTCCACCACGCCGCCAAAGGTGCTGCCGATAAAGTCGCAGGATACCAGCGGTTCCTCGGTGTAGCCCATGTAGCCTTTCATGACGCCGTTGGCGGCTTCCTTGAGCACGGCGTTTACTTCCTCGGCGCTGGTGTCGCGGTCCAGTTCGCAGGTCAGGTCCACCAGGGACACGTCCGGGGTGGGCACGCGCACGGCCATGCCGTCCAGCTTGCCGCGCAACTCGGGAATGACCAGGGCGATGGCCTTGGCCGCGCCGGTGGTGGTGGGGATCATGGACACGGCGGCGGCGCGGGCCCGACGCAGGTCTTTGTGCGACCCGTCAAGAATGCGCTGGCTCATGGTGTAGGAGTGGATGGTGGTCATGAGGCCGTGGCGGATGCCGAAGGTTTCGTGCAGAATTTTGACCGGCGGGGCAAGACAGTTGGTGGTGCAGGAGGCGTTGGAGATAATGTGGTGTTCGGCGGGGTTGTAGTTTTCGTGGTTCACGCCCATGACGATGGTGATGTCCACGTTGCTGCCCGGGGCGCTGATGATGGATTTTTTCGCGCCGCAGGCAATATGTTTCGCCAGTCCCGGCCCGTCTTTCAGGGTGCCGGTGCTTTCCACCACCATATCCACGCCAAGATCGCCCCAGCGCCACTGGCCCATGGGATCGCGGGTGACGGTCACCTGGTTGCCGTTGACCAGAAAGCCGGCCTCGTTGGCTTCCACCGTGCCGGCAAAGGTGCGGTGAACGGAATCATACCTGAAAAGGTGGGCCAGAGAGGCGTTGTCGGCCCTGGCGTTTATGGCCGTGATCCGTACGTCTGGATCGTCGGCGAGAAGCCGCAACAAATAGCGCCCGATCCGGCCGAAACCGTTAAGGCCAACGCTGACAGGCATGGGATTCCTCCTGAAAAAATAAAGATGGACGTTGGTATTTGGTCAAACGAAATATTTTTGAAGCGCTGCTCTGACGGTTGCCGGCAAAGCGGAGCCCGCGCTCCGGATTTTGTTTCCGCCGCGCGCGGGCCGGTAGGCCCGCCCGCCGCGGGCAATGTCGGGTTTACCCGTGGCGGCTCCCCCCACCCCCGTCTTGATTTTTATCTGCACCATTTGTTTGACGGCCTCGCGGGCGGGCTTCAAGTAGGCGCGCGGGTCGAAGTCCTCGGGCTTTTCGGCAAAATGCTTGCGTATGGACGCCGTCATGGCCAGGCGGATGTCGGTGTCGATGTTGATTTTGCACACGCCAAAGGTGGCGGCTTTACGCAGCAAGTCTTCGGGCACGCCGCGGGCGCCGCCGACTTTGCCCCCGTACTTGTTGCACATTTCCACGAATTCCTGGGGCACGCTGGAAGAACCGTGCAGCACCAGCGGGAAACCGGGCAGTTTTTTGGTGATAGTTTCCAGGCGGTCAAAGTCCAGCTTGGCGTCGCCTTTGAACTTGTACGCGCCGTGGCTGGTGCCAATGGCAATGGCCAGGGAGTCGCAGCCGGAGCGCTTGACAAAGTCCACGGCCTGGTCCGGGTCGGTGTAGATGGTTTTTTCCGCCACCACGTCGTCCTCAACGCCTTCAATGCGGCCGAGTTCGGCTTCCACCCAGACGTTGCGGGGGTGGGCGTATTCCACCACCTTTTTGGTCACGGCGATGTTTTCTTCATAGGGCAGGTGCGAGCCGTCAATCATGACCGAGGTGAAGCCGCCGTCGATACAGGCCTTGCAAAGCTCAAAGTCCGGGCCGTGGTCAAGGTGCAGCACCACGGGCAGGTCGGTGTCCTTCAGCGCGGCTTCAATGAGTTTGACAATATAGTTCTGGCCGGCGTATTTGCGGGCCCCGGCGGAAACCTGAAGGATCAGGGGCGACTTTTCCGCCGCGCCCGCCTCCATGATTCCCTGGATGATTTCCATATTGTTGACGTTGAACGCGCCAATGGCGAAGCCTTCCTTGTAGGCTCTTTCAAACATGGCTTTGGGGCCGATAAGGGGCATGTCGGTTCTCCTGAGGATAGGGCTTGGCAAGAGGTAAGTATGAATATGACGCCTGTAAGGCTGTTTTTCGCTTGTGGGAATGGAGATTGGAAACATGGCGTTCCGCGCGGAAAGCATACACGAAATCGTGCCGCATGGGAACAGCCCCGGACCTGGTCCTTTCTCCGGCGGAAAAACCGATTTAGAGCGTTTTACGTTTGAGAGTATTCACTTGAGTTTGCCCCACCAAAAGGGGTTTCCAAAGGGGATCACTCCCTTTGGCCGCCGGAGGCAATACAATTCTCGGGCAACTTCAAAATGAATCCGCTCTAAAGTAGTTCACGCATTTTTTCCAGCGTCTGCGTGTCCGTGAAATCGAACTTCAGGGGCGTGAGGGTGGCCCAGCCGTCGGTCAGCAGGCCTCTGTCCGAACCGGAAGAGACCCTGTCCGGCGGAATGGTCCCGTCCAGCCACCAGTAGGGATTGCCCCGCGGATCTTCGCGGCGGTAGTACCAGTCCTTCCAGATGGCCGAGGTCTGGTGGCAGAGGCGCAGACCCTGGAACTGATCCGTCGGGCGATCGGGCAGGTTGAGGTTCATGACGCGGCGGGGGGGCATATCCGGCCAGGGAATGCGCTCCATAAGGGCAACGGCGTAGCGGGCGTGATCGCGCAAATCAGAAGGCTTGAACGAGTCATGCGACACGGCCAGGGCCGGAAAACCCAGGTGTGCGGCTTCCGTGGCCGCGGCCACCGTGCCGGAATACAGGATGTCCGGGCCGACGTTGGCCCCGGCGTTGATGCCGGAAACCACGATATCGGGCCGTCCGGCCAGCAGTTCGCCTATGCCGAGCTTGACGCAGTCCGTGGGTGTTCCGTAAATGCCGTAGCCGACAAACGCTTCTTCCGTGACTTTTTTGACCCGCAAAGGCCCGTGAATGGTGATGGAGTGTCCCACGGCGGATTGTTCCGTCATGGGCGCGATCACCTCCACCTCGTGTCCGGCTTCCAGCAGGGCGTGGTAAATGGCCCGCAGGCCAACGGCATGGATGCCGTCGTCATTGGTCAGAGCTACCTTCATGATATCGTCCTTGTCTGTTCCGGGGCGGAACCGGTTCTCGGTATTCGTCATATTCGGGTCAAATAGTCCTTTGCAATATCCCCGCCTTTTCCCGGCGTCAAGGTTGAGCGGGCGGGCTTTACGCCTTCGCAACTTGCCGGGGATCATATTCTCTTCGTTGAAAAAAGTTGCCAAAGTGGTAAAGTACACTTATATTCCTGCAAAGTTTATGTGCGTATCCCTCTTCTCAGGGGTGAGACGGGATAAAAAATGTCGGGCTGCGCGGGTGGAATTCCGCCGGCCTTCTTGATCAAAAGCGCGTGTTGCCTTGGCCCGCACGCGGACAGGGCTTTTTATAGGGGGAAGTGTGGAGCAGCCGACAGGAAAATCCACAATACTGGTAGTTGACGATACGCCGGACAATATCACCTTGCTCTGCTCGCTGCTTGGCGAGCAGTATAAAAACAAGGTTGCCACCAACGGCGTCAAGGCGCTCAAGATTGCCAGGGCGGAGCCGCATCCGGACCTGATTCTTCTCGACATCATGATGCCGGAGATAGACGGTTACGAGGTCTGTCGTCAGCTTAAGGCCGATCCGGCCACCGAGCATATACCGATCATCTTTCTGACGGCCAAAACCCAGGAAGGCGATGAAACCAAAGGGTTTGAACTGGGCGCGGTGGATTATATCACCAAGCCCATCGTTCCGCCCATTCTCATGGCGCGCGTACATACGCACCTGGCGTTGCAACACGCCAGAAAGTCGCTGGAGCAGCAGAACGAGGTGTTGGAAGAGCAGGTGGAGCAACGCACGCGCCAACTCGCGGCCCTGCAGGACGCCATCATCATTGCCATGGCTTCGCTGGCGGAAACGCGGGATAACGACACCGGCCACCACATTCGCCGCACGCAGCATTACATGCGGGAACTGGCCGTCTGTCTGAAGAAGCATGAACGTTACGGCGCGGAGCTTGACGACAAGTTTATCGCGACTCTCTATAAGTCGGCGCCGTTGCACGATATTGGCAAGGTCGGCGTGCCGGACCGCATCTTGCTGAAGCCCGGACGGCTGACGCCGGACGAATTCGAAGAAATGAAGCGGCATACTATTTACGGCCGGGATGCCATCATCGCGGCGGAAAAGACCCTGGATGCCCCGGAAAGCTTCCTGTGCGCCGCGCGCGATATCGCATACTCGCATCATGAAAAGTGGGACGGTTCCGGCTACCCGCAGGGCCTTGCCGGCGAGGTCATCCCGCTGTCGGCAAGGCTCATGGCCATCGCGGACGTTTACGACGCTCTGATCACCAAGCGTATCTATAAGGAAGCCGTGCCACACGAAGAGGCGGTAAAGATTATCGAGGCCGGCAGCGGCACCCATTTCGACCCGGATGTGGTAAAGGCCTTTGTCGAAATCAGGGACAAGTTCGCGGCCATTGCCACCCAGTTCGGGGAAGAGGAATGAAGGCCTGCCCATAAAGAAGAATTGAGAGGCGGATTTTCAGAGCCGTTTTTTGCTCCGGCCCGGCGCCAAATGCCGGTTCTTGCGAAAAGCGGCTTTTTTCTATTGTTTGCCGCGTATTTTGTTTGGCTATGGGCAAACCTAAAAAGATTTCTAATGAAAGTAAGGACTAAATAAAAAGTGAGCATGCTCTTCGAAAAAAGTAGTTGACGTAACCCTCAATGTTCGCGCATAGTATCTTTCCCGCATGAGGGAAGAGGGTGTGCGGCACGGCGCTTAACGTCGGCTGCGGCTGAGTCAGCCCCCCCCTGATTTCTCGAGGCGGGAGAAGTTCCTGAGGCGGGCTTCTTTCGGTTCTTTGACAAGTGAAGAGTGAGTGGATTGAAATTGAGATTCAGCTAGAGTTGATCTTAAGTAGGTCAACTTGAAGGTTAAATTATTAACTGGAGAGTTTGATTCTGGCTCAGATTGAACGCTGGCGGCGTGCCTA
>JAVBOI010000047.1:0-5749 GCA_031550695.1 Desulfovibrio sp. | reverse complement strand
ACCAGCTCTATAAAGACGAGATAGAGATCATGAAGAAGAAGTTGGGTGAATAAGATTTTGTGTGAAGAAAGATGATACTTTTGATGAAATTTTCCTCTTTCTTCAACCAAACCCCCATCCTTCTCCTTCAAACCTTTTTATAATGGAGCCCCTTACAAAGCGGATACGCGATAGTTCCGCTTTGTAAGGGGCTCTCTTAGAGCAAATCAATTTTGAAATTGTCCAAGAGTAGTATTGCCTCCGGCGGCCAAAGGGGTTGAACCCCTTTGGAAACCCCTTTTTTTTTGGCAGGCTCAGGTGAACAATTTCAAAGTTGAAATGCTCTAGAGCAATTAACGCTTGAAAGAGTCGCTTAACGGCGGACCAGGCCCGCCTACGCCTCTTTCGCGGCAAGGATTTGAGGACAAATCCTTGCAGAGCAATTCACTCATTTCATTCGTGAAATGCTCTAGTGGGGTTTCCAAAGGGGTTCACACAGAGCCTGTGCCCACGGCCCCCTGTGGCCGCCGGGGGCAATATTGTTCTTGGGCAAATCAAAATGAATTTACTCTGAAAGAGAGGCGCGCTGACGAAGGCGACTTGAAAACGATTCGACGGCCGCGTCCCACGCCCGCACAAGGGAGCGTTTCATTCCGCGCAACGCAAAGCGAAACCGCGCCATCCTTGTGTATTCCACCCCGGACAACACCTCGGCCCATTTGTCGGCATTGCCCGTCCACCAGTCGGAATGATCGAACTCGTGGCCGCTTTTCGGGTGCACGTCGCAAAAGCAGTGCTCGATAAGCGCGCAGCGGTCGGACACCTCGTGCACATGCACGGCGTGGCGGTTTTCCGGATAGGTGTTGCGGATGTTGATCATGGTGAACTTGCAGGCGTAAAGCGCGCTGAAACGAAGCAGAAAATCGACGACCTGCTCGCGATCTTCGTCGCGGTTGCAGAGCAGAAGCACGTGACGCGATTTTTTCAGCAGCGCGTCAAGGGCGCGGAAGCGGCGTTTCATTGTCGGCTTGAAATCCGATTCGTAAAACGCGTCTATATCCGCGCCGTGCGGAAAATGGTGCAGCGACTCCATGCCCGTGTCCAGGTCGCGCACGTGCTGGTGGCTGTAGTACCTGCCGGGAACGCGCTCCCGGTTGGCAAAAAAGCTCTCGAACCCGGATTGAAAGAGCGCCAGCACGGTTTCCAGACTGTAGCAGCACATCCAGTCCAGGGGCGACGCAAGATAGCGCAAGGAATTGTCTTGCAAATTCCTTGCGGCCCGGCAACTGCTGCCCACACTCATGATCAGATCGACTTGAATTTTTTCACGCATGACTGATACGTCTCGCGCCGCCATTTTCCCCAAAACGGGAAAAAAGGCAAGCTTTCGGCCGCGCAAAAACAACGCTTGAGTATCAAAAGGCTATACGGTACATCACTTCTTTCGCCCGCGTAGCGCAACCCCTTGCTCGCGCGGCCGCCCTTCCGCATCCTTTGGAGTTCCCATGTCAGTCAGCAAAGAACAGGTTCTGGCCACCGCCGCCTTGTGCCGTCTGGATCTTTCCGTCACTTCCGCCCACGCGGAGCAGGAAAGCCCCGAGGAGCGCGTCACGCGCATCGCCTCGCAACTCGACGCCGTGGTCAAATACATGGATGTCCTCAACCAGGTGGACACCGAGGGCGTGGAGCCCTTGTACTCGCTTCTGCGCCGGCACGTCGCCCCGCCCCGCCCGGACGCGGCCGAAAAGCTGCTCACGGCCGAGGAAATTTTGGCCAACGCCCCCAAGCGGCAACAGACCTTTTTCGCCGTTCCCCCGGTAATCTGAGCGTTTTTCGCCCCAGCATCAGGATAGACTTATGACATCGCCACTCTCCCTTTCCCTTTGCCAGGTTCGCGACAAACTGGCCCGTGACGAAATCCGCCCCACCGAACTGGTGGACGCCTGCCTGGAGCGCATCGCGTCCACGGAGCCCAAACTGCACGCCTGCATCACCGTGTGCGCCGACGAGGCCCGCGCCGACGCCAAAGCCCTGGAAAAAAGCTGCGCCTCGGGCCCGCGCCCGCCCCTGTGGGGCGTGCCGCTTACCCTTAAGGACGTGTTCTGCACCAAGGGCGTGCGCACCACGGCCGCCTCGCGCATGCTGGAAAACTTTGTCCCGCCCTACGACGCCTTTGTGGTGCGCCGTTTGAAGGAAGCCGGGGCCATCATCCTGGCCAAGACCAACCTGGACGAGTTCGCCATGGGCTCGAGCACGGAATTTTCCGCCTTTGCCGCCACGGCCAACCCCTGGAACCTGGACTGCGTTCCCGGCGGTTCCAGCGGCGGCTCGGCCGCTTCCACGGCCGCGTGCCAGGCCTTCGGCTCCCTGGGTTCGGACACGGGCGGCTCCATCCGCCAGCCGGCCGCCCTGTGCGGCTGCGTGGGCATCAAGCCCACCTACGGCCGCGTGTCGCGCCACGGCGCCATCGCTTACGGCAGTTCGTTCGATCAGGTCGGCCCCCTGGCCAGGACCGTGGATGACTGCGCCCTGCTGCTCAAAATCATTGCCGGGCACGACCCCAAAGACGCCCAGTGCGCCGACCTGGCCGTGCCGGATTACGCCGCGCCCGCGCCGGCCAAAGACCCGGCCGCGCCCCTGGCCGGCCTTACCCTGGGCCTGCCGGACGAATACTGGCGCGAAGGCCTGTCGCCGGAAGTGCAGGCCGCCTGCCGCGCCGCCGTGGACAAGGCCCGCGCCCTGGGGGCCACGGTAAAGGAACTGTCCCTGCCCCACCTGCCTTACGGCGTGGCCGCCTACTACATTCTGGCCTCGGCCGAGGCCAGCACCAACCTGGCCCGCTTTGACGGCCTGCGCTTCGGCCAGCGCCAGGGCAAGAACGACAGCCTGATCGACACCTACGTGGCCTCGCGCTCCCACGGATTCGGCGAGGAAGTGAAACGCCGCATTCTGCTCGGCACCTACACCCTGTCTTCCGGCTACTACGACGCTTACTACACCAAGGCCTCCAAAGTGCGCCGCCTGATTCTGGAAGACTTCGAGCGGGCGCTGGCCCAGTGCGACGCCCTGCTCGCCCCGGCCTGCGCCGTCACGGCCTGGAAGTTCGGCGCCTTTACCCGCGATCCCCTCACCGCCTACAAGATGGACCTGCTCACCCTCGGCCTCAACCTGGCCGGGCTGCCCGGCCTGTCCCTGCCCGTGGGCCTGGGCGCGGATTCCGGCCTGCCCGTGGGCATGCAGATCATGGGCCGCGCCTTTGACGAAAGCGGCATCATCGCCGTGGCCCGCGCCCTGGAATCCGCCCTGCCCCCGCTGGGGCGGCCGGCCGGGGTGTAGCGTAGCGGGAAAAACAAGAGACGACTTCAAAAAGGGGAGGAAAAAATGACGCATTACTGCCGTATCGCATGCATGGCCGCCCTCTTGATGCTGGCCGCCGCCCTTCCGGCCTTGGCCGCCTCTGATGACACAACCGTCTACGATCCCCTGGTGATCGGGTATATCTCCGCAAAAGAGGCCAAAGCGGGACGCTGGGACGGCTGGGCCTCGTTTCCCGGCGTTTACGGCCAGGGAAAATGGCTGTCCTTTGAAAAACGCCCTGTTTTGGTGCATGGCAAGGACGCCCGCGAAGCAGAGTATGGATGCGTGGAACGCAAGAGCGACGACGAAACCCTGGTTGCGGTCAGCGAGTTGCTGCCCGTTGGCCTGGCCCTGGTTTTCCACGCCCCCGACGGCACGAAAATCGCCACGGCGGAAGTGGAATACATCAAGTATGACTGCACCGACATGGACGGCATGGAACTCAGCGCGAAGTTCCGCAAGATCGAGCTCGCGGCCGGGGCGAAAAACTACACGGGGCCGGTGATTGGCCGGCTGCCTTCCAGCAAAACCATCTTTATGCCAACCGGAAGGACCGTTTCGGACTCGGGAAACCGGGTCAGTTTTACCGCCACAAACGCCCAGGGCAAAAAACTGGAGATGCGCTTTGTCTACAAAAAAGACGAGGGCAGGGATACGTATGTGGGCGCCCTGCACTTTGAAGGCAAGGCATTCCCCTCGTACAGCACCGGATATAATGAAGAACCCGAGGACAAGAAAACCCAGCTTGAAAATATGAACGGGTATTTCATCGATTTGAACGGCGACGGCCTGGTGGAATTTTTGGACGGTTCGGTGCAAATCGCTTTCGACGGCAAGAAGTGCTTTCATATATTCGTGGACGACGAGGAATAATACTCCAATGTAACACCTCTGGGCGGTGCCCCTTCGCCCGCATCCGACGACAATACAAAAAGAGCCGGCTCCCCGCGCGGGGGACCGGCTCTTTTTGTATTTCCTCAGGACAACCCTCATAATGACTCCCCGAACTTCACGGCCTTTTCCATCAGGGCCGCGTTGTTCTTGATTTCGCCGGGAGCGGTGGCGCTTCCGTACACGGCCCCGGCCCAGGTCGCCCCGGTGAACAGGCAGGTATCCTGCACGGAGCGCAGGGCGTTGACGCAACCGGAATTGAAGGGGTCTTCGTCGCCGTAGGCCATTACCAGGCCGAGCTTTTTGGTCGCGAACGGGCTCGGTTCCTTGTGCTCGGGCAATACGGCCACGGAATAACAACGGTCGATGAACTGCTTTATCTGGCCGCCCAGGGTAAACCAGTATACCGGCGAGGCGTAGATGATGACGTCGGCCTCGCGCACCAGGGGGAACAGGGGCTGCATGTCGTCTTTGACCACGCAGCCCTTGCTTTTGGGCTGGTGGCAGCCTTCGCAGCCCCTACAGGGCTCGATGCGCAGGCGGCTGATGTCGACGACCGTAACCTCGTGCCCCTTGTTGCGCGCCCCTTCGGCCACGCGCAGCCCCAACTCGCTGGAGTTGCTGTTCTTCCGGAAGCTGCTGTTGACGATTAACACCTTTGCCATGATATCCCCCTCTTGTGTTTACGGCCGCAGATCAGCCTTACAATTATCCGCTACACCCCGCCCCCAAATGGGGATTCCAAAGGGGGTCACCCCCTTTGGCCGCCGGAGGCAATATTCATCTTGGGCAACTTCAAAATTGACTCTGTTGACTTTTTTACCAGTTGGCCCGCACCCGCACCGCCTGCCCGGCCTTGTTGGTGAACAGCAGATAGCCGTGTTCCCGGCCGTACAGATACAAATCGCGGGTCAGGGCCACGTCCCGGCGGCAGTATTCTTCTATTTCGGCCAAACGGCCCTCTTTCCACCATTGCAGGGCTTGCAGGCCGTCCGCGCCTTTGGCCGCGCCGAGCGTGGCCCTGGCCAGGTTGTCCAGGGACAGGCGGTAGGAAAGCTGCTCGTGAACCTTGATCAGCATGTCCAGGGTGGGCAGGCCGCGAAACGAAAAACCCGGCGCGTGCGGCTCAAGCACGGCATAATCGAAGCGCAGCAGATTAAAGCCCACCACCAGCGGGGCCAGGGCCAGCACGCGGGCCAGTTCCGGCACTTCTTCCTGTTGGTAGGAAGTGAAGGTGCCCGAACGCGAATCATACAGCACGGCCACGCTCACGCCCATGCGGTCGGCCCGGTGCCAGCCGCCCACCTCCGCGGCGGAGCGCCTGGTTTCCACATCCAGAACCACGAAATGCGACGGCATTTGCGCGCCCCCTTCTCCCTCGTCCGGCCCTGAACCGCTCCGCAAGCGGCCGGCATCGGACAACGAGGGGGTCCGGGGGAAAGGGTTTCCCCCGGCGGGGTGGGGGGGGGGGCCCCGGCGCCCCCCCGGCCGACCGCGCCCGCCCGGCCGCACCCGGGGGGGG
>JAVBOI010000085.1:0-41798 GCA_031550695.1 Desulfovibrio sp. | reverse complement strand
GAGGCATAAAATCCAGAACCCATGAAGACCTCTTTGCAGGAGTTGGAAAAGCCCTGGACCGTGTTTCTGCAAGCGATGCCCAGGGCTGGTTCAAGTCTTCTGGTTATATACAATTTTAAAGTTGAAATGCTCTAAGGCTTCACCACCACCATATACGCCTTGTCCGGCTGCAGGTACTTGCGGGCGAGTTCCTGGAGGGTTTTGGCGTCGATGGTTTGGGATTTGTCGACCATGTTGCGGGCGTAGTCGAGGGGCAGACCGAGGATGGTGAGGGCGGCGGCTTCGGAGCCGCGCGAGGCCAGGCTTTGGTGTTCGCGGTAGTAGTCGCCGCGTATCTGGTTTTTGCCGCGTTCCAGTTCTTCCGCAGGCAGGAGTTCGTTGTGGAGCTCTTTGATCACGCTTCTGAATCCGGCTTCGGCCTGGGGCAGTTTGCCGGGCTCGGTGCCTATGTAGAAGATGAGGGCGCCGGCTTTGGCGCTTTTCCAGGGAAAGGCGGTCACTGAGTAGCCAAGGCTTTGCTTGTCGCGCAGGTCGCGGAACAAAAGGCCGCTTTGCCCGGCCAGGATGTTCTGCAAAAGGTCGAGGCCGGCTTCATCCGGGTTGCCGTAGCCCACGGTGGGAAAGACCATGAGCAGGTGGGCCTGCTGGCGGCCGGGGAGTTTGAGGTCCAGTTCTTTTGTTTTGCCCCAGGAGGGGGCGTCCACGGTTTTTTCCTTTTTGGCCGGCACGGGCAGCTTTTTCACGGCCGCCAGGATGGCGTCCTTGTCGTAGGCGCCGCACACGGACAGGGCCCAGGGGCGTAAGGTCTGTTCGCGCCAGAACTCCTTGGCGTCTTTGGCGGTAAAGGCGGCCACGCGGTCTTTTTCGCCCAGTTGGAGGAAACCGTAGGGATGATCGCCGAACAGGAAGGGGAACATGCGGCGAAAAGCCAGGCCGGTGGGCTGGTCTTCGCGCGAGGTAATGGCGGCCACCTGGTTTTCGCTCACGCGGGAGGCTTCGTCGTCTTTCATGGCCGGGGTGACGAGGCTGGACTGCAAAAAATCGAACATGTCGGCGGTGAAGCGGGCCGGGAAGTTCATGTTGACGGAAAAGCCCTGCTTGCCGGTGCTGGCGGAAAAGGAAGCGGCCCGGTCGGCCAGGTAGTCTTCCATGGCCGTGGCGCTGAGTTTTTTCGTGCCTTTGGAGAGCAGGCTGGCGGTAAAGGCGGCCAGGCCCTGGTCTTTTTCGGTCAGCAGGCTGTCGCCGCCGGAAAAGGTCATGGTGACGGCCACGTACGGCAGGGTGGTGTCGGGCGTGAGGATCAGGGTGCGGCCCTGGCCGAGGTCGATAATTTCCGGACCGCCGGCTTTGCCGGCCTGGGCGGCGCGGGTTTTGCCGGCGTCCGGGCTTTTCCATTTGGCGGACAGGGTGTTGGTGAGCCAGACTTTCCACTGGTCCGCCGAGGAGGGGGAAGAGGGGGAGGCGGCATTTGCCTGCTTGTCCGCGCCTTTTTCCGCCGCTTGCTTGTCCGCGCTCTTTTCCGGGGCTTTTTCCGAAGCCTGGGCGGCCTTGCCGGCCTGGGGCGGCTGCGCGCCTTCGGGCAGCAGCACGGCCATGGACAGGGCGTCGGGCCTGAAGGTGGTTTTAAGCAGATCGGTGAGCACGCGCTGGTCGGTGTCGCGCACGACGTTCAGATAATTGCTTTCGCCCCGCTCGCCGGCGCCGGAAAAGGCGAAGGTGCCGAGCTTGGAGGCGTACCCGGCCAGGGTTTCCTTGGAGCGGAACAGGTCGTCTTCTATATTCAGCTTGGCCCGGTTAAGCTCGTCCTGGGTGAAGGTGGCGGAGGACAACCCGGCCAGATCCTTGCTGAAGGCTTCCCAGAAGGCCGGCAGTTTGTCGGCGTCCAGGGTGACCTGGATGTAGAACGCGCCCAGGCGCTCAAGGTCGTAGTTGCCCACGGATATGCTGTCCACCAGGCGTTTTTCGTATTTGTAGGTGCGGTAGAAGCGCGAGGTGGCGTCGCCGCCCAGAAGCTGGGCCAGCACATCGTACTGGGGCGCGCGCACGTCGCCCCTGCCGGGCACGGGCAGGGCCAGGGCAAGGTGGACCTTCTGCCAGGGGCCGGCTTCCACGGTGGCGGAGAAACCTCTGGGCGCGAGCGCGCTTTCCAGGGACGCCGGCGGCGTGACCGGGCGGGTGTTCTTGAGATCGCCGAACCGGGCCTCGGCCTCGGCCAGGGCCTCGTCGGGCTTTACGTTGCCGCAGATGAGCAGCAGCATGGACTGGGGCTGGTACAGGCGCTCGATATAGGCGCGCATGTCGTCGCGGCTTACGCCGCGTACGGTTTTCTCATAGCCGATGATCGGGTCGGCGTAGGGCGTGCCCTTGAAGACCTGCTCCTGGATCATGCGGAAAAGGCGCTGGCCGGGGTTATCCTCGCCGCGCTTGAGTTCCGCGATCACCACGTCTTTTTCCGCTTCCAGGTCGGCCGGGTTCAGGCTGGCGTGAAAGGCCATGTCTTTGAGCACATCCAGGCCGGTCTTCCAGTGATCCTTGGTCATGTCCGTAAGGTAGACGGTGTAGTCGAAACTGGTGGCCGCGTTCAGGTAGCCGCCGGTTTTTTCCACATCCGTGGCCACGGCGCTTCCGGGCCGCTTTTCCGTGCCCTTGAAGACCATGTGCTCGAGCAGGTGGCTTATGCCGGCCTGATCCGGCCGCTCGTAGGCTGAACCGGCGTGCACGTAAAGGCGTAAGGATACGAGGGGAAAACGGTCGTCTTCTTTAATGAGCACGGTCAGACCGTTGGGCAGTTTGCGCATGACCGTTTCCCCGGCCGCGTTTTCGGCCTGGGCCGGTTGGCCGGCGGCGGACGCTTGCGGCGCGGCCGCGAAGGCGCTGTGAAAGCTTGCTGTCATGGCTATCAGTCCCGTGAGGAAAAAAATGGCTTTACGCATGTACCGCTCCTTAATAGCCGCGGAAGGCGTTCTTTTAGTAGTGGCTTGATCATGCACAGGCGGGGCATGAACAAACCTTTCATGTGAGCCGGGTCAAACGAACGCTCCGGAGCGGGGCTTCGTGGCCCACGGCGGCCAGGGCGCTCAGGCACAGGGCCAGGGGGGACACGTACCCACCGGACCAGTCCACGACCAGATCACAACTTCCGTTCATATCACAGTTGATGTCGGCAAAGAAAGTCCTGGCGTCGAGATCGCGCGGGCCTTTTTTCCCTTCGCGCCGCCAGGGCAGGGATGCGGCCGCGGCCACGCGCGCCCAGGCGGCGGAAAACTCCCGGCCCTGGTCTTCCGGGCCGAAACATTCCATGCGGTAAGTTTCGCGCAAGGCGTCCACGCACTTTTCGCCGGGCGGCGGAATTTCCACGGCCAGCACCCGCACTCCTTGGGGCAGGGCCTTGTTGAGAAGCTCGACGGCTTCCTCCGGCCGGCGCTCCTCGCGCAGGAACAGGGAAAACCACTCGCGCTCGCCGGCCACGCCCACGGGCAGGGCCCGGCCGAACGAAACCAGGGGCAGGGGGTGAAATCCCTGGCTGAAACTTAAAGGGATGCGCGCCCGGCGTAAGGCCCGATCAAAAATATGCTGCATTTCCAACTGGCTGATATAGGCGGCCGGGCCGGTGCGCGAATAGAGAATGCGCCACTGGACCGCCTTTTTGATCAGGTGCGGGGCCAGGGCCGGCGGCTTGCTCTTGGCAGATTTCGCCGGACGGGGAGCGGCGGGGGATTCGCCGTCGCGAGCATCATTGGCTTTCGCAACCGGGGCCGTTGCGCCGGGGGCGTCATCGGCTTCTCTGTCGCGGGCGTCTTTGGCTTCCGCGCCGGGGGAATCAGAGCCGGAAGCGCCATGTTCGGCAAAGGCCGGGCCGGCAGCGTCACCCTCCGGCGAAACGGCCTTGCCGCCGTCCCAGTGGCGCACCACCACCCGGCCGTATTTGTCCAGGGCCACGCCGTGCGCTTCCTGATCCCGCTGAGCCTTGTTCAGGATGTTGGCGTAACTCGCCTCCGGGGCCATATCCGGGCCGCGCTCCAGCCCGGAAGGCCCGGCGGCGGTGTCGCAGACCCCGCACAGGCGGCAGGTTTCGTAGCGGCAGTCGCCGGCCGTTTTGCCCTGTAAGGCGGCGGCGCGCTCGCGCAGAAAGAACTCGCGGCTCACGCCGCTGTGCAGGTGATCCCAGGGCAGGGGCGCGTCCAAAGGCCGGGCGCCGGCGTATTCCTCCAGCGTGAGCCCGTGCTCGGCCAGGGCTTCCAGCCAGGGTTCGAGAGTGAAATCATCCTTCCAACTCGTGAAAATCGCGCCCTTGCGGTAGGCGGATTCCACCACGTCGGCCAGGCGGCGGTCCCCGCGCGAGAACAGGCCTTCGAGCACGCTCATTTCCGGCTCGTGCCAGCGCAGTTTGATGCGCTTTTCCTTTTTGACCGCGTCCAGCAGCACGCCGACGCGGCGGCGTATTTCCTCAAGGGGAATTTGCGCCTCCCACTGAAAGGGCGTGTGCGCCTTGGGCACGAACGGGGAAACTGAGGCCGTGATCTGCAACCGCTTGATGCCCGGCCCGGCCGCGTCCCTGGCCTTACGGCACAGGTCCACGACGGCCAGCAGATCCTCGTCGGTTTCCGTGGGCAGGCCGATCATGAAATAGAGCTTCACCTGCTGCCAGCCGTGCTCGAACAGCTTGCGCACGTGCAGGATCAGGTCGTCCTCGGTAACGCCCTTGTTGATAACGTCGCGCAGGCGCTGGCTGCCGGCCTCCGGGGCCAGGGTAGCGCCGGTGCGGCGTATGCCGGCCATGCGCTCCATGATGGCGTCGTCGATTGACCCCACGCGCAGGGAAGGCAGGGATACGGACACCTGCTCGTCCGCGCAGCGGTCCACGGTGTTCATGAACAGCTCTTTCAGGGCGGAAAAATCGCCGGTGCTCAGGGAAAGGTAGGAAACGTCGTCAAAGCCGGTGGCGTTCAGGCAGTCGTTCAACAGCTCTTGCAGGCCGGCCACGCTGCGCTCGCGGGCCGGACGGTAGATGCTGCCGGCCTGACAGAAGCGGCAGCCGCGCGTGCAGCCGCGCCCGATTTCCAGGGCCAGGCGGTTGTGCACGGCCCCGAAGGGAATGGGCTGCAAGGCCGGGTACGCGGCCTTGTCCATGTCCGGCACCACCCGGCGCACGACGGCGCGGTGATGATCGTGCAGCGGCCGCAACGAGCCGTCCGGCTCGGGCGCGAAAAATTCCGGGATATACAGGCCGGGGATGCGGCTTAAGCCCAGCAACAGTTCCCGGCGCTCAAGCCCCCTGCCCCGCTCCACGCATTCCAGCGCTTCCGGCAGGGCGGCTTCGGCCTCGCCCAGCACCATGGCGTCCACAAAGGGGGCCAGGGGCTCGGCCGCCAGGGCGCAGCCGCCGCCGGCCACAATCAGCGGCCAGGGCCGGCTGTCCGGCCGGGGTTCGCGGCGCGCCTCGGCCCGCGGGGGAATGCCGGCCAGGTCCAGCACGTACAGGACATTGCTGTAGCACAATTCGTGCGTGACGCTGATTCCCAGCACGTCCAGGCAATCCAGGGGCGTGTCCGATTCCAGGGTGCACAGGGGCGCGCCATGTTCGCGCAATACGTTCCCGGCCTCGCGGCAGGGCGTGAACACGCGCTCGGCCTGCCAGTGCGGGCGTTCGTTGACGATGCTGTAAAGGATTTTCTGCCCCAGGTAGGACATGCCCACCTCGTACATGTCCGGGAACACCAGGCCAACGCGCAGGCGCACCTGTTCGGGGTCCTTGCGGACCGATCCTTCTTCGATGCCGAGGTAGCGGCTGGGTTTGGGCAGCAGGGAAAGCAGTTCGCGCATGGTCAGACCGGAAATTTACAGGAAAAAACGTTTTGCCGCGATCGGGTCAAAAGGCAGTCGCGGCCCGCAAGCACGCCGACCGCCGCCCTACCCCAATCCGGGAGCACTGATGAAGCGAGACCTTTGTATCCCCCGCCCCTCATATCCCCCAAACTAAAAAGTTTTGAAGGAAGGGGATGGGGGGTCTGGGGGGAAGGGGAATTTTCTTCGTAGTAGCTCGTCCTCGCGTTGCTCGGTTCGAGCGGGCTTTTCCAAAAGTTCCCTTCCCCTTCCCCCCGGCGCGACTTATCGAATGAGCCCGGACGAGCCGGGGCCTTTGAGGTTCAGACCGCCCGAGGACAGGGTGAGGTTGGAGCAGGCTTCCATATATTTGGTTTTCAGTTCTTCGGGGCAGCTTTTGTATTCGAAGAGGATATGGGAAAAGGCGATGCTGCCGTCAAAGGCGCTGTCAAAGGGGTATCCGTAGGGCATGATCATCATCTGCACGCCCTGCTGGGTGGGCACGGTTTGCAAAATGGCGGGATCATTGATGACGGAAGCCGTTGCGTCGAATTTGCCGATGACGATTTCGCCGGAAACGATTTTCGCCATACGAATGTCGTAAGCCATGAATATCTCCTGTTATTGCGGATGGGGAGGCCGGGCGGCGTCCGGGCCGGAAGAAAAACGCGCCGCGCGCGGCCGATTGCTCAGTTCAGCAGATAGGTAGGCGGGGAAGGGCTCGCTGTCAAGGGTCGGACGAGTTTCCACGGAACGGGATAACGGTTTACCTTATCCGGGGAAAACGATAGAAGGGGCTCTCTCGCTTTGTTTCCCGCCGCCGCAACCGTGAGGACAGGCCATGGATTACGCGATTTTTCTTTCGTCGGTAACGCTGTTCGCCCTTTCCATGTGCTTCACGCCCGGCCCGAACAACGCCCTGGCCATGGCCACCGGGCTGGACAAGGGCTTCTGGCCCACCCTGCCCCACTGCCTGGCCGTGCCCGTGGGGGGCGTGACGGCGCTTGTGGCGTTGTATCTGGGGCTGGGGCAGGTCTTTACGCGCTTTCCGATCGTTTACGAACTGCTGCGCTATACCGGCGCGGCCTACATGGTGTGGCTGGCCTGGCGCATTTCCGGCCTGGGGCGGAGGAAGAC
The DNA here is from genome assembly GCA_031550695.1 of Desulfovibrio sp. Lineage (GTDB taxonomy): Bacteria > Desulfobacterota > Desulfovibrionia > Desulfovibrionales > Desulfovibrionaceae > Frigididesulfovibrio. Next base: position 34,838 of record JAVBOI010000085.1, on the reverse strand, counting down.
GGCGCAGGCGGAAAGCTCCCTCAAAAGTGCTGTCGCCGCCGAATCCGAACGGCGGGGGGGCATCACGCCGTTGACCTTCGGCCAGTCGTTTCTGCTCCAGTTCGTCAACGTCAAAGCCTGGCTCACCAACGTGGTCATCATCAGCAACTACGTGGGCACGGGCGAGCACAGCCGCGCCCGCTTCTGGATCGTGCTGGCGCTGATGGCCGTGATGGGCTTTTCGTCCGTGGCCACCTGGGCGGCCGGCGGCTCGTTCATGCGCCGCTTTCTCACCTCGGACGGCATGCGGCGCTGCAACTACGTGTTCGCCGCTTTTCTGCTCGTGTCCGTGGCTTTGCTGTTCGTGTGATAATCAGAGACATGCCTCCGGCGGCCGGGGCTCTGCCCCGGACCCCCGCCAAAGGGGGTGACCCCCTTTGGGATCCCCATGTGGGTAACCGTAGCGTAGCGGGATTGCGGCGAGTTTCGCATCAGCGATACTGAACGTACCCCTAGAGCAATTAACGCTTGAAAGAGTCGCTTAACGGCGGGCAAGGCCCGCCTACGCCTCTTTCGCGGCAAGGATTTGAGGACAAATCCTTGCAGAGCAATTCACTCATTTCATTCGTGAAATGCTCTAAATCCTGGGTCAAGGGGGCGTGCCCCCTTGCGGGGGCGTGGGGCAGCGCCCCACTTCGACTCAACTTGGCTTCATCCCCAAGCATTTCACCCAGGCCAGGCCGGGCTACTCGTCCAGGGCGCGGTAGTCGCCGCTCCAGCAGGCGGTGCAGAACGAGTCGCGACCGCTGCCGAACAGACCGGTGATGCCTTGCAGCGACAGGTAGCCCAGGCTGTCCATTTCCAGGCGGGAGCATATCTCGTCCAGGCTGTAGTTGTGGGCCATGAGTTCCTCGCGCCGGGGAAAGTCCACGCCATAAACACAGGGGTGCCGGGTGGGCGGGCAGGCTATTCGCAGGTGCACCTCAAGGGCGCCTGCGTTGCGCAGTTCGCGGCCAAGGGCGTTGGTGGTGGTGCCGCGAATGAGGGAATCGTCCACCAGGGCTACGCGTTTGCCCCGCACCACATCGCGCACCACATTGTGCTTCATGCGCACGGCCGCGGCCCGCGCCTCCTGGCCCGGCGCGATGAAACTGCGGCCGATGTAGTGGTTGCGGATAAGCCCGCGCTCCAGGGGAATGCCCAGAGCGTCGGCGTAGCCCATGGCCGCGGACATGCCGGAATCCGGAATGGCCACCACAAGGTCCACGTTGGCGGGATGCTCGGCGGCGAGCGCCCGGCCGCTGCGCTGGCGGAACAGGTGCGGCGTTTCGCCAAAGACCACGGAATCCGGGCGGGCGAAGTAGATGAGCTCAAGCAGGCAACGCGCGTGGGCATGCCCGGAGGGACCGAAAAAACGGGACTTGCAGCCGCCTTCGGAGCAGATGATCATTTCGCCCGGCTCGACTTCGCGCTCGAAGGTGGCGCCAATCTGGTCAAAGGCGCAGGTTTCCGAGGCGACCACGTAACCGCCGCGCAGGCGTCCGAGCACCAGGGGCCGGAATCCGTAGGGATCGCGGGCGGCCACCAGGCGGTCGGCAAAAAGCATGACCACGGAAAACGCCGCCCCGGCATGGGCCAGCACCTGGGCCAGCTCATCCTCTGTAGTGGCCTGTTCCTGGGCCAGCAGGTGCAGGAACAGCTCGCTGTCCGAGTCTGTCTGGAACAGCGCGCCGGTGGCGCCCAGGTTGTAGGACAGGCGCTTGGTCGCCACCAGGTTGCCGTTGTGGGCGAGCGCCACCTGGCCGTGAATATAGCGCCCCACCAGCGGCTGGGCGTTGACGAAATTGCTGCTGCCGGCCGTGGAATAGCGCACGTGGCCGATGGCCGTCCGGCCGGGCAGTTCCCTGGCCTCGCCCTTGGCAAAGACCGAGGATACCAGCCCCATGCCCTTGTGACAGTGCAAGGCGCCTTCGTGGCTGGTCACTATGCCGGCCGATTCCTGACCCCGGTGTTGCAGGGCGTGCAGGGCCAGAGCCGCCAGGGGCGCGGCATCGTCCACACCGTATATGCCGACAACGCCGCACTCGTCGCGGGGATGATCCGTCATTGCCTTTCTCTCCAAATCAGTCAATAAAATCAATAGCCTTACGCGTAGCCACCAGCTCTTTCAAAACAGCTCCCACGGCCTGGTGTTCCGGGTGGGAAACATAGGCGGCCAGGCCTTCTGCGTCATCATGCCGGGAAACAAGCACCAGCCCGACTTCTTCCGTGCTGGAGCCCAGCACTTCCACGCCCACGGAAAGATCCTTCAGGCTGGGAATGTTGCCGCGCAGGGCGTCAAGACGTTCCTTCAGAAGGGCCGCGTTCTGGGCGGCGCTGCGGCCTTGGGCCTCGGGCTTCAGGGTCCACCAAACCACGTGCGTCAGCATGGCGTTTCTCCGGGTTAGAGCAGGGTTGTTTTGAAGTTGTCCAAGAGCAAGATTGCCTCCGGCGGCCAAAGGAAATGATTCCCTTTGGAAACCCCGTTTTGTTGCTCGGAATCTGCCGCGCCGGCGCCAAAAGGCGAAAGCCGCCTGAAACGGCGGCCCGACAGCGCGAACGGCGGGAAAGGCGCGTGCCCGGAATACTTGCGGGGGCGTGCTTTTTCCACTGCCTGGTACGTTCCTTGTCTACTTCATACGATAGGTGATGCGGCCGCGAGTGAGATCGTAGGGCGACAGTTCAACCTTCACCCGGTCTCCGGGCAGGATGCGGATGTAAAACTTGCGCATCTTGCCGGAAATGTGGGCAAGCACCTCGTGCCCGTTTTCCAGTTCCACGCGGAACATGGCGTTGGGCAGGGCTTCCTGCACCACTCCGTCTATTTCCAAGGCTTCTTCTTTGGCCATACAATCCTCATCGTTATCAATCCGGGCGAAGCGGAATTGCAACCGCTTCACGCGCCCAAGGGGGCTTGCCCGCTGCGGAAATCCGCCGGGCGGGAGTTTTCGGCCGGCAATTCGCCGCCGCATCCAAAAGTAAAGTGTTTTCGTGTCATGTTTCCGCAGGCTTGTCAATGCCATGGGTAGTGGCTGCTTTTGCCGTGATGCCGCGTCAGGGCGGTTTTCCCTCAGGGGGGCAGGCCCTAAGAGGCCAGCCCCCCGTCGGAAAAACCGCCCTTCCTTGCCTGACGGCAAAATCAGCCACTACCCAGTCCAGCCAAAGCACGGGGCCGGAATGCATACCTGAAGAGATAAGACAAAAACCGCCCATGGCAAGCGGCAAACGCCCGGCCCCCCAAATAGGGTTTCCAAAGGGGGTTACCCCCTTTGGCCGCCGGAGGCAATACGACTCTTGGGCAACTTCAAAATATCCGTATGTTACGAGGCGGGCGCCGGCGCTTCGCGCAGCCAGCAGCGGCTGCGCCAGGGCTCGGGGCCGTGGGGGGATTGACCGGCCTCCGGGTCGGCAAAAGCGGCGTCTTCGGGCCGGGCCGGGAAAAAGGGCGGGGCTTCGCGTTCGCAGCGGGCAAAGGCCGAGGGGCAGCGCGGGTGAAAGGCGCAGCCGGCGGGCCTGGACCACAGCCCCGGCACCACGCCGGGAATGGCCGTAAGGCGATCTTTGCGCTCGCGGATGCCGGGGCGGGAGCGCAGCAGCCCGACGGTGTAGGGGTGGGCGGGGGCGGCCAGCACGGCCGCGGCCGGGCCTTGCTCCACAATGCGGCCGGCGTACATGACGGCCACGTCGTCGGCAATCTGGGCCACAATGCCGAGATCGTGGGTGATCAGCAGCAGGGCGCTGCCGGAATCGTGTATCAGCGCCCGCATCAGGCCGAGAATCTGCTTTTGCACGGTCACGTCAAGGGCGGTGGTGGGCTCGTCGGCGATGATCAGGTCCGGCTCACAGGCCAGGGCCATGCCGATCATCACCCGCTGGCGCATGCCGCCGCTCATCTGGTGGGGAAAATCGCGAATGCGGGCCTCGGGATCGGCCATGCCCACCCTGGCCAGCATGGCCACGGCCGCCTGTCTGGCCTCGACGGCCGAAAGCCGGCGGTGCATGCGCAGGCCCTCGGTCATCTGATCGCCCACGCGGATCACGGGGTTCAAGGAGGTCATGGGGTCCTGGAAAACCATGCCGATGCGGTTGCCGCGTATGTGCCGCAAATCGGCTTCGGAGGCGGTGAGCAGATCCCGGCCGTCAAAGAGGACGGAGCCGCCAAGGTATTCGGCCGGCGGCGAAGGCAGCAGGCGCAGCAGGGAAAGGGCGGTCACGCTTTTGCCGCAGCCGGATTCGCCCACCAGGCAGAGCACGCGTCCGCGCCGCAGGGAAAAGCTCACGCCATCCACGGCCGCGCCGATGCGGCGGCTGTCGCCCTGGCGGGTGAAGCCGACGGAAAGATCCTGTACCCGGAGCAGGGGGAGCGTTTCGCCCATCACATGGGCACCTTGGTTTCCGGCGACAGCATGCGCAGCAGCATGGCCCAGCGTTCCTCATCCGAGTTTTCCCGGCCCAGGGCCTCGGCCTCGGAGCGGGACAGACCCAGGCTGGCCAGCACGTCGCGGGGAATGCCCTCGGCCGGAAGCTGGAATTCCTCCAGCACTTCGGCTTCGCCCTTGTCGCCCTGCCGCACCAGGGCGACCCGGATACGCGGGCGCCGGACGATTTCCACGCCGGTTTCATCAGACGGCCGGGGAGGGCCGGGGTCGCCGGGATCGTTGTGGCCGGGCAAAGCGCCGCGGGGATTGCGTCTGTCCGGAATTCCTTCCGGCAGCGCGCTTTTCCGGCTGATGCCGCCGACCTTTATTTCCACTTTGGCCAGGCGCGGCTTTGGGGCCGGCTGGGCGGAGGACACCCCGACTTCGGCCAGGAGTTTTTCCAGGGCGTCGTGCAGCCCTTGCTGCTCAAGAATTTTTTTAGCCGCGTTGATAATGTGCGCCCGCGTGTCCGGCGGCACGGTCCAGTCCGGGGGCGAGGCTCCGGCAAAGGGCGCGGCCTGGGCGGACTCCGGCGACGCGGCCGGATGTTCCGCCCCGTCGGCCAGCGGCCGCCCGAGGGTATTGTTATCAATGGCGGCGCGCGCGTATTCGGACAAAGAGCCCATGACCGTATCCATATCCTCGGCATGGGCAAGCAGGGGCGTGGACAGCCTGATTATGGCCCCGCCGCGCAGGGCCAGGGCAACGGCGTCCGCGGGCCGGCAGGAAAGACGGGTCAGGCCGGCGGGCGTTTTCAGCACCAGTTCGGCCGTGAACTCCCCCCCTTCCAGGCGCGGCAGTTCAACGGCAAGCAGGCGTCCGCCCAGGGCGTTGACAAGCCGGAGCATCAGTTCGTGGGATAAGAGTCCGAAAAAAACCGGCGCGCCGAAAATTTCCGGGGCGGCCTCCAGCGGGGGAACAAGGCGGCCGTCGGCCCGGCCTTTCAGGGCCATGGTGACGGCAAAGGCCTCCACGGGGCTGACGCGCAGGCACACGACTTTCCGGCTTCCCAAAGGGTGCAGCATGAGAACCGGAGTATCCACCCCGTCCCGCGCGAACACGCCGACAACGGAAAGATCTACCATGGCGCACCTGCCTGTCTGCCTTTGAGGGAATGCCGCGCCGCCGACTCGATGAATGCCGGGATCATGGCGCCTTCCCATCCGGCCCCGTCGGGGCGGGGAGCGAGAGGAACGTTGACGATGAAGCCCTGCGGCGTTTTGCCCTGCCAGGCCCCATCCCGCTCCGCCGCGCCCGAAGCCGCGCCGGCCCGGAAGCTTTCCGGTCCGGAAGCCTCATCCAGAAGCGAGTCCCAACGGCTTCGGCCTTCCATCAGCACCTCGACCGTTTTGCCCGCCATGCCCTCCAATACCTTGACACTAGCCTGATTCTGCCACTCCTGCAAGCGCGAAAGCCGTTCCAGGGCCACGGCCCGCTCCACCTTGCCGGGCAGAAGCACCGCCTTGGCCCCGGGCCTGTCCGAATAGACGAAGGAAAAGCTGGAAGCAAAGCCCACCTCGCGCATCACGTCCATGGTGGCCTGAAAGTCGGCCTCGCTTTCGCCGGGAAAGCCCACGATGATGTCCGTGGTCAGCACGATGTCCGGCCGGGCCTCTCTAAGCCGGCGCACGATGTCCAGATAGCGGGCCGTGTCGTAGCGGCGGTTCATGGCCTTGAGGATGCGGTCCGAGCCGGATTGCAGCGGCAGGTGAAGCCGGGGGCACAGGGCCGGCAGATCGGCAAAAGCCTCTATAACCCTGGGCGCAATGTCCTTGGGGTGCGGGGTGACAAAGCGCAGGCGCTCCAGGCCCGGCAGCTTCGCGGCCGCGTACAGCAGATCGGCAAAGCCCCCTTCTCCCCCCATCCCGTCGGCGCCATCACCCCCGGCCCCGTCCAGGCCGTAGGAATTGACGTTCTGCCCCAGCAGGGTGATTTCCCGCGCGCCGGCGGAAAGCAACGCGCGGCATTCGTCCAGCACGGCCTCGGGCCGGCGCGATTTCTGCCGGCCGCGCACAAAGGGCACGATGCAGTAGGCGCAAAAGTTGTCGCATCCCTGCATGATGGTGACAAAGGCCGAGGCCGGAGCCCGGTCCGTTGCAGAATCAGGCGCGGAGTCCGGCACGGAGCCGGGAGTGGATTCGAACGCGGAATCGGGCGCGCTCCGGGGGACAAGCTCCGCGCCGGGCGCGGTTCGGGCGGAAAGTTCCGCTTCGGGCAAAGCGGAAGGCCCGGTCCAGACCGGGGAACGCTCCTCGTAATGATCCACGAAATCCAGCAGGCTTAAGCGCAGGCCCGGTTCCTCCATCAGGCGGCTGATGGCCTCGGGCGCGTGCGCAATGCCGTCGGCGCCGAAAAGCAGCCGCACCTGCGGAAAACGCCGGATCAAAGGCGGCCCCACCTGCTGGGCCACGCAGCCGCCCACGCACACGGTAACGTTGCGCCGCTTGTTCACCTTGCAGTGGCGGGCAATGCGGCCGAGTTCCGAATAGACTTTCTGCTCGGGCTTGTCGCGCACGGAACAGGTGTTGATGATGTAGATGTCGGCCTCGGCAAAGCCGCTTTCCGCAAAGCCGCGCGCCTTGAGGGAACGGGCCAGCCAGTCGGAATCGTTGGCGTTCATCTGGCAGCCGAAGGTCTGGATGTGAAAACTGCGGGTCATGGAATCCGGAAAATGCGCCGGGCCGGTTGTGAAACAAAGGAAAAGCGGATTCGGGAACCCAACTCCGCACCGGCGCGAAGCTTACGTGCTTTTGCCGGCCGGAGCAAGAGCGGCCAATCGGCGGCGAAAAAGGCCCGCAGCGTGGAAAAAACGCTATGGAAACGCTGATTCATTAAGTACACATACCGACAAACGAAAACATAGCTGCTTTTCTGTCCCGTCTTTTTCTCTTCCCCTCTTATAAAGGTACAGGCACAACCCGGGAAACGCTGAGTTTTTTCGTTCGGCAAGACGCAAGCCTATTTTCAAGGGAGCCGGACTCTTCGGTCCCGCCCCCTTGAAAAATGGCGCCGCAACGCCGCCGAACGGAAAAAATCGGCGTTTCCCTACTTATCTTGCAGCGAGTTCAGAATATCCCCCACCTTTGGGTTTTCGCCGGTAACCGCGACCAGGACATACTCTTTGGTGTCCGGGTTGTCGGCGATAAAGGCCTGGCTCGACGCCTTGTCGCCCCCGCCAAAGGTAAACTCGAAGCCGCCGTTGCTGGCCGTGGGCGCCGAGCCTTTCAATTCCTTGGAAAAGGCCTTGGCGAGATCCTCAAGGGAGGCCCCTTCCATGGGGCCCACGGTGATGGAAATGGAAGCCGACTTGTCGTTGGCCACCAGAATCACTGTCGGTCCTTGCTGGCTCGCGGTCCAGTCGCTGGGCACGTCCATTTTGAATTTGGGAAAATCCCGCACTGCCCCAAAAGCGGTGCCGCACAGCAGAAGGATCATGGCCAGGGTCGAAAGTCCCCACTTCATTTTCATGCTTTTTCTCTCCTCGGTAACAGATGAGTACGGCTCGCTTCCAAAGGAAAAACGCCTTTCCCCCAAAGGTTAGGGCAAACACTGCAAGGCAAAACGCGGCAGGTAAAGCTACCACATGTCCACGTCATTGCCGTTTAAGCGCAAATTTTTGTATTTTCTGACGTTTATGTTCGTGTAAATATGCTCTTCGCCATTGCTGAACCTGGCCATGATGTCATACATCATGTAGTTGCGGCCAAGATCCACCCGCACGGAATCGCCCGGGCCTATGGAATCGCGCCCCAGCACGTCTTCTTCCCAGGAATTGGTGTCGGCGTTGGAGATATAGAGCTCCGTCAGGGTGGAGCCCGTGTTGTTTTCAATAAGAACCTTGTCGGCCAGTGCCGCCGTGGGCAGCAGCAACAACCCCAGAGCCACAACCATACCCATGCCCATCAGCTTTTTGATCATCGTCGCACCCCCTTCCGTTGCGTGTCCGCCGGAGTAGTGTGAACAGGTCCTAGAGCAATTAACGCTTGAAAGAGTCGCTTAAAGGCGGGCAAGGCCCGCCTACGCCTCTTTCGCGGCAAGGATTTGAGGACAAATCCTTGCAGAGCAATTCACTCATTTCATTCGTGAAATGCTCTAGCGGCCCTTGAACATGTCCAGAAGTTTCATGCCGGGATTTTTCTGGCACATTTCCATCAAGGCCAGTATGTCCGCTTCCATGGTGCCGGTGTCGATCACGTTGTTCCCGGTCATATGGCTGACATAGCCGTCCAGCCAGAAATAGACCATGGCGCCCTCGTCGCCGTCCAGCTTCATGAGGTCACCGCAGGTGAACTTGCCCATATCCAGTTTTTCCGCGTTGGCGGTCAGAGGAACAATCGCCAGCAAGACCGCGAAAAGCCAAAGACAGCACAATTTTTTCATACAAACTCCTTACGACGCGCAACGCGCGCCACGTTACCGTATCCCGTGCGCTTTACCATATTCCACCGCGCGCCAGGGGCCGCACGGCCTTATCGCGCGCACAAACATACGACAGAATGAAACCCATTTCTCAAAGAAACGCAAGATAACACTTTGTAAACACTTGTAAACGCGCATAAAAAAACGCGCCCGAAACAGGGCGCGTCCGCAAAACACGTACGATATCATATGGATACAATTTCGCGCAAAAACAGGAAAATTTTCATGCGCGAAAGCGCGGCCGCGCCTGCGCGATCAGGTTCTCGGGCAACCGGCGCGGGTTTGGAAACGGCCCCCTACGCCCGCCCGGCTGTTCACGCGGTTCGGCCCTTGCCGGCGGCGCGGGCCTCCAGCGCGGCCACAAGCTCCCGGCGGCCGGCGGTTCCGGTTTTTTTGCACAGCCGGTGCACGTAAGTCCGGATGGTGGCGTTCTTGCAGCCCATGCCTCCGGCGATTTCATCCGTGGATCGCCCTTGGGCCAGCATGGCCATCACGCGCTCCTCCTGCTCGCTCAGCCCGTATTCCCGCGCGAACGCGTCCATGACGCCCCCGGCGCGGCCGCGCACGGACAAGAGCCCGAACGCGGGCTCGGACACGGCCGGCTGAAGAAGATGCCGCTCGCCCGGAAAAATCCCTCCGGCCCCGGACAATCCCCCCGCCGGAGTGGAGGAAGCAAAGGCGGGAACCGCATCGGAAACAAGACCGGCCGGAATGCGCGCGGCAGCGTCCGCCGGCGCATCCGTCAGCGCGCCCGGCAACGCGTCCGGCAGTCCCTTTTCGTCGGAAATCCCCGGCAATCCGGCCAGACCCCGCCCCAAAAACGCGAGCGACAACACAACACCGCCGGCCAGAGCCAGGGCCGGGGAAAAAGACCCGGCAAGCTTCACCCCAACCAGGGCGAGGCTCTGCATGGCATACAGCAGGCAGCAGAGCAGCAGGCGCCGGGAATTCCCGCGCACCAGGCGGCCGGCCAGCACCAGGCCGGTCAGAAAAAACACCTGCCGGCCAATGGAAAAGCCGTCGTGCAGCACCGCCCGCAGCGTCTCGTCCCGGATCAGCAACGCCGCCGGGCTGAGCGCGGCCACGCAGGCAAGCCCGGCCAGCAGCCATTTTGCCCCGCCCCGGTCCAGGGCCAGCCCGGCCAGCGGAGCGCTGAACAGCAACGCGATATGCAGGTTTTCCTGAAAGGCCTGGCGCAGTTCCACCCTGGGAAAGGGCCGTTCGAGGGCAAGCCCGTAGAGAACGTGCAGCAGCACGCACGCCGCCAGCAGCGCCAGGATCAGGCCGGTTTGCGCGCCCGCGACCCTGTCGGCCGCCGGCGCATCCCCCCTGCCCCCAACCCGCTGGTCCGCCCCGATAGGCGCTGGCCGCCAGGCCACGGCCGAGGCGATCAACAGGCCCGTCACGGCCTGAAAAACGGCCTGGAGCTTGTGGACGTAGCCGAACAGGGCCATATCGGAAGGCGCGGGCAACGCGGCGCTCATGCCGGGCAGAACCACCAGCCAGATCAGCTCGCCCGCGCCAATGGCCAGGCCCAGAAAAAAGCCGCGATGTTCCCGAACGGAAAGAAAAAACACGTGCAGGGCGGCGGCCAGAAACAGCCCCATGCCCAGGCTTTTGCCCAGCAGCACCGCAAGAACGTTGTTGCCGGCCAAAAAAAGGTGGCTGCAAAACAAAACGGCCGCGCAGCCCAGCATCAAGAGCGGCAGCGGCGCAAGCAGGGCCGGCAATCCCGGTTTTGAGCCGCGCTCGGCAAACCAGGGCAGCACAAGGGAAAAAACCGCCATGCCGCCGTAGTGCGTAAGCGCGGCCAGGGCCAGGTGCGACGGAGGCTGGCGGTACAGCCCGCTGTTCAGATACAGGGCCAGGCTTTGGGATATGAAGAAGAACGCCGCCGCCAGGACGGCAAGAATGCGTCTGTCGTGCGCGGAGGAAGGAAGACCTGTCGCCATAGCCGCCTCACCCTCCGGGCAGACCTCGCGCGGCAAGCCACGCGGGGGCGCCGCCGGGACGGGAATAACGTCGCCAAAGGCCGTTTCCGCACTGATGGATCATGCCGCCCCCCCCCTCTGCAAACGTATCCGGAACGGTTCGCCGGCGCTTTCCCCTTTTTTTCACGCCAAGAGCCGTCCGCCGGCTTGAAGTTGACATACCCGTCCGCAACGGTGCAATATAGTAAAATGAAATCCCGTCTGATCGCAAGGGTATTGCACGGGAAATTTTTCGCCGCAAGCAACGGCCCCAAAGGAGAAACCATGAAAAAGCTGCGCCTTAAAGGCTTGAACGACAAACTGGATTGCGCGACGGTGGAGAGCTGCATCAAAACCGTGGACGGATACGAAACCGTGAGCATCAACATGGCCACAGGAGAAATCTCCTACCGCGCCGACTGCGTTGACGAAAAACTCCTGCGCGAAGCCCTGGCCAAGGAAGGCCTGGACGTGGAAGACGTAAAATAACCCGCCGGCGTATCCGCGCCGCACAACGCAAACGGGAGAAAACCGCTGAGGTTTTCTCCCGTTTTTGCTTTTATTCTTCAAAGCGAATCTATTGTGAAGTGCCCAAAAGTCGTATTGCCTCCGGCGGCCAAAGGGGGCTGCGGGCACAGGCCCTGTGTGACCCCCTTTGGAATTCCCATTCTTAGAGCATTTCAACTTTGAAACTGTTCACCTGAGCCTGCCAAAAAAAATGGGGTTCCAAAGGGGTTCAACCCCTTTGGCCGCCGGAGGCAATACAACTCTTTGGATAATTTAAAAATTGATTTGCTCTAAAAAGTGACAAGCAACCCCTGGGAAACGCTGAGTTTTTTCGTTTGGCTAGGCGCGAGTCTTTTTTGAAGAGGGGCTGACCTTTCCGCAGGATAGCGGAAAGAGACGCGTGAGCGCAGCGAACGCGCCCGAAGGGCGAGCCACAGGACGTGGCGAGTCAGCTCTTCTGGCCTGCCCCTCTTCAAAAAAGGCGAGCAACGACGCCAAACGGAAAAAATCAGCGTTTCCTTAGAATCCTAACGACATCAGCCGCTCGGCGGCCTCGTCGGGGTCGTCGGCGCACACCGTGGCGGCGGACAGGCGGTTCGCGGCCTGCCTGGCGTAGGCGCGGTCATAGTAGCCCAGCAGAATCACGGCCAGGCCGGGCAAATCGTTCGCGGCCAGACAGGCGTGGGCTCGGCCGTGCTCCAGCCCGCCCAGGCGCTTTTTGATATGGTCGAGGCAGCGGCCCATGACCTCGGCCGGCAGGGAGCCGTAATCCTCAAGCACCCGGGCCAGGCGCGCCGGGTCGGACACGTCCAGGGTCAGGAGCGGCGCGGCCCGCAGCTGGCGGAAAAAGGCGCGCGGCACGTTGACCGTGCCCAGGTTTTCGCTTTCGTCCTCCACCCACACGGGCAGGGCCGGGTTCATGCGCTCCAGGACCACGGCCAGATCGTTCTCGAACTGCTCGCGCGTGGGCTGCGGCGCGCCGGCAAGGGCGCCGAAGGCCGAGCCCCGGTGCCGGGCCAGCCCTTCCAGATCCACCACCTGCGCCCCTCTGACGGCCATGCGTTCCAGCACGCGGGTTTTGCCGGAGCCGGTTCTGCCGCCCAGCACCAGCAGGTTCATGGGCCGCTCGAACGAATCCAGCACATGGCGGCGAAACGCCTTGTACCCGCCTTCCAGCACGTGCACGCGCAAGCCCACCGTGGACAACAGCCAGCCCATGGAGGAACTGCGCATGCCGCCCCGGCTGCAATAGATCGCCAGTTCCCCGGCGGTACGGCCCCGGCACAGGGAAAAGGCGGCCCTGGCCAGGGCGCCGAGCTTGGGGCCGATACGCTCCAGGCCGCGCACCACGGCTGTTTCCCTGCCTTCGTGCTTGTACAGCGTGCCCACTTCGGCCCGTTCCTCGTCGGAAAACAGGGGGATGTTGACAGCCCCGGGAATGTGCCCCTTGGCGAACTCCACGGGCGAGCGCACGTCGGCCAGGGGAAAGGGACCGGCCCGCAAGGCGCGGGACCGGGTGGCGCACAGGCGGAGAAAGTCTTCCACGCCAAGGGAATGCATGCTCGCCCTGCCGCTCATTTTTCCCCGCGCGCGCGCAAAAACATGCTGATGCGCCCCAGAACAGCGGCCAGTTCGGCCGCGAACACGGGCTTGGCCAGATAATAATCCATGCCCATACCCAAAAAGCGCTCGCGATCGCCGGTCATGGCGTGGGCGGTCAGGGCCACTATGGGGATATCCTCGGCAACGGCCAGAAGCGCGTGCCCTGTCTCATTCTCCAGACCCAGGCGGGAGCGAATCTGCTCGCCCGGCTCCACGCCGGCGGTGTTGCCGGCGCGAATGCGGCTGACCAGTTCCACCCCGTCCATGATCGGCATCTGGATATCCGTGATAATGCAGTCAAAGCGCCGCAGGCTAAGGGCTTCTATGGCCTGACGGCCGTTGTCCGCGCAGGTGCAGGCGTGGCCGGCCTGGCGCAGCATGGTGCGCAGGGCGAACTGGTTGACCGGGTCGTCCTCCACCACCAGGATGTCCAGGGGACTGACGGGTTCGGGCGCGGCCTCGGCATGTTCCGGCATAGCCACCGGCTGCGGGGGTTCCTCAAAGGGCAGGGAACAATGCACTACGGTGCCTTTGCCCGGCACGCTTTCCACCCCGAGGCCGCCGCCCATGAGGGTAACGAGCTTGCACACGATGGCCAGACCAAGGCCCGTGCCGGCGTAGCGCCGGGTGCTGGAGCCGTCAAGCTGGGTAAAGGCCCGGAAGATATCGCCCAGCTTGTCTTCCGGTATGCCGATGCCCGTGTCCTGCACGGCCAGGAAAATGCAGCGCTTGCCGGCTTTTCGCCGGGGCAGCAGCGAGCATTCCACCCGGATATGCCCACGGGCCGTGAATTTAAAGGCGTTGCCCACCAGGTTGATGATGATCTGGCGCACCCGGGCGTCGTCGCCGAACAGCACGCCGGGGATGGTCTTGTCCATTTTCAGGCTGAAACGGACGTTTTTCTGCTCCGCCTGCTGGATGAACATGCCGAGGGCCGAGCGGACCGTGGCGGAAAAATCGAACAGTTGCGGCGCAAGCTCGAAGCCGCCCGCCTCGATACGGGAAAAATCAAGAATGTCCGAAATGATACGCAACAGGCTGCGGCCGGAATAATTGGCCGTGACCACCCATTCCAGTTGGGCTTCGGACAGGGGGGACTGTTGCAGCGCCTGGAGCATGCCCAGAATTCCGTTCAGGGGCGTGCGCAGTTCATGGCTGACATTGGCCAGAAATTCGCTTTTGGCGCGGTTGGCGGCCTCTGCCGCCTCCTTGGCCCGTTGCAGGGCCTGCACGCCCCAGCGCCGGCGCAGGTGAAACCACATGCCGTTGATGAACAGTTCAAGCTGCCGCAGATCGGCGGCTTCGTAGTTCCCGTTCTTGTTGGCCACCCCGGCTATGCACACCACGCGCCCGTCGTCCAGCACCGGCGCCAGCATGTACCGCCGGACCGGGATTTCCCGGCCGAAAATTTCGCCGCAACGCTCGCCCACGGTGTTGACCATTTCGGCCCCGCGCGGGTCGCGCCGCTTTTCGCCCCTGGCCCGGAGCAGTTCGTGAAAGGCCGGCGGCGCAAACGCCTGCCGGGCGCGGGTAGTGACCTCCCTGGACCAGTACAGGCGTTCTTCCGGCCGTTCCTGCGTGTCGCTCACGTACAGGCAGCCCAGTTCGCTGCCCGTGAGCTTGACCGCCTGATCGAGGAAAAAGCGGGCCATGTCCTCCTCGGAGGCGTCGTCCATGTGCGACAGGCTGTGCAGGGCGGCGAAACGGGCCTCGTTCAGGCGTATTTCCTGCTCGATGCGCCGCAGTTCCGTAACGTTTTTAACGATGCAGGCCACGCGGCCTTTTTCGGGGGAATAGGCGCTGACTTCAAAATGGCGACCAGCGGCATCGCGCATCAGGCGCATGGCCGGCCGGCCTTCCTTGAGCACCTGGCGCAGGCATCCGGCCCAGACTTCCGCGCCCTCGCCCATGAGCACGTCCAGGCGCTGCCCCACGGCCTTGGATGCTTCCAGGGAAAACAGGCGGCTGAAGGAGGGGTTCATGGCCGCCAGGGCGAACTCGTTGGCGTCATGGGCCACGGCGCCGCCGGCCCAACTGACCACGTGCTCGAAAAGAATGAAGCCGTCGGCCATGGTGTTGAACAGCGCGTAGTAATTTTCCCGCATGCGCCGGGGAAAGGTCATGTCCCGCAGCACTGTGGACACCGAGGTCACGCTGCCGTCCGCGCCGAATTCCGGCCAGAACCGGCACTCCATGATGAATTCCCCCACGCGGGGAGAGAAAAATTGAATTTCTTCCTGAAAAGGAATGCCCAGTTCGAAAACACGCTGCACGTTTTCCTCGAACAGGGCCACTTCCCCGGTCAGGTCCAGTTCCCGCGGGCGCCGGCCCACGGCCTGTTCGGGCGCGACCAAGGAATAACGGCTGAAATGGGAGCTGATGTAGAGAATGCGACCGTCGCTGTCAAAACGGCTGATGACGTCGGGCGAATCCTCGGCCAGGGCGCGGAATTTTTCGTTGCTGGCCCGCAGGGCGATTTCCGTTTCGCGCTCAATGGTTATGTCCCGCAGCACCACTATGATGCGCGAAACATCCCCGCCCGCGCGAACGGCCACGGCGCGCAGCACCCCCCAGCCCCAGGCGGTGTCGCCCCGTCTAAAGCGCAGCTCCATGGCCGTCATGCCGGCGCTTCCCC
This sequence comes from Desulfovibrio sp., assembly GCA_031550695.1. GTDB lineage: Bacteria > Desulfobacterota > Desulfovibrionia > Desulfovibrionales > Desulfovibrionaceae > Frigididesulfovibrio. The sequence continues at coordinate 19,269 of JAVBOI010000085.1, read as the reverse complement.
GGAACAAGCTGTCAAAACGAGCGCGAAGCTCTTCCACATCCGCCGGGTGAACGCGCCGGGCAAAGGCGTCAAGGGGCGATTCCCCCTCGCGGGGGGCATCGCCGCCTATGATTTCCCGCCAGCGATGGGAAAGCTGCGTGCGGCCGGCGGACACATCCCAGTCCCACACGCCCTCGTTGAACACCTGGAGCAAAAGGCAATTGCGCAGGCAGTCTTCCTGCGACTCCAGCGTGCACAGGGAACGCGCGCGCGCGGTCGAGCGCGCCCCGTCGGCCCCTTCAGCGTGAACCGCCTCCCAGGACGGCGCCTCCCCATCATCCGGAGCGGACGCCAAAAGGTCCGCATGCCCGAAGCTTGTTGAGGCGGCTTCGGCGAAATTGAAGGCCAGGCCGTCGTCCGGATGCCCGTTCACAAGCTGGCCCACCAGGGAATTCAGCGGTTCGGGCTTGTCCGGGCGCACTTCCAAAGGCGCGTCCGGGCCCAGGCGCGGGCGGCTTCCGTCGTGCCCTTCCCGGCCGATATAGTCGCTGATGTCGTCTTCGCGCTCCTCCATTCCTATATAGTGATGGAGCAGGTTTTCCGGCGGCTCCTCGACCGCCGCGGAATCCTGGCCGATCATGTTTTCGCGCTCCGCCCCCTCGCCGATCAGGGCCTCGTGATGGGCCAGAGCGGCTTCAAGGGAAGAGACCCGCTTGCGCGCCTCGTAGAGCGCCACAAGAAGTTCGTGGTGAATGCGTTTCTTTTCCTGCGGAACCATGCCCGCCCCCTGTCTACAGCCAATACTCAATGAAAAACCGTCTTACTGTTACTGTATATCATAAATATCGCAAACTGAAAGCTAAAAAATAGAACTGTTATTCAAGAACCGACTTCCTCTAAAATCTTGACATTTCGCGCTCGGCATCGCGCATTTCAGCCGCGTTTTTCAGATCGTGGCGCTGATCGTGCATCTTTTTGCCCCGGCCCAGAGCCAGTTCCACTTTTACCTTGCCGTTACGAAAGTGCATGTTTACCGGCACAAGGGACAAGCCCTTTTGCTGCACTTTATCGGCAAGGGTGTGGATTTCCCGCCGGTGCAAAAGCAGCTTGCGGTCCCGGTCCGGGTTGTGTCCGTCATAGCTGGCGTTGCTGTACGGCGCTATGTGCAGGCCGATCAGAAAGGCCTCTTCTCCGCGAAACGTCACGTAGGCGTCGCGAAAGTTCACCGCGCCCTGGCGGATGCTTTTCATTTCCGACCCGGTGAGCACGATGCCCGCTTCGATGAACTCCAGAAGTTCATAATAGTGGCGGGCCTTTTTATTCTGGGCGATCTGACCGCCGGCGCTTTTTTTGTTCATACTCACCGTATTGTAACGACGCCGTGGCGTCTGGTTCTCCAAAGACGTTCCCGGCCGAAAATTCTCTTATCCGTCCGTGCCGAGCTGCGAGACAAAGAAGCTTACATCATCGGGAAAGCTGTTGTAAACAGCCTGGCGCACCATGTTGTTGATCGAGCGCACCGTGGGAGCGGAAAGGGCGTGATCCAGCAGATCCCGGCTCGCCTGGGCGTGGCTGCGGCGAATTAAATGCTTAATCGCCGGAATGGATTGCGGCGCAAGCGAAAGTTCATCCACGTCCATGCCCAGCAGAACGGGCAGACAGTAGGGATCAGAGGCCATTTCGCCGCACACGCACACGGAAATGCCGGCCTTGTGGGCCATGTCCACCACCTGCTTGATGGCCCGGACAATGGCCGGGTGCAGGGGCTCGTGCAAATGGGCCACGTGCCTGTTGCCGCGATCCACGCCCAGGGAATACTGGATCAGGTCGTTGGTGCCGATGCTGAAAAAATCGGCCTCGCGCGCCAGGGCGTCGGCCGTGAACACGGCCGAGGGCAGCTCGATCATCACCCCCACGGGCATGCGCGGGTCAAAGGGCACCTTGGCCGCGTCCAGTTCCTGCTTGGCCTCGTTGAGCACGGACTTGGCCTGACGCAGTTCCGCCACCCCGGAAATGAGGGGAAACATCAAGGCGGCGTTGCCGTGGGCGCTGGCCCGCAAAATGGCCCGAAGCTGCGTGCGGAAAATGTCCTGGTGCCGTATGCAGTAGCGGGTGCCGCGCAGGCCAAGCGCCGGGTTGGCCTCGTCCGGCGCCTTGCGGCCGCTGAACAGCTTGTCGCCGCCCACGTCCAGGGTGCGAAAGGTGACCTTGCGCGGGGCCAGCGCGGCCGCGAGCGCGGCGTATTCCTCGTACAGCTCTTCTTCCGAGGGCAGGGTGGAGCGGGTGATGTAGCCGAACTCGGTGCGCACCAGGCCCACGCCCTCGCCGCCCAGATCAACCACGGTTCTGGCCTCGGCGGCGCTTTCCACATTGGCCAGCACGGCCACGCGCAGGCCGTCCTCGGTTTCGGCCGGGCGGGCCGCGTAAGTGGTGATGCGCTGCTGGTATTCCGCGTACTGCTCCTGAAGGGCGACATAGGCGGCCAGTTCCGTTTCGCTGGGGTCGACCAGCAGCTTGCCCTTGAGGCCGTCCACAATGATCAGCTCGCCGCCGGAAATTTCCTTGCGCAGGCCGGAAATGCCCACCACGGCCGGAATGTGCAGGCTGCGGGCCAGAATGCCCGTGTGCGACGTTTTGCCGCCCTGCTCGATGGCAAAGGACAGCACCCGCTCGATGGGCAGGCCGATGGCGTCGGCGGGCGTAAGATCGTGGGCGAGCAGAATGCCCCGCTCGCCGCCGGCGGCCTGGGCCATGCACACGCCGGACAGGCGCTGGATGACGCGATCCGCCACCAGACGCACGTCTTCTATGCGATCCCGGATGTAGGGGGAGCTGAGCCGGCTGAAGGTGTCGGCTATGCGGGCCACGCTTTCCTCAAGGGCCCATTCCGCGTTCATGCGCTGTTCGCGCACCCGGCGCAGGGCCTCCCCGCCGAGCTTGGGGTCCCGGCAGATGAGCAGGTGGGAATCGAGCACGTCGGCATGAATGCGCAGGCCCTCGGGCAGACGGCCGCGCGCTTCCGCGAACTCGGCGGCCACGGCGTCCAGGGCTTCGCGAAGCCGGTCGGCCTCGGCCTCCACCCGTTCCAGCGGCACAAGCTCGTGACGCACGGAATCGGGCTTCTGGTTGACAAAAAAGCCCTTGCCGATGGCTATGCCCGTTGAAACGGCTATGCCGTGCAGTACGGCCCGTGCCATTAAACCTCCACCTATATCATACTAATATTACTAATAAAATATTTACATGGATGAAGCCGACCAGGGTCGAAGTGGGGCTCTGCCCCACGCCCCGCAAGGGGGCACACCCCCTTGACCCCCATATCAGGGGTAAGGTGAGTATCGCTGCTGCGAAACGTGCCGCGATACCGCCACGCTACGGTCACCCAAATGGGGTGTCCAGAGGGGGGCACCCCCTCTGGTGGGGATTCTTAAGGGGCAACGCCCCTTAAGCCGCCGGAGGCAACACTACTCCCGGCCAAATCACAATTGCCTTACCCTACATTTCTCCGCCGAAAAGCGCCTCAATATTCTCGGCCGCCTTGCCGGCGTCTTCCCCGGAGCAGCGCAGGGTGAGCGAAGCGCCCCGCCCGGCCGCCAGGGAAAGGATATCCAGAATGCTTTTGGCGTCCGCCACCATATCGTCGTATTCCAGAGTAATGTGGGACTGATACTGCTGGGCGGCCTGGGCCAGCTTGGCGGCGGGCCTGGCGTGCAGACCCAGTTCGTTGTGCACGAACACGGTTTTTGACACGCCCTGCGCGCCGGCATCCGGTAAGGCCTTGCCATCCATATCGATTCCTCCGGAATTCCACACACCGTTCTTCTAGAGCAATTAACGCTTGAAAGAGTCACTTAACGGCGGGCAAGGCCCGCCTACGCCTCTTTCGCGGCAAGGATTTGAGGACAAATCCTTGCAGAGCAATTCACTCATTTCATTCGTGAAATGCTCTAGAGCATTTCAATTTTGAAATTATTCACTTGAATCTGCTTAGAAAAATGGGGTTTCCAAAGGGGTTCAACCCCTTTGGCCGCCGGAGGCAATACTACTCTTGGACAATTTCAAAATTGATTTGCTCTAGGGTCTGTTTCGCATAACCGCCCCTGACGGAGAAGGTTTTTCCGGCCCTCGGGGCCGAAGCCATGTACCCTTAGCACAGGCGGACGAAAAAAAACACCTTTTCCTTTGCGTCCGATCCGCGTTCTTTCTTCGTCCCCGGCCGGCCGGATCATTGGCCCAGCCTCTACGCTCACGATCCGGGTATGATGGAAAACAGATGCGGAATATCCGGAAAAATATCGGACAAATGCAGGGCCACGGCAGCGGCAAGCAAAAAAAGGGCCACGAACACCCGCGGCACGTGCAGCCGGCCCACCACCCAGCCCGCCAGCAAAAGATACAGCCCCACCCCGCCCCAGGACAGGGCCGAGGCCCCCGGCAGGGCCAGGCACAAAAACAGGGCCAGCAGCAAGGCGTTGACATACTTGAAACGATCGCCCCAGTTGATCAGATCGAGGCGGCGCAGAAACAGCAGCACGGCCAGACCTTTGCGCAAGGCCAGTATGAAGGTGGCGATCTTGAAACATTGCAGCAGGACGAACAAAACCGCGGTCAGGGCCACGGCGGCCATGGGCAGGCCGGCCAGCACCAGACAGGCCGCGGCCACGGCCCAGGTGTTAAGGGCCGTGCCGTTGAAAAAAGAATCGCCAATGGCCGACAGTGTGTTGGCCGTGGTGTCTTTCAGGCTGTCCTGCACGATCGCGTTCAGCCGGCCCGCGGCTATTTCCTCTTCCATGCGCAAAAAAATGCCCAGCAGCATGGGGGTGAAAAAAAGATGGCAGTTGTAGTTGCGGGCGTAGCGCAGGCGGGCCTCGCGCAGCTTTTGCCCCGGCCCGTATAAGGCCACCAGGGCCGGCTCGATGGCAAAGGTGAAGCCGATATTCTGCAACCCCCTGGGGTTGTAAGCGGCGCCCGTGAGATAGGTGCGTAGAAAACAGCCCATAAGCAGGGAGGCCTTCAGTTCGCTCATGGGCCTTCCCCCAGGCCGCGCTCCTGCAAGCGCCGGTACACTTCCTTGCCGCTCCAGCCGCTGGCGCGCGCCTGGGCCCGGCGGGCCACGTCGCGCGGTTTGCCCCCTTTGGCGGCTTCCTGTTCGATAATCCGGTCCAGTTCGTCGTCAGCGGTGCGCGTGTCGCCACGGGGCGGCCCCACGAGCACGGTCAGCTCCCCGAGCAGGTCCTCGGGCAGGTACTTGCGCGCTTCCAGGTCAAACAGGATGAACTCCTCGTGCGTCTTGGTCAGTTCCCTGGCTATACAGGCCTCGCGCGGGCCGAACAGGCGAAAAAGCGTTTCCAGGGTGGCGGACAGGCGATCCTTGCGCTCGAAAAACACCACGGTGGCGGAAAGGCGGGCGTAGGGCAGAAAAAAGGCCTCTCGCTCGCTTTGCTTGCGCGGAGGAAACCCCAGAAAAACAAAAGGATACGGCGGCAACCCGCTGGCCGAAAGCGCGGCCGCCGGCGCGGACGGCCCCGGCAGGGGCGAAACGCGAATGCCCGCCTTCCGGCAGGCCCGGACCAGCCGATAACCCGGATCGGACAACAGCGGCGTGCCCGCGTCCGACACCAGGGCGAGCTGCTTGCCCTCTTTCAGCCAGCCCAGCGCCTGCGGCAGCCGGGCTTCTTCATTATGCTCGTGAAAACTGGTGAAGGCGGCCGCCGAGACCCCGCAACGGGAAAGCAGCAGCCCGGCCCGGCGGGTATCCTCGGCCAGCACGCCGTCCACGGCGGACAGGGTTTCCCGCGCCCGGGGGGAAAGATCACCAGGGTTGCCAAGCGGTGTTGCCACCACCCACAACCGGCCTGAGCTCAATGACATTGCTATGGTGCTCCAGCGTCAGACGCCCGTCGGAAAATTGCTCCACACACACCAGATCGAAACGGCAAGGCTTGTGCCACAAGTCGTGGCTCGTCAGATAGTGCCCGGCCGCCCGCGCCAGTTTTCCGCGCTTGGCCGGGGTAAGGCCCTCGTATGCGGGCACGCGCAAAACCGGCGCGCGGCCCGCGCCGATCTTGCGCCCGTTTTCCGCATCAGCGCCGGCAACGCGGCGGGTCTTCACTTCCACAAACACCAGGCTGTCGCCGTGCAGGGCCACGATATCCAGTTCAAGCCCGCGCTCCGCCCCGGACGGACGCCAGTTGCGGGCCAGAATCCTCCAGCCCTTGTCCGCCAGATGGCGCGCCGCCCTGTCCTCGCCGGCCAGGCCCAAAGCCAGGTGTGCCGTTTTGTCCGCCATAGCGCATAATGCCCGCAAGCGCCGTATGATGCAACCCCCGGCCGTTGAGAGAAAGGCATTGAGGATGAAGCCGACCCGGTCGAAGTGGGGCGCTGCCCCACGCCCCGCAAGGGGGCAATGCCCCCTTGACCCCTGATTTAGGGGGTATGTTGCGCATCGCTGATGCGAAACCTGCTGCAATACCGCCGCGCCACGGTTACTCAAATGGGGTGTCCAGAGGGGGTCACCCCCTCTGGTGGGGATTCTTAAGGGGCAACGCCCCTTAAGCCGCCGGAGGCAACACGACGCGACTCCCGTCAACTTCAAAAAAATATTCCCGGCTGGACCTGAACCGGGAGTTCTGGTAATCTATAGTCGTATGCCGTCAATGAGGGCCGCCCCGCTGGCGCGGTTCCGACGGCCCCCTTTTTTCGAAGGAGACGCATCATGTCCGATTGCCTTGTCAAAAGCCTTGCCGGCAATGTGCAGTTCGCTTTTTCCCTGGTGGACAAGTTCCTTCATGTCTGCCCGGACGAAATCTGGGCCAAGAAGTTCGGCGGCTGGCCCGTGTGGCAGCAATTGTATCACCCCTTTGCCTCGGTGGACTTCTTTCTGCGTCCGCAGGAAGCGCCCCCGGAGCCTTCGCTCTTTGAGGAAGGCGTGGCCGAACTGAAAAAAACGCCCGCCGAAACCCCGGACAAAAGCCTTCTGGCCGAGTTTATCGCCAAAGCCCAGGCCCGGGTCGGCCTGTACCTGGCCACCCTTAACGACGAAACCCTGACCAAGCTGAATGAGGGCCCCTCTGCCCGCATGGGCAGGGAAATGACCCACACGGCCGTGATCGCCCTGATTGTCGGCCATACCATGTATCACCTCGGCGCCTGCGATGCGGCGCTGCGGGAGAGCGGAATGCCCGGAGTCTTTTAGGAAAGGCTGATTTTTTCCACCACGAATGAACCGGGGGAAGGCGCGTAACGCGCCTTCCCCCGGTTCATTCGTAACTGTGACGTGTTAGTAGTCGGTGTTCACGGCCAGGGTGCCGCGGTTCAGGCCGAAGTTGCTGAGGAAGTCGCCGCCCAGGGCGATCAGGCGGTATTGCGCCGCAATGACGTTCTGTTGGGCGGTAACCAGTTGAATGGACGAGCTGAAGAGTTCGTTTTCAGAGTCAAGCACGTCCAGCAGGGAGCGCTGGCCCACGTTGAACTGTTCCAGGTACATGTCGCGAGTTCTGGTGCTGTAGGTCACGGCATTGGTGAAGTGCTTGACCAGTTCCCGGGCGGAAACCAGCTCGCTCCAGGTGGATTCGGTCTCTTCGGCCAAAGCGTCCAGTTGGACGTGGACGTCCTGGCGGGCCTGGCGGGCGCGGGCTTTGCTGCCCTTGACGTTGTACCAGTCGTAGCCGCCGTTGAAGAGGTTCCAGTTGGCGCGCAGCATGATGGACATGCCGCCCTGGTCGTCCAGCGACGAACCCAGGCGATAGTTGTAGCTCGGGCCCGCTTCAAGGAATATTTGCGGATGGAAGGGGGCCTTGTCCAGTTCGCTCTGGGATTCGGCCGTGGAGGCGTCGGCACGCAGAGCCCGTACTTTCATGTTGCCCGTCTGGCTGTGGGACATGGCCACTTCCAGGCTGGGATAGGCGCCGGACGGGGCGGACGGGGGCTCGACCTGGCCGGGAACCCTGCCGGTAAGGCGCTTGTAGTTGGCCATGGCCACGTCAAGGGCCAGGCGGCTTTCCGTCAGGGAAGCCTCGGCGCGGGCCAGCCGGCTCTGAGTCTGGCTGACGTCGGCTTCCGTGGCGGCGCCGGAGCTTCTGCGCTCTCTTTGCGAGGCCAGAATGGACTTGTGGTTTTTGACGTTCAACTCGGCCAGGGCGATAATGCGGCGCTGGCGGTAGATCTCGATATGGGCGAGCACCGCGTCCAGGCCCAGGGCCTCGGCGTTGTCGAACAGCCGGCTTTCGGCGGATTCGAGCCGGCTCTTGCCGATCTTGTAGCGGTTCCAGGTGTCCATGCCGTCCCAGATGGTCTGGGAAATCACGAGGCTGGCTTCGCTTCTGTCGTAGTAATCACGCGGTCCGCGGCGGTTGCCGGGGGTGCGACTGGTCGTATCGCTCCACTGGCCGGCGCCGTAAGCGGCGCGGGCGTCCACGCGGGGGAACCACCCGCTGCGGGCGCGTTTCAAGTCATGCACGGCCGCCTGCCGGTATTCCTGAAAAGACTTGATGTTGGGGCTGTATGCGATTGTCGAGGTCACCGTATCTTTAACGGTGACAATTTCAGCCGCGAAACACGGCGGCACGGCCCACACCGCCATAAAGGCAAATGTGGCGCCAGCCAGGAGTTTGGCGAGAAAAGAATGTTGCATTGGCTACTCCTTAGAAAATTAACGCGAGGTCCCTACGTTTTCACCGGGACACAGTGTTTTAGAGGTAAACTTCTCCCACCGGATTTCTTTTCCGCCCGGGCGGTCGTACCTCCTCCCCTGATTATGCCCACGGGCAGAATCATTCTTCCTTGCGAAAGAGCGCACGGCGTCCTCTCGCATCTGTAACGCCAGAGCCGTGCCGGAGCGAAAACGCTCCACCCGGCAAACACTTGGGCGCGCCTTTTGGAAAAACGCCGGTGCGCAAAAAAACGGGCAGCGAAAACGACTTGTGCCGGCGGGTCTGGCAGCCCGCATTTCGGCCTCAATCGAACAACGCAAAACAACCCGGCTTCGGCAAGGCGCACCCTATCCGCGAAAGCGATTGCCGGGACATCCGCATATCCGGGCAATCCCCTTACCGGAAAAAACAATGAAACACCTCCGCCGGCGCCGCGGTTCGCGGGCCTCTCCGAAGCTGTCCGGCAGATCTCGGCCACCGTAAAAAAACATTGTCCGGCGGCTGTTCCTGTCTTATCGGCCGCGGGGTTAGCGGCTTAAGACAATATTCTCTGAATCCCCCCCTTTTTCCTAGCAAGTCCACTTTTTTCTAGAAGATCCTTCCCTTACTTTACTTTTGTAGTTGCTCGAAATCAACAGCGCTGTCAAGTTTTTTTAACCGTTTTTTTACAAAAAAAACTTGTTTTTTTATACCGACTCGATAGTATTTTATGGTTTTACCTAAAAAGTGGACCCTCGCCGTCCGCTTGGGCGCGTTTGCGGCGGCGCATTTTTTGAACGCGCCCGCGGTGTGTGAATAAAAAAAAAATCGAAAACAGCGCCATTATTGACGGGGGAACCACTAAAGCCTATATGTTCAAAAGTTCAAGAAAAAAAAAGTTCTCCCCCGCGGGCGGAGGATGGTTTTTACCGCCTCGCCCTTACTGGATTAGGCGCAAGACTTATGGTATTGTGCTTGAAATGAAAGAAGCCGTTCAACGGGAAAAAAGCACGCCTCGGCCGTAACGCGACCAGCGCGCCGGAAACGTTTGCCCGCAATGCCGTCGGTCCGCCAACGCGGCCGGCCTGTTCCCGGCTTTCAAGGGGAAGCGGCTTCGGCGAAAACATGGGGGGGGGAACATGACTCCGGCGCATCCCTTTGCGGCCGGAGCGTCACGGTTTGCGCGCAAGAACGGGCCGTGGCGGGGTGCGGGGCTTTTTACGACTTTCCGATTTTACCTATAGAGGAACGTTGATGTCGAGCGACTCCAACAATGATGCTCTGTTCCCCAAGAATACCAGCGGGGCCGCGCCGGGCAATCCGTCTTCAACGGAACGCAAGCCCCCGGAGCGGCCTGTCGGCGTGCAGGCCAACATGAGCGCCCCCGATCCGGCGCCTTCCCCCGGCGCGCCGAAAGTGTCCGTTGCCGGCCCGGCCGCTGATGCCGGCGCAAACCCCACGGCCGCGCCCCAGAAACCCGTTGCCGTGAACGGCCGTCCTTCCGTCGCTCCGGCGAGCGCCCCCTCCGGCGGCGCGCCTTTGCCGGCGCGGGCGGCTCAAAACAGCGGCCCCGCTCCGGCGCAGGGCGCTCCCACGCAAGCGGTTCAGGGCGCCAGGCCCGCCCAGCCCCGGCCGGGCGGCGCGGGCGCTTCCACGCGGCCGACCATGCCCGAGGAGGACAACATCGGCGCCCCTTTGAGCAACGAGGAGCTCGACAAGCTCAAACAGCAAAACGCCCTTGTTCCCGAGCCGTCGGACGTGGACTACGACCCGCCTCTGGTCCAGTGCATGGTCACGCTTTTTAACCTGCACGGCGAAAAAATCACCGCCCGACCCCTGGTGGCCGGCCTGCCCAAGACCACCGGCCCCCTGCACCCCTCGGCGGTCATCCGGGCGGCCCAGGCGGCCGGCATGCACGCCAAGACCGTCTACAGGCCCGCCCTGGCCCAGATATCGGCCCTGACCCTGCCCTGCATCCTGCTCCTTCAGGGCGACAAGTCCTGTATCCTCAAGTCCGTGGAGGGCAAAACCGCCGAGGTGCTGTTCCCGGAAACCGGGATGGAAACCAGAAGCGTGGAGCTCAAAGCCCTGGAGAGCGACTACCTGGGCTACGCCATTTTCGCCAAGCCCAAGCCCAAGCTCGACCGCCGCACCAGCAACATCAAGCTGCTCAAGGGCAAACGCTGGTTCTGGGGCACGCTGTTCCATTTTCTGCCCATTTACCGGCACGTGTTCGGGGCCAGCATTCTGGTCAACCTGCTGGCCGTCTGCGGGCCTTTGTTCTTCATGAACGTGTACGACCGGGTGGTGCCCAACCACGCCACGGACACGCTCTGGATGCTGGCCATAGGCATTCTGCTCGCCTATGTGTTCGACTTTCTGCTCAGAAACCTGCGCAGCTATTTTGTGGACGTGGCCGGCCGCAACGCCGACATCGTCCTGGCCAGCCGCCTTATGCAGCAGTTGCTGGCCATGCGTCTGGACGTAAAGCCCGATTCCACCGGCTCTTTGGCCAACAACCTGCGCGAATTCGAATCGCTGCGCGACTTTTTCGGCTCAACCACCCTTATGGCCCTGGTGGATTTGCCCTTCCTGGTCTTTTTCGTGGTCCTGGTGGTGATCATCGGCGGGCCCATCGGCATCATCCCGATCGTGGCCGTGCCCCTGGTGATCTGCGCCGGGCTGTTCCTGCAGTTTCCCCTCCAGCAGGTGACGGAAAAGGGCTTCAAGGAAAACATGCAGAAAAACGCCCTGCTGGTGGAAATCATCAACGGGCTGGAAACCATCAAGACCACCATGGCCGAAGGCCGCATCCAGCACGCCTGGGAAAAGGTGGTGGGCATGAGCGCTTCGTCCAACGTGCAGAGCAAGCGCATGTCCAACCTGTCGGTCACCCTGACCATCGTGATCACCCAGTTGGTCAGCGTGCTGGTGATCATCTGGGGCGTGTACCGCATTTCCGAAGGCCTGCTCAGCATGGGCGGCCTTATCGCCTGCAACATGCTGGCCGGCCGGGCCATGGCCCCCCTGTCCCAGGTGGCCTCCATGCTGGCCCGCTTGCAGCAGTCGCGCATGGCTCTGAAATCACTTGACATGCTCATGACGTTGGAAACAGAGACCCCGGAATCGGGCACCTCCGTCGATTTCGGCTACCTGGAGCACTCCCTGACCCTTGAGGACTTGAGCTTCAAGTATCCCGGCACGGAACGCTTTGCCCTGGAAAAGGTGAGCATCCACATCCGGCCGGGCGAAAAGGTGGGCATCATCGGCCGCATGGGCTCGGGCAAGAGCACCCTGGGCCGCATGTGCGTGGGCCTGTACAAACCCACGGAAGGCGCGGTCAAGCTGGGCGGGGTGGACATTCGCCAGTTGGACATGGTGCACCTGCGCTCGCGCATCGGCTATGTTTCGCAGGACAACTACCTGTTCTACGGCTCGGTGCGCGAAAACATCTCCTTTGGCGTGCTCAACGCCGACGACCGCATGATCCTGCGCGCCTCCAACATCGCCGGCGTCACGGACTTTGTCCGGGCCAACCCGGCCGGCTTTGCCATGCAGGTGGGCGAGCGGGGCATGTCCCTGTCCGGCGGGCAGCGGCAGTCGGTGGCCATTGCCAGGGCCCTGCTTCAGGATCCGCAAATCCTGATCATGGACGAGCCGAGCAGCAACATGGACAACAGCTCGGAACTGGCCCTCAAGCAACGCCTGGCCGCCACCCTTGACAAAAAGACCCTGATTCTGGTGACCCACCGCCTGAGCATGCTCGACCTGGTGGACCGCCTTATCGTCATGGATAACGGGCGCCTGGTGGCAGACGGTCCGAAAACCGCCGTGCTCAACGCCCTGCGCAACGAGCAGCAGCGCGCCGCCACGGCGGCCCGGCCGCCGCAACCGCAAAGGCCCCAAGAGGCGCGGCCCTGATTATGAGCATTTTCGCCAAACTGGCCAAGATGTTCCGGCGTCCGAACGAGGACGACCTGGAATTCATGAGCGAATACGACGCCGCCCTGCGCCGCACGGGCAACGTCTGGGCCTACCGCCTGTCCTCTCTGCTGCTGGCGGCATTTTCGGTCTTTCTGCTCTGGACCTGCGCGGCCACGCGCAACGAGGTCACCCGGGGCGAGGGCCAGATCACGCCTTCCTTGGGCGTTCAGCCCATTCAGAGCGAAATGGGCGGGATCATCAAGGAGATTTTCGTCAAGGAAGGGCAGGAAGTCAAAAAAGGCGACCGGCTGGCCCAGATGTCCAACATCGAGGCCGTAACCGAATACCAGGACCTGCTCAACAAACAGGTGGAGTGTCAGTTGGCCCTGAAACGCCTGGAATCGGAAACCCGGGGCACGCCCCTTTCCTACACCTCCGAGGAACGCACGGCCTACCCGGACATGGTGCAGGACCAGGAGCGGCTGTTTGCCGCCCGTAAGGAAAAGTTCGAAGGCGGCAACCGCGAAATCAAGGCCAACCTGGAACAGAAGCGCAGCGCCGTGGAAGAAGCGCTCTCGCGCAAGAGCCAGTATGAAAAGAGCCTGATGCTGCTGAAAGAGCAGGAGCAGCGCGTGGCCCCGCTGGTCAAGCGCCGCATCTATCCCGAAATAGACTACCTGAACCTGAAACAGCGCATCATCGCCCAGGAAGGCGAACTGAACAGCCTGGCGGAAAGCATCTCGCGCATGCAGAGCGAGGTGGAAGAAGAAAACGTCCGTCTGACCGGCCGGGATTCGGAATGGCAGGCCGCTGTGGCGAACGAACGCAACGACTACCGCCGGCAACTGGACAGCATCAATAAAAAACTTACCGCCGGCAGCTACCAGGTGCATATTTCCGATTTGCGCGCCCCCATGTCCGGGGTGATCAAGAAAATTCTGCTCAAGGAAGAAAACGTGGCCCAGCGCGCCCAGACCATCATGGAACTGCTGCCCACGGAAGACAGCCTTGAGGTGAGCGCGCGTTTTCGCCCCGCGGACCGCGGCTTTCTGGACGTGGGGCAAACGGCCACCGTCAAGATAACCGCCTACGATTCCTCCATTTACGGCAGCCTGCCGGCGGTGGTTACGCGCATCAGCCCGGACACCATAGAAGACAGCAAGGGCCACACCTGGTACGAGGTGCGCCTGCAATCGAACAGCACCAGGCTCGTCTACGAGGACCAGGAACTGGAGATCAAGCCGGGCATGACCGTCACGGTGGACGTCATTTCCGGGGAAAAGTCCATTTTTGACTATTTGATGAAGCCCATTCTCAAGTCCCGCCTCAAAGGCAATGTCGTGGGGCATCACCAGGCCAACGCCACGGCGCAGGACGCGCCCCTTCCCGGCAGCGGGGAAAGGACCGGGCAATGAGCATTTTTGACCGCGATACCGAAAAAAAAGAAGACATGCTCTACATGCACGACGTCGATGTGGCCATGCATCGGCGCGGGCACCCCTGGGCCTTTACCCTTTCCCTGTCCGTGCTGCTCTTTTTCGCGGTGTTCATGCTCTGGGCTCACGTGGCCATGATTGACGACGTCACCCGCGGCAACGGCCAGGTGGTTCCGGCCCAGGGCGTGCAGCCCATCCAGAGCGAACGCGGCGGCAGCATCCTGGAGGTGCTGGTGGCTGAAAACGACGTGGTGGAAAAAAACCAGCCCCTGCTCAACATCGCCAACGTGCGGGAAGAATCCGGCCTTCAGGATATGGAAACGCGCTACGTGGAACTGTCCTACGCCTTAAAGCGCCTGTTCGCCGAGGAACAGGGCCACGACCTGGCCTTTACCGGGGAAGAGGAGCGAAGCCACCCCGAAACCGTGGCCTCGCAGATGCGCCTGTTCCAGACCCGCAAGGAGCAGTTCGAAGGCCAGAGCCAGGTGCTGCTTTCGCAGATAGAACAGCGCAAACGCGAGGTGGCCGAGGCGCGCGAACGCAGGGAATCGTACGAAAAAACCCTGCTGGGACTCAAACAGAAGGAAGCCACCTACCGCCCCCTGATCGGCCGTTCGGTCAGCGAACTGGAAGCCCTGGAACTGAAAAACCAGATCATCACCCAGGAAGGCGAACTGAACAGCGTGGCCCAGACCATCGCCAGGGCCGAAAGCGGCGTGCGGGCCGCCACGGAACGGCTGGGCAACTTAAAAGCCGAGCGCCAGGCTACCATTGCGGACGAGATCAACAAGACCCGCCTGGAGCAGGCCTCGGTGGAACAGCAGATCAAAGCCGGCAGCGAGCAGGTAACGCGGTCCGAACTGCGCTCGCCCGTGCGCGGCACGGTCAAACGCATTTTGCTCAAAAAAGGCAGCGTGGCGAAACCGGCCGAAACCATTATGGAAATTCTTCCCACCGACGGCGCGTTGCTGGTGGAGGCCAAGTTCAGTCCCGTGGACCGGGGATTTCTGTTCGTCAACCAGCCGGCCATGGTCAAGGTAAGCGCCTACGAGTTTTCCATCTACGGCGGTCTTGAGGCCACGGTGATCAAAATCAGCGAGGACACCATTGACGACAAAAAGGGCGAGCCCTGGTACGAGGTGCAGTTTCTGACCAAGCGCAGCAGCATCCTGTACCGCGGCGAGGAACTCGGCATCCTTCCGGGCATGACCGTGACCGTGGACGTGCTCACGGACAAAAAATCCGTGCTGAGCCACATTCTCGCCCCGATCCGCAAGGCCATGCAAAACGCCATGACGGAGCATTAAAATACGTTTATTGTGAAGTTGCCCAAAGCAGTATTGCCTCCGGCGGCCGGAGCTTTGCCCCGACAATTCCGCGGGATGGCGGAATTGGACGTAAGGAGCAAAGCGACCGCGCCCGAAGGGCGAGGCCCAGGAGGGGCCGAGTCAGCCCCACCAGGAGAAATCGCGGACACAGGCTCTGTGTGATTTCCCCTGGCCCCCTCAATTGGGTGGGGCAACGTTTCAAAGATAATCGGCTCTAACGCGTTATATTTCGTTTTCCGCTTCGACTTAAGACTTGGAACCGCCGGCCGCCCGGCTTTCAGCGGCGTTTGAGGAAAACGCCGCCAGGCCCCGGCAGGGAATGTGCCTGCTCCATGGAGCGTTAATGTCAGCAGCAGCCGAATATCCACCGCCCGCGGACCGGGCCGGGCGGCGGCGCGCCTTTTTGGCCGCGCTGCTGCCGGTGCTGCTCCTGTCTCTCTTGTTCCTGGCCTGGCCGGCCGTGCCGGAATGCCCGGCCGCCTCCAGGGGCAAACAGCGCGGCACGCCGCTCAAGTTCGATCCGCCGCCGGTGGATATAGACACGCCGCCCGCCCCGGCGGATGATCCGCCCGCGCCTTCGCCGGCCCCGTATACGCCGGATACGCCGGCCGGGCCGGCTCAGGCGGCCCCCGCGCCCGCGGTGAACGGCGGCGAAAGCGCCCCGGCCGCTCCCGGCGGTGCCGCCACGCCTATCCGCCTGTTCGGCACGGTGGAATTCCGCTCTCCGATCAAAAACCTGCCCAAATGGGAGCGGGTGCGGAATTCGGAGCAGAAAAAGTCCTCGTTCACGGACGACGGCATGGATACGCGCAACAAGGCCGTGTCCGATCGCTGGCGAACCCTGCGGGACAAGCTGAAAGACGCGCCCCTGATGGAAAAGCTCAAAGGAGTGAACAACTTTTTCAACCAATGGCCCTACAAGACCGACCTTGAAATCTGGGGCGTGGAGGATTACTGGGAAACCCCGCGCGAATTCGTGGAACGGTCCGGCGACTGCGAGGATTACGCCATTTCCAAGTACTATGCGCTGCGCGAACTCGGCCTGGGTCCCGAAACGCTGCGCATTGTGGCTGTGAAAGACAGCATCAGAAACCTCGGCCATGCGGTGCTGGCGGTGTTTGCGGGCAACGACGCCTACGTGCTGGACAACCTGACCGGGCTTATTCTCAGCCATAAACGGCTGACGCACTATAAAGCGCAATTTTCGGTAAACGAGAACACCCTGTGGCGGCATATCCAGCCCCAGAGCGGGCCCACCCGCTAGAGAATTTAACGCTTGAAAGAGTCGCTTAACGGCGGACAAAGCACAGAGCTTGTGTCCTCGACCCGCCTACGACTCTTTCGCGGCAAGGATTTGAGGACAAATCCTTGCGGAGCAATCCGCTCATTTCATTCGTGAATTGCTCTGGGACCGCCGCACGGCGTCGCGATGCGAGTAGTTAGGATTATCATAGTGAAAACAACAGCCGGCCAGGCCGGACGGCGCGAGCTTTCTCTTTTGAAAACCGCCGCGAACTATCTCCGTCCGCCGGCCGACAGCGGCAAGCAACAGGAATGCGGGAGAAATCCATTATGAAAGGAGCGACAACCATGACTGCCCAACCTCTGGCGCCGGGACCACTCTCAAGGCGCAGCCAGCGTCTTTTGTGGTTCGGCGTCTTCATAGCCATTGTGCTGATAGGCGCGACCTTTGCCGTTGCCTACCACAATGTGGCCGAAACCCGAAAAACCATGGAAGGCGAGATCCTGCAACGCCAGAAAACCATCGCCGCCAGCCGGGCCGAAACCACGGACGCCTGGCTTGAGTCGCTGGTGGAGCAAAGCAGGCGCCTGGTGGGCTCCGACCTGTTCCAGCTCTTCGCTTCCGAGGTGGACAAACTGCCCGGCGGGGTGCCCCTGCTCTTTTCTCCGGGCGCGGATGACAAAAAGGATGCGGACGACCAGGGCAAAAACAACTCCCAGGCCGCCCAGTTGTCGTCCCAGTTGCCGCTCATGCGCACCATGCTGTCGGAATTCGTCGCCTACACGGGCTTTTCCGCCGCCCGCATCGTCAACAGCAACGCCGAATCCTACATAAGCACCGAAGCCAGCATGACGCCCTTGTCCAGCGTGCAGCGCAAATACGTGGATCAGGTGGTGAAGACCGGCAACATGCTCTACGCGCCCCTGGAAATCCAGGCCAAGGGCCTTACCCTGGACATTTACCTGCCCATTCTGCCGCCCCGCTACCAGCAGCAGAACAGCCGGCCCGTGGCCGTCATCATCCTGAGCCAGCTGGTGGATTCCAAGCTGTCCGAACTGCTCTCCCCCGGCGTGGTCGAGGAAAAAGGGCGCGACCTCCGGCTGGTGCAGAAAAACGGCGATATTTACCAGAGCGTCGCCCCGGGCGCCCTGCAACTGCGCCATGTGCCCGACTTTTCCGTAACCGGCCGCGGCGCCCTGCCCTTTGGCCTGCGCAAAAGCATGGGCGGAACCGGCGACGTCTACTCATCCGGCATTCCCCTGCGCGCCACCGACTGGTGGCTGCTGGCCGAGCACGACGCCACCGCCCTGCAAAGCGCCATGGCGGAACGGGAACGGACCGTGTACATTCTGGCCGGCCTTGTCTCCCTGGCCCTGATCCTGCTGTTCAGCGCCGCCTGGTGGCGCCTGGTGGGCCAGGAACAGTGCACCATCAACTCGCACATCACCGGCCTGCTCGCGGTCATCGAGGAACAGAAAAAGCTGCTGGACGGCATCAACAGCACCATATCCGATCCCATTTCCCTCACCGACAGCAAGGGCCTTTACAAGTATGTGAACAGCGCCTTTGCCGGGGCCGTGGGCAGAACCGTGGACGACGTCATCGGCCTGGACGGCCCGGCCGTGTTCGGCTTTGACACGGCCAGGCGCCTGAACGCCTCGGACCAGCACGTGCTCATGACCGGCGAAAGCCTGTCGGTCAGCGAAGTGCTCTGGTTGCAGTCCAAGCGTTACTACTTCCAGATTTCCAAGACCCCTCTGCTTGAAGAAGGCGTGCGTTCCCCGCAGGGCATCGTGTCCGTGTTCCGCGACATCACCCAGCTTGTGGAAACGCAGGAGCGCGGCCGCCGGGTGGTGCAGCAGACCATCGACGCCCTGGTGCGCACCATTGAGGAATCCGATCCCTTCCTGGGCGGCCACTCGCGCATCATGGGCGCCATCGCCTCCATGATGTCCCGGCAACTGCGCCTGCCCGAAACGGAAATCGCCACCATCGAAGCGGCCGCCAACCTGTCGCAAATCGGCAAGATGTTCGTGCCCCGCAACATCCTGCTCAAGCCCGGCGCCCTGACCCAGGAAGAAAAGCACGAAATGGAGCGCCACGTCGAGCACACCCGCAACATTCTCAAGAACATCGAGTTCGATTTGCCCGTGCTGGACGCCATCAGCCAGATGAACGAGCGCCTGGACGGCAAGGGCTACCCCCAGGGCCTGAGCGGCGACCAGATATCCATGCACGCCAAAGTGCTGGCCGTGGCCAACGCCTTTACCGCCATGGCCAAGCCGCGCTCGTACCGCCCGGCCCTGCCCGTGGCCGAGGTGCTGGCCATTCTGGCCAAGCAGAGCGAAAGCTACGACCAGGAAGTGGTGGACGCCCTGAAACAGGTCATCTCCACCCCGGCCGGCGAGCGTTTGGTGCAGCAGGCCGCGACCTCCAAGGCCGTTTAAAACCTTGGGGAGGAAGCCAGATTAGAGCCTGTTCACACTACGAGGATTTTTGTTCTC
Source organism: Desulfovibrio sp. (assembly GCA_031550695.1). Classification (GTDB taxonomy): domain Bacteria; phylum Desulfobacterota; class Desulfovibrionia; order Desulfovibrionales; family Desulfovibrionaceae; genus Frigididesulfovibrio. The sequence goes on along the minus strand of JAVBOI010000085.1, from coordinate 225 downwards.
CGCCAAGGAAGAAAGGCTTTTTATGGAGGGAGTGTACTCTTACGGTACTCGACCGAAATAAAAAGCCTTTCTGACGCGGGCAGAGAGCAAAAAGACCGTTGTGTGAACAGGCCCTAGTCGAAGTGGGGCTCCGCCCCACGCCCCGCAAGGGGGGCAGCGGCCCCCTTGACCCGCGCATCAGGGAAAGTTTCAGCCGGTGGGATGACGTCGACACGTCATCCCACC
>JAVBOI010000132.1:0-3861 GCA_031550695.1 Desulfovibrio sp. | reverse complement strand
GCGGCGGGCAAGGCCCGCCTACGCCTCTTTCGCGGCAAGGATTTGAGGACAAATCCTTGCAGAGCAATTCACTCATTTCATTCGTGAAATGCTCTATAAAGAGAGAAAAAGATTTTTCGTCATTTTGTGGACTGCAACCTGGTGGAAGCCGGCGTTTCTCAGAAAGCCACCAGAACGCTGAATTCCCAGCGCGTGTCAGTGGACAGCCTCATATCGTCGTAGTGGCGGTAAGCGGGAAAAAGCACGGCCGCGCCTACCATCAGGTAGCTCAACTCAGGCACCTTGATCTGGATTTTGGGGCCGACATAGGCCTCGGAAAAAGCATTCCGCTGCCCCTTGCCGTGAACGGAGCTTTGCTGCTCGATGCGGTAGAAGGCTTCCAGCCCCATGTCAAAATTGCGGGACAACGCATATGAGTAATGTCCGTGGAAGAGAGCGAAGTCGCCCGGTTTGATGCCATGCGCACCTTCGGTATAGGCGGCGTAGCGGCCGTCAAAGTCCACGCGCTGGTTATAGTCCACCCAGCTCACCCCGCCGCCCATGACCACCGAAAAAGCGTTGGTGGCCAGATACTTGCTCTGGTCGCCCACTTCGCCCGTTGGCAGAGTCACACCCAAATCAAGGGCCACGGAAAAGGGCGAATCGTCCGTGCGCTTTTTCAGGCCGTAGCGCAGCATCATGGTGGTGTCGCCCAGGCCGCCTTTCCAGGAACCGTTGGCGTTGTGGTTTTTGAGATCCAGGTTGACAAAAGGTGTGGCCGTGCGAATTTCCAGCCGGTCCGTAAAGGCGTAGCGCAGCTTCAGCACATCCACGAACTGCTCCCCGCTGCGGGGGCCTACTTTCATCTTCCCGGCCGGCGTTTTGACGCGCATGGTGTAGGGCGAGGAATGCCTGTACGGCTTGTAATGCGCCAGGCTGACGTGATTCATGATCGCGAACAGCCCGGCCGGCAGGGTGTCGCCGCCCGGCCAGGCTTGGGGAATGACCATGGGGCCGGGAACGCGGTTGGCCGGCTTTTCGGATGGAGGGACGGACGCGGCCAGAGCCGGGCGCCAGGAGGGAAACAGAGACAGAACAACAGCGCACAAGCAGAAAGCGAACGCCCGCATAGTCACCCCTTTGTTGTTAGTGGGTGCTTTATAGCTGAATAACTCCTTATTATCAATAAGGCATTTGCGGCGGGAAGGGCGTCCGTTCCATAAGCCATGGTCTTTCTTTTTGTCGAAGATCTTGTACCCCGTCGGTTCCCACTACGACAGTATATTGTTTACTATGGCTTCTACGCGCTTGCCTAGAGCATTTCAATTTTGAAATTATTCACTTGAATCTGCTTAGAAAAATGGGGTTTCCAAAGGGGTTCAACCCCTTTGGCCGCCGGAGGCAACACTACTCTTGGACAATTTCAAAATTGATTTGCTCTAAAGGGTAACCGGAACTTTCAAACATTTTCGGGTACGTGCTTATGCGCGTGAAGCCCGGCAGCGTGTTTGCCTCGTTGAGAATACTCTCGCCCCCGCGTCGGTAAGAAAAAAATATATTCTCGCAAGTGTATTCAGCCCCAGGCAGAGAAAAGCATGCCTGGAGATTTTCTGGATGCGGCTTTTTACATCCGGAGGCACATCCGCCGGCATGGCGGCCCGCGTCGCTTTACTCCTCGCAACGACAAAGGCAAAAGAGGCCATCCTCCCCCTGATTTGAGAGATCCCTTACCCCATACAAACGAAAAGCCCCGGCTAAAAACCGGGGCTTTTGCAATGCGTATCGACAGATGCTCTTAGTAGCGCGGCTGCCGGGGGGCTTTGGGTTGGGCTTCGTTTACTTTCAGGCTGCGGCCGTCCATGTCCGCGCCGTTAAGCGCCTGGATAGCGCCGGCGGCATCGGCGGCGGCCATTTCCACAAAACCGAAACCACGGGCGCGGCCCGTTTCACGGTCGGAGATCAGATTGACGGAATTAACCGTGCCGTGCTGGGAAAAAAGTTTGCGAACTTGTTCTTCCGTCGCCGACCAGGGCAGGTTGCCCACATAAATAGACTTGCTCATTAAATAAATGCCTCGTTTAAAAAAGTTTTGCACATGATGTTTGCATCCATATGCAAAACCATTACGTACAATTTCTTCGCTCATACGCGCTCTTTGCGAATTATGCAAGCAGATATTTTTTGCCGGGAGCGGCCGCAACCATCCCGCGCCGGCAACCGCTCGCCTGTCAAGGGTGAAAGCCCCGCGCCGCCGTAACCGCGCCGCCGCGTCCACGCCCACCCGCCCATATCGTCCGCCTGGACAAAAAATCGGTTCGTGGGCATAGTACCGACTTGATTTATCATACATCACATAATTATACCCGCTTAATCCGTTATCCATCAGGAGGAGAACCACGATGAAGACCGGCAAACTGGTTTGTCCCGCCTGCGGCCACACGCAGGGCATAGACCCCAAATACGCCGGGCAGCAATTCGCCTGCCCCGGCTGCGGCAAGGCCGCCACCGTGCAGGTGGAGGAATCGCTGTCCGCCCCGCCTCCCTCCCCGGCCGGTGCGGGATCGGCGGCTTCCGGCTCCGGCGCGGCCGGTTCGGCCGGTGCGGAACAGGCCAAAGCGGCCGCCCAGGCCATGGCCGCCGGCGCCAAAACCGCCATCTCCGGCCTGTACACCGCCGGCAAGGGGAACCCCTTGTTCGTGGCCGTCATCATCGATGGCCTGTTGGATAGAATGCGCGGCCTGCTCAAAGCGGAGCGCTTTCTTACCCAGGCCCGCGTCATCTCACGCCTGGGCCACTACATCGCCCTGCTGGTGGCCATGGGCTGCATTCCTTTCGCCATTGTGCTGGCCGTTCGCATGCAAAGCTGGCAGCTGGCCCTGGCCGGGCCGCTGCTGGCCATTATCGTGCTGTTTTTGCAATACGTGGCCGGCAAGTTTCTGGATCTGGCCGGCAACATGGGCGAAGGCACTGAAATCTGTTTTTCCTCCAAGGCCTTTTTTGACGTCAGCGCCGCTTCCTGCCTGATGATCGTTTTTCTGGGCCTCGTTCTGCTGGCTATCGGCATATTTTCCCCGGAAGCGCGCATGCTTATGAGCATGGCCCAGGGCGGCCGGGGCGGCGCCGGCCTGGAAGCCTGGATCGGCATGAGCGTCATGGCCCTGTTCCTCTATTTCAGTTGCTATCTGTACCTGCACCCGGAACAATTGCTCAACGCCAAAGTTAACCCCCGCACCACCGGAGGCGAAAACTTCATGTCCTTGCTGGCCGTGGGCGCGCGGGCCATGCTCACGCTGGTGCCCTTTATTTTCGGCTTGGGGTGCCTGGCCTCCGGCGGCATGACGCTGTATCACGGCGTGGGTTCGCTCTTTTCGGAATACGCCCAAAGCTCGTTCCAGAATCTTTCCTCCTCCATGGGCGCGTTTTTGCTGGTTCTGCTCTCGCCCTTGTTCCTGTATATTTTCGTGCTGGCGTTCTACTTCTTTCTGGATCTGGCGTTGGCGGTGTTCAGGATTGCCCGGAATACGGAGAAGTGATTGGCGTAGCCTGAACCGTTGATGAACTGTTACGCCCCCGGACTCCTACAAGTCCGGGGGCGCTTTCAACGTTTGCATGCCGCATTAGAGCATTTCACGAATGAAATGAGTGAATTGCTCTGCAAGGATTTGTCCTCAAATCCTTGCCGCGAAAGAGGCGTAGGCGGGCCTTGCCCGCCGTTAAGCGACTCTTTCAAGCGTTAATTGCTCTAGTGCCGTGTAACTCTTAAAATTTCGGATAAAGACTTTTCAATTTTACCCTGGCCTCAGCCGTTGTAAATTGCCAATTAATTGTTTTAACGCTGCTGTTACGATGATTTTCCCAGGCCAGGACCTCGGCTTTCATGGT
>JAVBOI010000124.1:0-7905 GCA_031550695.1 Desulfovibrio sp. | reverse complement strand
AAGGAAACTTTTGTAAAAGTTTCCTTTCCCTTCCCCCCGGACCCCCCATCCCTATCCTTCAAAACTTTTTAGTTTGGGTCGATGGGGGGGGGTGGGTATGCTGAGAGGGTTCCACAGTCGGGGCTCCCGAATGTGGGGAATCTGAAGGGCGTAAGGTGAGGAAACTCCGGGCCGGCGCGGGCCGGCACCGGCTGCCTTGCTCGGCGGAGGTAACGGCGTCCGGCATTTGTCGTCTTGATTTACAGGATCTTTCGATATACAGTACGCGGGGTATCCCTTGGGGATGGTCCGCTTTTTGTTCGTGTCTTCCGGCTGTTTTCAGGTGGACGAAGCGTTGATGGCGGGCCGGATGGCGACAAGATTTCACGGGCGCGTCAGCGCCAGGCCAGGAACGAGAATTCATGATTATCCGTTGCCCGCAATGCGAACATGCCCGTAGCGTGAACGAAGGCAAAATTCCGCCCACGGCGGAACTGGCCACGTGCCCCAAGTGCAAGCACCGCTTTCGTTTTCGCACGGTCGATACCGCCGCCGGGGAGGAATCCCTTGCGGCGTCGTCCGGCCGTACGCCCGGCGCGCCCGGCGCGAAAAACGCGCCCGGAACGGACAGGGCGGCCGCGCGCCTTGCCGAATCCGCCCCCATTCCGCCCGGCCTGAGCTCGGAACACCCGCAAAGCGCCGTGCGCGAGGCAGTTTCCCGGCGCGGCGACATCTGGGACGCCGTCGATACCCTGCACCAGCGCTGGCAGGCCCAGATGGACCAGCATGTGACCGAAGTGATCACTCCCCGCCCCGCCCCGCCGCCGGAAAGCGCGCAAGAAACGCGCATGCCGGAAAGCGCGGAAGAAGCACGGATGCCGGAGCCCGAAGAGAAAACGCGGGTGCCGGAACGCGCGGAAACAGCGTGGATGCCGGAGCCCACGGAAGTAACACGGGTGCCGGAACGCGCGGACGAAACCCGCCCGCCGGAGGAAACGCGCCGGCACGAGCATTCCCCGGCCCTGGAAAAAGCCGCCGCCGCCCTGAAGGCCAGACTGGGCCTTGGCAAGCCCGGCGGGACGGACAAGCCCGCCACGCGCGCCCCGGAAGCGAGCCCCGAACGGCCGGCCGTGCCGGCGCGGGAACGAATTGCCGCCCCGCAATGGGAACAGGATGACTCCCCGGAATGGGAAGGGGTTTCCGCGCCGGGCGGCGAACAGGCCGTGGCGTCGGCCAATCCGGTTTCCTACGGCGAGGGCTCGCCCCGGCCGGAAGAGCGGGTAGAGCGGGACATGCGCCTTTTGCGCGAATCGCCGGACGATTCCAGGCCCACCCGCAACCTGGGCAGCCTGCTGGATTACCCGGACCCGGACGGGCCGTCCCTTGGGGACGAGGCGTCGGGCTTAAGCGCCGGCGCGGATTTGGACGACTATTCGGAGAGCCGGGAAAGCGCCGTTCCCTGGGAGCATCCGGCCGCCCACGGCTGGATTTCGGCCTTCATGGGCACCTTGCACGGGGTGATGTTTCGCGGCCCGGCCTTTTTTTCCCGCCTGTCCGCTTATGGCTCCCTGGGACCCGGCTATTTGTTCTTTCTGATCATGGGCTACGTGGCCATTCTCGGTTCCCTGCTCTGGAGCCAGGCCATGGCCGCCTTGCTGCCCGGCGCGGTCCACGGCCTGTCCGAGCGCATCGCCCTGCCGGTGCTGCTGCTTCTCGCGCCCATAGCCCTTGGTTTGATGCTGCTTTTCGTGGCCGGGATCATTCGCGTCATTCTGCTGCTGTTCGCCCCGGACAAATCGGAATTTCCCCTGGTATACAGGGTGGTCAGCTATTCCATGGCCCCCTTCGTGCTCAGCATTGTGCCCTTTGTCGGCCCGGTCATCGGGGCGGCCTGGTTCGTGGCCGCCTTGATCATCGGCTGCCGCAACGCCCTGGGGCTGTCCTGGAAGCTGTCCGTATTCGCCCCTCTGCCGCCGGCCGCCATGCTGCTGGGCGGGCTGGTCTGGTATTTTCTGTAGCAGGAGTTGTCCCCATGCACTCACGCCGCCGCTGGTTCGCCGTTTTCCCGCTGCTTCTGCTTCTGGCCTGTTCGCCGGCGCTGGCGGCCGAAGAGAGCAACCCCGAAAACCAGCCCAGCGATATCCCCGGTTTTTCCATAGGCGACCTGCGCCGGTTCGCGGATCGCATCCAGCGCACCGGTCTCGGCCCGGACAAGATACCGGCCTTGAACAAGCCGGAATTCGCCTCCATTTCCGACGCCAACCTGTCCATGGAAAACAACGAGTACGTCTTTGTGGTCCAGTACAAAGAGAATCTGGTGCACATCTATCCCCAGCGGATCATGGTCTGGCACGAGGTGGTGAACGAAGTGCTGCCCGACGCCGAAGGCAACCTGCCCTCGGTGCGGATTTACGGCGCCCAGGCCCCGGCCGGCGACAGCTACACCATTACCTATTGCCCCCTTACCGGATCGGTGGTGGCTTTTCGCTCCATGGCCGGCAAGTATCCGTCCACTTTCGGGGTGTCCGGCAACATTCTCAACGGCAACACCGTGCTGTACGACCGCGTCAGCCACAGCCTGTGGAGCCAGTTGCTGGCCGGCTGTATAGAAGGCCCCTTTCGCGGCAAGCGCCTTGAGCGCATTCCGGTCATCTGGGCCCGCTGGGGAGGCGTGAAGGAACGCTACGCCGAAACCGGCAAGGTGCTTACCCGCGCCACCGGCTTCAGGCGTTCTTACGGTAAGGACCCCTACGGCAACTACCACACCGTGGGCACTTACTACGACGACAACCGTCTGCCGTTCCCGGTCGGCTACCTGGACCCCCGCCTGCCGCCCAAAAAGCGCATCCTGGGCCTGGAGGCCGACGCCGCTTACGGCGCTTTGCTTGAAGAATCGGTCAAGGAGCGCCGAATCCTCAATTTCACTCTGGGCGTGGTGCCCCTGGTGGCCATTTACGATGAGGAACTGGACGCCGTGCGCGTTTTCGACCGCCGCCTGCCCGACCACAAGGAGCCTTTGTCCTTCGGCATCATCGAAAACAAGCTGGTGGACGAGCAAACCCGCAGCGAGTGGACGGTTATGGGCGACTGCACTTACGGCCGCCTGCGCGAACAGCGCTTGAGCGAGGTTATCTCCACCCATGCCATGTGGTTCGCCTGGGCCTCGTTCCACCGGGGCAGCCAGATTTTTCCGTCCAGGGATATGTGAGCATGGCGGGGGAAAGCCCCGCTTTGTCCGTACAACGACCGAGCGCCGCATTTCGCGGCGCTCGGTCGTTTCATGGATAAAGCTGAGGCAATAAAAATACCCCTAGAGCATTTCAATTTTGAAATTATTTACTTGAATCTGCTTAGAAAAATGGGGTTTCCAAAGGGGTTCAACCCCTTTGGCCGCCGGAAGCAATACTACTCTTGGACAATTTCAAAATTGATTTGCTCTAGTTGGGGACGAGTGGACGATGACTTGTTTGGAGATATTGCCCCCGCGAAAGCTATTTCGATAAATCCCGCCAGTCTGCGCTCCCACCGCGTTTGATGCGCCGTGCGCTTCGGTCGTGGCGCGACCTCTGCCGTCAATGGGGTTTCCAAAGGGGGTCACACAGAGCCTGTGTCCCCGACCCCCTTTGGCCGTCTGAGGCATGTTGCCGCGTCTATTCCGGCATATCGAGGCGGAGCCGATTAAGGCGGACCGTGCGCAGATCCTTCTGATATTGCAGCATCATGAGCAACTGCTTGGCCTGGTGGATGGCGCCGGAGTGGAAGACTCCCCCGGCCGGGTCCTCGGCCTTCATGAGTTGCTGTATTTCGGCCCGGCAGGCGGACAGGCGCGTTTCCAGCTCGGCCAGTTCCGCTGTCAGACCGGTGGCGTCAGTCGGCAATGATGCGTCGTCGAGCGGACGGCTTGTCATCCTTGGTCTCCCGCGGGGTTACCTTTGGCTCGTCGGCCGGATCGGCCGGATTGGGCAGGCTGTTGTAAATGCCCCAGAAGGGAGGCAGAACCTCGGTTACGTGGCCGGGGTTGGCCAGGCGCAGGCCGGGCCTGAGAAAGGCGGCCAGGGCAAGGGCCATGCCCCACCATGCGTCGGGGCTGGTCCACGCCGGGTGGGCTGGGTGGCCCGGGGCTTTGCCGTGCGCGCCGTCCTGGCCGTCGGCGCGGCTTAAGCGCCCGTCGGCGTAAGCAAGGCCCAGGCGTTCGAAAAAGTCCTGGGCCAGAGCCTGATCCGTGTCATCCACGGAAAAGGGAGCGAGTTCACGCAGCACCGGGGAGTTTCCGTCAAGAAGGTGCTGCCTGGCGGCCAGGGCCAGGAACAGCGGACCGAGTTCCGGCGCTAAATCGTTGCACTGCAAGGGCATGGCAAAAGGAGGCCGGGAGGCCTCGACGGCAATGGCGTTGTCAACAACCCGCACAGTGAGACCGGCCCAGGCCAGGAGTTGTTCGGCCTCGCGGCTTTCGGGCGCATAGGCGGACCAGCGGCCTTTCAGGGTAAGGGAACCGCCGGCAAAGGCCGGCAGGGCCAGCAGGTAGGCGGAAAGAACCGGATCAAGGGGCAGGTCCGGCCGCGCGGGCACGTGCAGGGGCCCCGGGGCGTAGGCCAGTTGCGAGCCGCGATTTTCCACGTCCGCGCCGCAGGCCAGGTGAATGGGGCCGACCTCGGCCAGGGCGGCCGTGGCCACGGCCGCGGGCAGTTCGGCCAGGTTGAAGACTATGGGCACGTTCCAGGCCATGGGGGCGAGCAGCAGGGCGCAGACCGCTTCCAGGGGAAGCTCGGCCGGAATGACCACATGGGGCGGAATATCGCCGGAACTCTCCAGAGTGGCCGGCAGCCCCTGCGAGCGGGGCACCACATGGGCCAGCCTGGCCCCGAACAGGGGCAGAACATGGCGCAGGACGGACAAGTCCGCTCCTTTCAGGCGCGCTCCGCCCGCCAGCCGGCAGGTTCCCGGCCGGCCAAGGGCCAGAAAGGCCATGAGGCACAGGGTAAAGAAGTCCTCGCCCAGGTAAAGGAGTTTGCCGGTGAACGCGAGCGGCGAACCCCGCTCGATGTCCACAACGCCCAGGGCCGTCCCCTGCATGCGGTGGGATACGACGGCCCCGGCCTGGGCGCAGGCCTTGACCGTGTCCATGAGCGCTTCGGAAAGCGGGACGCCGTCCAGGGTAAGGGCGTCGCCCCGGCAGGCGGCCAGGGCCGCGTACATCTGGGCCGCGCGGGTGTCGGCCGGGCCGGCCAGTTCCCCGGCAACGGGCCCGGCGGACGGGGCGAGCGTGAATATGCCCGCGTGCTCCGCCTGGTCCTTGGTCATGACCTTTACGTCTTGCAGCAGGGTGAACAACTGCCGGGCAAAGCGCGGATCTTTGCTGAAAGCCAGGGCGCCGGCTTCCCAGGCGGTGCGCACGGCTTTTTCCGCCTGGATGGCGTCGGGCGTTCCGGCATGATCGCGGCCGCCCCGGATGCGCGAAACCAGAACGGCCCGGCGGGCAAGCAGCTTCATCAGATCCTTGTCAAGCCCGATGAGGGCGTGCACCGCGCCTTGCAACCGCCGGTCGCCCTGTTGCTCGTCGGAAAATTCCCGGTCAGGGGCGCTGTCGCGGCGTTGATCATCATACCTTTCGTTGCGGGGGGCATCGAATTTTTCCCGCCGGGGGCCGCCGCGGCGGGCTGCGTCGCCCGGCCCGCGGGGCCCGTTGCGGCGGGCTCCGTCGTCCGGACGGCTGCCCGGGCGGCTGCCCGGGCGGCTGTCTGGCCGGCTGTCTGGCCGGCGCTCATCGTTGCGGGCGTTTTCGCGTCGGCGGTCCGGCGCGCCGCCAAAGCCGGGCTTGCCGGTTCGGTCCGCGTCAGGGGCGCGGCGGCGCGGGGCGGGTTTCCCGCCGGCGGCCGCGCGGGGAGAGGGCTTGTCCCCCGGGTATTTTTTGGAATCCGTCATGGGAAGGGTAAACTCCGGATGATCCGCCCGCAAAGAGCGGTCGGTCAATAATCGCGTTTCTTATTTGAAATCACCCGCTTCAGCCCGGCCAACAACAATGGAGTTTTCCAAAAGGGGTCACACAAGGCCTGTGTCCCCGACCTCCTTTGGCCGCACAGGGCCTGTGCCCGCGACCGGAGGCAACACACACTCTTGGGCAATTTCAAACGTAACAGGAAATGCGGAAGGCTGTCAGGCACGGCCGGAAAAAAGTTCCGGTCCGCGTTTCTCAAGAATCCCTAGCCTGAAACCGGCCGGGCCGCAAGAAAAATTGCGAGGAGCCGCTGTTTTCAGGAAATTGACTTGACAGAAAGCTATATGCCTTGTTAATTTCCGCACAAGCGTCCCCGTCAGCTTTGCAGAGGGTGCTTAAGTGAATTAATTCAATAGTTTAACTTATTTTTGCAAAGCTGGCAAAGTGCAACGGATGAAATTTTTCAGGGTTAACCTTTAATTACCAGTTGGAGGACAAGGTATGCCGACATTTGTCGATCCGGTTAAGTGTGATGGCTGCAAGGGCGGCGAAAAGACCGCCTGCATGTACATCTGTCCCAACGACCTCATGATCCTGGATGCTGACGAAATGAAAGCGTTCAACCAGGAACCTGACGCTTGCTGGGAATGCTACTCCTGCGTGAAAATTTGTCCTCAGGGCGCTATCACGGCCCGTCCTTACGCGGACTTCGCTCCCATGGGCGGCACCTGTATCCCCATGCGCTCCGCCGACTCCATCATGTGGACGGTCAAATTCCGTAACGGCAATGTGAAACGCTTCAAATTCCCCATCCGCACCACCCCTGAAGGCTCCATCAAGCCCTTCGAAGGTAAGCCGGAACCCGCGGACCTGAACAACGAACTGTTCTTCACCGAAACCGCCCTGGTTGAGCCCGCGGCCGTGCTCGGGAAAAAGTTCGAAATGGCCGACGCCGACACCTCCCAGTGCTGGCTCGATTCCCCCGCCTGCTAATTGCTGGCCGTCAGGTTCGTAATCAACTTTGCCGATAAGGAGACACTAACATGCCGATGATTCCTGTGAAGGAAACCCCCAAAGGCGTTGCCATCGCCGAGCCCATTGTCAAGGAACACGAAGTTGACATTCTGCTGGTTGGCGGCGGAATGGGCAACTGCGGCGCCGCCGTGGAAGCGGTGCGCTGGGCTGACAAATTTGCTCCCGATTTGAAGATCATGCTGGTGGACAAAGCCGCCCTCGAGCGTTCCGGCGCCGTGGCCCAAGGCCTTTCCGCCATCAACACCTACCTTGGCGACAACAAGGCCGACGACTATGTCCGCATGGTCCGCACCGACCTTATGGGCCTGGTGCGCGAAGACCTTATCTTCGACCTTGGCCGCCACGTTGACGATTCCGTGCACCTGTTCGAAGAGTGGGGCCTGCCCTGCTGGATTAAAGACGAGCACGGGCACAACCTTGACGGCGCTCAGGCCAAAGAAGCCGGCAAGTCCCTGCGCAAAGGCGACAAGCCCGTGCGTTCCGGCCGCTGGCAGATCATGATCAACGGTGAATCCTACAAGTGCATCGTGGCCGAAGCCGCGAAGAACGCCCTGGGCGAAGCTCGCATCATGGAGCGTATCTTCATCGTGAAGCTGCTGCTCGACGCCAATGTGGACAACCGCATCGCCGGCGCCGTGGGCTTTAACCTGCGCGCCAACGAAGTGCACATCTTCAAGACCAATGCCATGCTGGTGGCTTGCGGCGGCGCGGTGAACGTGTACAAGCCCCGCTCCACTGGTGAAGGCATGGGCCGCGCCTGGTATCCGGTGTGGAACGCTGGTTCCACCTACACCATGTGCGCTCAGGTCGGCGCTGAAATGACCATGATGGAAAACCGCTTCGTGCCCGCCCGCTTCAAGGACGGCTACGGCCCGGTCGGCGCCTGGTTCCTGCTCTTCAAGGCCAAAGCCACCAACTTCAAGGGCGAAGACTACTGCGAAACCAACCGCGCCATG
>JAVBOI010000094.1:0-24690 GCA_031550695.1 Desulfovibrio sp. | reverse complement strand
CGGTTTCACGCCCATGATCATTGCCGACTGGATTACCGCCTACCCGATATGGCTTGGCAAGTACGAGAGCGCGCTGGAAAAGAACGGCGGCGACATGAACGCGGCCGTGCTGGAAGCGGACGAGGCCGTGCGTTTTTCGCAGAGCACGGCCAATGCCGAGGACATGAGCGACTTTCTGCGCTCCGGCAAAGGCTTTAAGCGCATGGTTTCCATGTTCGGCACGGACAATATCGGGCGCTACGGCCAACGCCAGCGCTACCATTACCGGGCCTGGAGGGCAGGGCAGATGTCCACCATGGGCTATGCCTGGTTCAATACCTGCGAGGCCATCCTGCCGGCCGTGGGCATGCGCATTCTGCTGGAACTGTTCTGGCGTTCCCAGCCTGTTCCGGACGGCGACGATGAAAAGGGCTGGCTGGATTTTCTGGCGGATGTCGGCAACGACGTTTTTCTGCAAGGGGTTCCGCTTATCGGCAACCTGTTCTCGGGTTTCCGCAAACCCCTGGACAGCCCTTTGGGCGCTGTTGCCGACCGGGCCGTGAAATCCGCCAAAGCCGTGGGCGCCCTGGCCATGGACCCGGAGGACGAGGCCGCACAGGAAAAGGCTCTACTGGGGTTGGCGGAGGTGCTGTCCATTGCGAGCAAGGTGCCGGTGTCGCAAATATTCAGCCGGGCCCGGCGCGGCGATAAGCAGTATGAGGACGGCGACGCCACGCCCTTTGTCTACCTGATACCGGAACCCAAGAATTAAAAGACTCGCCATGCGGCGGGCGCGTTCTCTGACAATCGCATAGGGTAGGAAAGGAAAAAAAGAAGGGGGCCGGACACTCGACGCCCGGCCCCCGGTGGTGCGGCTTGTTACACTTCAATAGGCAGGCGGAGTTGATTGCCCACTTTGGGGACAACTAGATCTACAGTTTGCAAGAACCTCTTCCATCCATGTCCCTGAGCAATGGACAGTCTTTGCAAAGTAAGAATAGTTTGCATGTGGCTTGCCAGCATCGGGTGTCCCACATCATCGGTCAGCCATTGGTGATGTTTTGCCTTTCGGTTGCCTTTTTCGTCTCTGGGGTTCTTCTTTTCAAGCTGTTCTATAACGCCTGGCGCAAGCCGCTCGTAAACAATATTTTTGATGTATGTTCCAACGATACTGAACCTGTTTTTGCTCATACCTGGCCAGTGCCACCCTTTAAGCCGGTATATGTTCTCAAAAAACTCTTCTGGAAAGCGTTGAACCCATACCGCCAATTCTTTGCGGATCAGCTTTTCCAAAAAGACCTGAAGCGCATCCTGGGGCCTTTCCGCTTGGAACCCGGTGGCTTCATCAACAAGAGCAATAATACCCACTTGGGCAAGAGATCGAACAAGTATTTCAGCAATAGCGGCTATATTTTCCTGTCCTGAAGTAAGTACTCCATCTTCTCTTCCCCTCAAATACAGATCACAGACCAGAGGTATAATTCTCGCATCATACCCAGCGGCTTGGCGGCCTGAAAGGTCGGTATACTCAACAACTTTGATCCGCTCAATAACATCATGATTTATATAGCGTTCTAGGTTCAATGCATCCATAAAACTGGGTAATTTGATCCGCTCGTCGTATTCTCTCCGGGGGCCTCTTCGCGGTCGCTCAAAAGCCTTATAAACCGCGGTTGCCGTAAGGATGCGCTGTTCCGTATTGAGTACGGCGCAGGGTAATTCCTTGCCGTTTATTTTCAGTATTCCTTGATGCGTGGCTTTTAATTTCCAACGAGCTTCACCGCCCATCTTGGCTATTTCACTTCGCTCTTCTGGTGATAGGTTTTCAGCCCTGGCCTTGCCGCCTCGCGCTTTGCCGGTGACTTTCGACATGGTGCAAGCTCCTTTTAAATTATTCTTGCATGTCTATATCAAAAAGTCAATTGCAAGCTTAAAGTGCTGTTTTGCTTGCCGGCTCACTCCCACGCGACGTGGGGCTTTATCTTTCTGCTGGCGCAATCGGCAAGGTACGAGTTGATCAGGGTTTGGTAGGGAATGTTCACCTGTTCCGCCAGGTCCTTGAAATAGGCTACCGTTTCCTTGTCAAGGCGGATAGTGACCGTTGTCTTGAGCTGCCGGGCGTAAGGGTTTTTTACGCCTTGGGAAAAATCGTATTCGTCGCGCATGGCTATTTCCTCTTTTCGTATGTTGCCGACTCTTTTTTGCTGGCTTTTCGGCACGAGATGATTCTTATAAGGCTGTCGCTCTCCCGGTAGCAGTGGCACACCACCAGCAACCGGACGGCCTCGCTGAACCCCAAAAGCACAAAGCGCTCTTCGTCGTCGGAATGATCGGGATCGGGTATCAACAGGGCGTTGAAATCATAGAAAGCGGTTCGCGCCTCTTCAAAAGAAATGCCGTGCTTTTTCTCGTTGGCGGCGGCCTTGTTTTCGTCCCACTCAAATTTCATCGGCATGTCCTTTGCGTACATACAAAATATGTACTGCGTAAATTTTTGTCAATCAACTTTCCTTTCCCCTTCTCTTACCGCCTTCCCCTTCTTCCCACAAGACACCCTTCAGCCAAGGACGTCCGCCTTATGACCATTGAAACCCAAGCCTCGAAAGTGCTTTACGTGGGCGACGGCGCGGCCGTCACCTTTCCCGTGCCCTTTCCGGTGCATCAGGCCGAGCATTTGCGGCTGTATCTTTCCGAGGCCCTGGAGCGGGAAATCGTTATGGAAACCGGCTACAGCGTTGAAGGCGCCGGCACGGGCGAGGTAAGCGTCACCCTGTCCGCGCCCTTGCCGTCGGGCAAGCACCTGGCCATTGCGCGCCTGGTGCCGCTCACCCAGCGCATGGACCTGGAAAACGGCGGCAGCTTTGACGCCGAAACCATAGAGCGCCAGTTTGACATTACGGAAATGCAGATTCAGCAGCTTCAGGAGCAGATTGGCCGCGGCATAAAAGTGCCCCTTACCGACGGCCGCGACCCGGACGCCTTCTGGCTGGAACTGCTGGACGCCTCCCGCGCCGCCCTGGAGGCCTACCGGAACACGCTGGCCCTGGCCGACGCGCAATCGCTCGATTCCTACGCCGTGAACGTGCGGCGCTCCACCCTGGTTGCGCGGGACGTGCCGGCCGGCGGCGAGCTTTCCCTGCCGGCCTCTTACTACCCCAAGCGCAATATCCTTTACCTGGCCGTGGATGGCGTGGTCTGCACGCCCCGCCGGCCGGACGACCTCGACCATGGCCTGCGACAATATGAAGAAATAGGCGAGGACATGGACGCGCTCTCCGACCGGGTGCTGGTGCATTTTCCCGTCGCGGCCGGCCAGCTGGTGGACGTGTGGGTGATAACGTCCAACCACGAAAACGCCATGGGCGAACTGGACGGGTTGGCGGAAGCGGCGGAGCAAAGCGCGCAAAGCGCGGCCGCGAGCGCGCGGGCCGCCGCGCAAAGTATTTCGGACGCGGCAAGCGAAGCAGGCCGGGCGCACAACGCGGCCGAGGCCGCGCAGGCGGCAGCGCAAACAGCCGGGGAAAAAGCACAAGCGGCGGACCAAAGCGCGGCCGCATCGGCGATATCCGCAAGCGCGGCCGCCGCATCAGCGGTTGAGGCAGCCCTGGCCGCCGGCGGCGGGGCGGACGCCATTCCCGACGCCACGGAAAGCGTGAGGGGCAAAGCCCGTTTCGGCACGGCCGCCGAGCACGCGGCCGGCGCAAGCGACGTTGCCGCCGTGCCGGAGCATGTGCGGGATTCTATCGTGGCCCCGGCCCTGGAGGCCTTTGCGGCCGATAACCTGGTTGTGGCCACGCCCGCGCGGGCGGGTTTTCTGCCGGCCGGAGGATTGCCGGGGCAGTTTCCGACACCCGGCGCGGACGGGCTGAGTGTGGACTGGGAGGATTTGCCCGCGTCCGCCGGCATCCCGTCCGGGGGAATCATCATGTGGTCCGGCGCGGTTGCCGATATCGATCCGGGCTGGGCGCTTTGCAACGGGCAAAACGGCACGCCGGACCTGAGGGACAAATTTATTGTCGGGGCGGGCGGCGCATACGCTCCGGGCGCAACGGGCGGAGCCGCGTCGGCCACGGTTGCCGTAACAGTTGGCGCGACCACGCTGAGCACGTCCCAGATGCCCAGTCACAGCCACAGCGCCGGCTGCGCCAGCAGTCCGAGCAGAGGCTGGACAGCCTCTGACGGCAACCTTCAGCAAGGTTCCACCGGCAGCGCGGGCGGCGGCGGTTCGCACACGCATAGCGGTTCATCGGGTTCCGTATCCATTCTCCCTCCCCACTATGCCCTTTGCTACATCATGAAACTCTAAGGAGCGGTTATGCAATCCCACGTTACGGTCATTCCTTCCGACTTTTTCCTTTCCGTGGACGGCGAGGGGATGGTTTTCGAGTTTCCCGGTCCCGACGGTGTGCACGCTATCCAGTGGCATGACGGTTCGGGGCATGTCGAATACACTGATGGTTCCCCGAATGCCGCTCTGACTTCCGCCGATTACCAAAGTAAGGTCGCGCCCTATGTGGCCCTTTGGCAGGCGGAAAAAGACAGGCGGGAGGAAGAGGCCAACCGGCCCCCCACCCTGGAAGAAGCCCGCGCCGCCAAGCTGGCCCAAGTGATGGACGCCTACCAGGCCGCGTTCGCCCCTATCGAGGCCGTGTACCCTTCGGCCGAGCGCGAGGGCTGGCCCATTCAGGAGGCCGAGGCCAGGGCGCTGCTGGCCGACCCGCAGGCCGACGCCGCAACCGTGGCCCCGGTGCTGTCCGCCCTGGTGCAACTGCGGGCGCGCGGCGAAACCCCGGCCGATCTGGCGCAAAAAGTGCTGGCCAACGCCGGCCAGTGGCGCATGGTCTACGCCTGGTTTACCGGACAACAACAGCGCATGTACGGCGAAGTCAGCGGCCTGGCCACGGTTGCGGAAATCGAAGCCTATCCGGTGGAGTATCAACTGCCCGAGGGAATGTAGCCATGTCGTTTGTTGGAATCTTACGAAAGCTGTTTCAAAACGCCGGCGCCGGCCCGCTGCTGCGCACGGATATTCTGCCGCTGGCCACACCAGGCGTGGCAGGCGCCGTGCCGGCGGGAGGAACCCCCGGGCAGGTGCTGCAAATCAGCGACGACGGGCGCGTGGTCTGGGGCAAAAATACCGCTGTCCCGTCACGAATCATTGGCGAGTGGGCCGGAGCAATCGAAGATATCCCAACAGGTTGGGCGCTCTGCGACGGCAAACACGGCACTCCCGATCTGCGGGACAAATTCATTGTCGGCGCGGGCGGCGCATACGCCCCGGGCGCGATGGGCGGAGCCGCCTCGGCGTTGCCCTCCGTCACCGTTGGCGCGACCACACTGAGCACGGCCCAGATGCCCAGCCATAGCCACAGCAACGGCTGCACCAGCAGCCCGACGTATGGTTGGTTGTCCTATGAGGGCAACTTTAATCTAGGCTCCACCGGAGGTGCCGGCGGCGGTCAGCCTCACGCCCACGCCGCGTCCGCCAGTGAAATATCGCTTCTGCCACCTTATTATGCCCTTTGCTACATCATGAAATTATAAGGAACGGCCATGCAATCCCACGTTACTGTCATTCCCTCCGACTTTTTTATCGCCGTGGACGGCCAGGGGCTGTTCTTCGAATTCCCCGTGCCCGCCGGCATCCACGCCATTCAGTGGCGCAACGGTTCCGGACATGTCGAATACAGCGACAATTCGCCGAACAGGGTGCTTACCCCCAAGGACTATACAACCGTGGTCGCGCCCTACGTTGATTTCTGGCAGGCGGAAAAAGACCGCTTGCAGGCGGCGGCCGACCGTCCCCCGACGCTGGAGCAAGCCCGCGCCAATGCCGTGGCCGCCATCAAGGAAAAAAGCTGGCAAACGGAAACAGCCGGCATCCTTGTCCAGGGTACGCGCATCCCCACGGACCGCGAAAGCCAGGCCCTGCTTACCGGGGCCGTGGTCGACGTCATCCTGAACCCGGATGCCGTCACCCGCTGGCAGACCGGCAGCCTCACCCCGGACGAAACCCCACTCTTTATCACGCTCTCGGGCACGGAACTCAAGCTCATTGCCCAGGCCGTGCGCGCCCACGTCCAGACCTGCTTTGACGAGCGCGAAGCCAAATGCGCCGCCCTGGCCGCCCTGGACAGCCCGGAGGAAATAACGGCCTGGCTGGCGGAAAACCTGGAAACCGGCTGGCCGGCGACAGCGCCGCCGGAACAGGAAGCGGGGGCGGAATCGGAAGCGGAGCAGGATGCGGCCGGCACTTCGGAAACTGCGCCGGAACCGGCGCCGTTGATTCCTCCGGTAACGGCGGTGGCCTAAATGGCCATGAACAAGCGCGAAGCCAGCCGGGCTCCGGGCGCGCCGGGAGGTCACGCTGCGGACCGGCCCGAATGCGCGCCGGTCCGCGCCCGGAAAGCGAAAGCCGCCTGATGGCCCCGGACGGGTGCAGCGGCGGCGTAAGCTGGATATACGGGCACGTTCTCAAGCGTGACGTGCCCTTTCTCTACTGCTGCGACGAACACGACCTGGCCTATGAAGAGGGCGGGGGCTGGCGCGACCGCGCCCTGGCTGACAGAAGGTTCAGGGAGTGCATTGCGGACAGCGGCCGCCCGGTGCGGGCCTGGCTTTTCTGGCTGGCGGTACGGCTGGCCGGGTGGTGGTTTTGGGGGGAAAACGTTACGCAAAAGTTACGCAAAGGTGCGTAACTTTCTGCCCAATTTTGACCAATTTTGACCAACACGGAAAAAGCCCTGACAGGCTATAACGCTTGTCAGGGCCTGAATTTCCTGGTGGGCCATCGGTGACTTGAACACCGAACCAACTGATTAAGAGTCAGCTGCTCTACCAATTGAGCTAATGACCCAGGCGAGAGAAATTAAGTAGGGGCAAGCCGGCAAAATGTCAAGCGCTAACTTTTGCTTCATGAAAAAGTGTACTTTTGCCTGACTATGGCGTATGCTGCCCCGAATGCTGAAAAGGCCGCTTTTGCCCGCTTGGCGTGATTTTCTCGTTCCGACCTCCGGCGTGGACCGTGTCGGGAGCTTCTTTCAGCGGATACGTTATGCTAAACCATATTCCCACTGCCGGGATTCCGCCCGTACGCCCTTTTTTATGTATCATTGCGCCGTGCTTTGCCGTCGGCGTTTTCTCCGGGCGACGTTGGCGGATGGAGTGACGTTTGTCTGTTTTTTTCACGGATGCTCTTCGATCCGCGCGGGAACGCGCCGTCTTTTTATGACGCGGATACGGAAACAACCGGGGCAGGCTGGCGTTTTTCTCCGTCCGGCAGATGTACGAGTGTGATATATGCGTATTGTGATTTTTCTTCTGGCGTGTTGCTGTTGCTTTGCCGGGCAAGCTCTGGCCTGGAGCGACAATAACTGCCGGATATTTCATACGGCGTACAGGCTTTCCGAGGGTGATGCGTCGCCCCTGCCCGGAACCGCCGCTTCAAACAAGCCAAAAACATCCCGCGGCGCGGCTTCCCCGGCGTCGCAAGCCTCATCGGCCCGGGGCGGTAAACTGCTGCTGGCCCTGACCGTGATGCCGCCCGCGAATTCCTACCTCTATGGCCCGAACAGCAAAGAGGGGCTGCCCACCCGGATGGAAGTCGTCTTTGCCGCCTTGTCCGCCTATCCCATGAACCGCCTGAGCGAAAAGGAAATTGCCTCGCTTTTGGAAAAAAAAGGCAGGGCGCTTGCGGTGCGTGCGCCGGCCGCGCCTTTAAAAAAAGATACGGTGTTCGCTTCGGTGGTTTTGCCGGGCAACGCCGACTCCAATCCGCCTATTTTTCCCGGCCCGGTTACGTTCTGGGTTGAAGTGCCGGCAGCGGTTTCGTCTCTGGGCGGAGTAGTCGTGCAGGCGCGCCTGTCAGGCCTGATTTGTTCCGCAACCAGTTGTATGCCGGCCTCCGGCACGGTAAACCTGGATTTTTCCGCTAAAGAAATCGCGACCCTGCCCCTGGCAAAGGATCAATCCTGGTGGGCGGCCTGGCAAAAGGGCGAAACCGTTCTTGTGGATCCGCCTGAAGACGCCCTGAACGCGGCCTTGCTCAACGATAAGCCTTCGGCCTTCAGCGGCGGCAAAAGCCTGCCTCCCGGCCGGGTTGATGCCCCTGAGCCGGGAAAGGACGACGATGATGAGGCCGCCGCCCTGGCCCGGCATACCGCGGTATTTTCCTCGCTCAGCCCCGAACCGTTCAATCCCGAACTGGAAGTCCAGTACCTGGGCGAAGCCCTGCTGCTGGGGCTGGTGTCGGGCCTTTTGCTGAACCTCATGCCCTGCGTGCTGCCGGTTGTCAGCCTGAAGTTCAGCGCCCTCATGGCGGTCACGGCCATGACGGACAGGCGGCAACAGGCCAAGGCCTTCAAGAAGCATTGCCTTGTGTTCGCCCTGGGCATCGTGATCTGGTTTCTCATTCTGGCTCTCTTGCTTGGGGGCGCCGGCTGGGCCTGGGGCGAACTGTTCCAGTCGCCGGTGGTCATCGTCTGCCTGGGGCTGGTGTTGTTCCTGCTGGGCTTGAGCCTGTTCGGGGTCTTTTCCCTGCCCATTTTCGATCTGAAAGTAACGTCGGACAGCCACCCGCACTGGCAGGCCTTTGCCAGCGGTCTTCTGGCCACTTTGCTGGCCACGCCGTGCAGCGGTCCTCTTTTGGGCGGGGTGCTGGCCTGGGCCATTCGCCAGCCTTTGCCCGTGTTGACCCTGACCGTGGTCAGCGTGGGTATCGGCATGTCCATGCCCTACGTTGTCCTGGCCTTCAGCCCGCGTCTGGTGCACCTTTTGCCTCGGCCGGGCACCTGGACCATCCGCCTGGAGCAGCTTCTCGGCTTTTTCCTCATGGGCAGCGTTGTGTATCTGGCCACGCTGCTGCCGGCGGAATGGATTCCGGCCTTTTTGTTCAACCTGCTGGCCGTGGCCCTGGCCGCCTGGCTCTGGGGGCAGATAGGGCACCTGCGCGCGAGCAGGCTGCGCCGGGCGCTTTCCCGCGTTGTGGCCGTGGCCGTGGTCACGCTGGCTGTCTGGTGGGGGGCCTCGTCCATCCATCCCGATCCCACCTGGGAACCCTTTGATCCGGAGACATTTACCGCCAGCCTGGGCAAAGAGCCTCTGCTTTTAGAGTTTACCGCCGACTGGTGCCCCAGCTGCAAGGCCATAGAGCACACCACCCTGACGAAAAAGCGCATGGCGGACTTGCGTAAAAAATATAATGTGCGTACTATACGAGTAGATTTGACGCGCGACGCCGGGGCGGGAAAGGAATTGCTCAAGGCGCTCAACAGCACCAGCATTCCCGTATTGGCCCTGTTCCCCAAAGGGGAGAGCGCCAAGCAGCCTTTGGTGTTGCGCGATTTGGTCACGCCAAAGCAGTTGAAGGAAGCGGCTTCGCGCGCGTATTACACGTTTTGAATCAGCGTGAAGTTCCGGTGAAAGCAACGGACAATGCCTTTGCTTTTCACGGAGGATAGTATGCCGAACTTTTCCATTCCCCAATCCGCCTTAAGCTCCATGGATGTGGTCATGCAGGCCACAGCGCATAATATCGCCAATGTCAACACCGACGGATACAATCCCGTCAGCGTGGTGTTACAGAGCGGCCCGTACCATGACGAGGGCGTGCGGGTGGGGGCTGTCTACCGGGATATGTCCCCTGGTCCGGCCGTCATCAACCATCTGGGCGGCAACGACGTGCGTCAGTCCGTGGAGTTTTCCGCCAGAGGCATGCGCGATACGGCGGAAAACTACGACACCGCGGTTGCCCAGGATCATGACCGCTTGCAGCAGGCCAATGCGGCCGACGCCTGGCAGGTGGAAAACTACCGGACCGGGCAGAATTCCCGCAGCCTGATCAGCGGTCTGAACGAAGGCAGTAACGTTGATTTGCCCCGCGAGTTCGCCAACTTGGTGATCACGGAGAACGCCTACAGCGCCAACGCCGCAACCATTCGTGCCTGGGACGAGATGACGGGTTCGATTCTTAATGTGAAAGTGTAACGTGAAGTTTTCAGCCGGCCTTTGTTTGGCCCGGAATACCCAGAAAGCCGGGCAGGCGAAATGCTTGCCCGGTTTTTATATTTTCCTGGGGCGTGGTAATTTTGAAGTTACCCGAGAGAATTATTGCCTCCGGCGGCCAAAGGGGGTGACTCCTTTGGAAACCCCATTTGGGGGGCCAGGGGCACAGGCTCTGTATGACCCCCTTGAAATATCATTGCGCGGGTCAAGGAGGCTCGGGGACACAGGCTCTGTGCGCTGCCCCCTTGTGGGGTGTGGGGCAAAGCCCCACTTCGGCCGAGTTGGCTTCATCCCCAGTGCCTTGGTATTTTTTTGACAGCCGCAGGTAAAGCGGAGGACGAGTATGCGATCCGGCCTGTTACAAAAGCGGTTTTGCCTGCCGGCGCTGGTGCTGGCGCTTTTCCTTGCCCTGTCGGGCAATGCCTGGACGGCGGCGCCCGCTCCCCTCCGGGGCAAGGGCGGGGGGCTGGTGGTGTCCAGCCATGTCCTGGCTTCGGCCATCGGGCAGAACGTGCTGGACGATGGCGGCAACGCCGTTGATGCGGCGGTGGCCGTGGGCTATGCCCTGGCCGTGGTGCACCCTTCTGCGGGCAATATCGGCGGCGGCGGCTTTGCTGTTATCCGCATGGCGGACGGCCGGGAGGCCACGGCCGACTTTCGCGAACGCGCGCCCCTGAAAGCCACGCGCACCATGTTTCTGGACGCGCAGGGCAACGTTGTTCCCGACGCCACCACCCTCGGCTACCTGGCCGCGGGCACCCCCGGCACAGTGGCCGGCTTAAGCGCCATTCTTGAGAAATACGGCACGCGAAAGCTGCAGCGTCTTATGGCTCCGGCCATTGTCCTTGCCGAAAAAGGTTTCAGAATCAACGCCCGGCAGGAAGTCACCATGGCCAGGTCGCGGGACAGGTTCGCGGCCTTTCCCTCTTCCAGCCGCTATTTCCTGAAGCCGGACGGCAGCACCTACAAGGAAGACGATCTTTTTGTTCAAAAGGATCTGGCCGCCACCCTGCGCCTGATTGCCCGGCAGGGACCGGCCGTCTTTTATACAGGAAAGATTGCCGACTTGATCGCGGAAGACATGCGCCGTAACGGCGGGCTTGTGGACAAGGCGGATCTGGCCGCCTACACGGTCACCTGGCGCGCGCCGATCCGGGGTTCCTACCGGGGATACGAAATCATTTCCATGGCCCCGCCAAGCGCGGGCGGCCTCATGCTCATCCAGATGCTCAACGTCATGGAATCGGCCGATATCAAGAGTATGGGCTTTGCCTCGTCCGCCACGATCCACCTTATGACCGAGGCCATGCGCCAGGCCTTTGCCGACCGCTCGGAATACATGGGCGACCCGGATTTCGTGACCGTGCCCGTGGACAAGCTGATCGACAAGGCCTACGCCAAAGCCATTTACAAGCATATTCTGCTGAGCGGGGATACGGCGACTCCAAGCGCTGAAGCGCTCCCCGGCCGTTTTCTCAAGGATAGTGACCAGACCACCCATTATTCCGTGGTGGACAAATGGGGCAATGCCGTGGCCGTGACCTACACCGTCAACGACCTTTACGGCAGCGCCGCGGCCGTGGCCGGCGCGGGCTTTCTGCTCAATAACGAGATGGACGACTTTGCCGCCAAACCCGGCGCGGCCAATATTTTCGGACTGACCGGGGGCGAGGCCAATGCCGTGGTTCCGCAAAAGCGGCCCGTCAGCTCCATGACGCCCACCATTATATGCAAGGACGGCAAGCTTTTCATGGTTGTGGGCAGCCCCGGCGGCGCCCGCATCATCACCACCACGCTGCAGGTTATTTCCAACGTCATTGATCACGGCATGAACATCAGTCAGGCCGTCATGGCGCCGCGTTTCCACATGCAGTGGATACCGGACGAACTGCGCGTGGAAAAGTACGGGCTGGTCCGCGACGTGGAAGACAAGCTCAAGGCCATGGGGTACGAAGTGGTGGTCAGGCCGCCCATGGGCGACGTGAACGCCATCCTTGTGGACCCCAAAACAGGCGTGATTTACGGGGCCACCGATCCCCGGGCGGAGTTCTAGAGCATTTCAATTTTGAAATTATTCACTTGAATCTGCTTAGAAAAATGGGGTTTCCAAAGGGGTTCAACCCCTTTGGCCGCCGGAGGCAATACTACTCTTGGACAATTTCAAAATTGATTTGCTCTAGAGCATTTCACGAATGAAATGAGTGAATTGCTCTGCAATGATTTGTCCTCAAATCCTTGCCGCGAAAAAGATGTAGGCGGGCCTTGCCCGCCGTTAAGCGACTCTTTCAAGCGTTAATTGCTCTAAGTGATGAGAAAGACTGCTTCAGGGGCTCTCGGTAGAATGGTAAAATACAGGGAACATGGTGATTCCATGCTCCCTTTTACGATGACCCACTGGGGCTTGCCCCTTTAAAAAAGACACGGCAACACCCTGGGAAAAATCAGCCTTTTCCTAAGCAGCATTGTCTCGTGTGCAATTCCGTCCTCCCGCCTTGGCGGCGTACAGGGCCGCGTCCGCTTCGGTCAACAACTGGCGTCGGGTTTTGGGCCGGCCGGGTTCGGTGCTGGCCACGCCCAGGCTGGCGGTGAGTTCCAGCGGATCCCCCCCGTCCACGATGAAAGTGTGGGACGCAATGACTTTTCGTACGCGTTCAGCCAGGTACAGCGCCTTTTTGCTGGAAGCGTGCGGCAAAAGGATGACAAACTCTTCGCCGCCATACCGGGCGCAGTAGTCGGTGGAGCGGACGGTCCTGGTGATCAGCGAGGCCACTTCGCGCAGGACGATGTCGCCCACGTGGTGCCCCCTGGTGTCGTTGATGCGCTTGAAATGGTCGATATCCAGCATGAGCATGGACAGGGGCTGGCCGTAGCGGGCGACGTGTTCCAGTTCCTCGTCCAGGCGGCCCTCGAAATGCCGGCGGCTGTGCACTTTGGTCAGGGCGTCGTAGTCGGCGTGCAGTTGTATGCGCTGGAACCGACGGGCGTTTTTAATGCTCAAGGCCAGGTGGCGTATGGCCGAATCAAGGGCCAGAGCCTGATCCCGTCCCAGGTGCCGCTCCATGGAGGTCTGGAGCAGCAACACTCCCAACCGCTCCTGGCCGGTGACTATGGGCAGAGGCAGGATCACGCTGCCGTCCGGCGCGCTGTTCACCCATTCCCTGGGCTGGTCGTGCAATTGCAGTTTTTGAGCTTCCTCTATGGAGAAGTCGGAACCGACAGCGTGCCGGACCTGGCTTAACAGGGCGTCCCGCCAGAGATTGTAGGTCTTGGAGCGCTCAGAGGCGCAAATGTACAACGATACCGAACAAGGGCCGTCGCCTTCCTGTTCCCAAAGGGCCACGTGCATGGAGCGCAGGGGCAGCAATCTGCTGAGGCCGCTGTATGCGGTTTGCAGGATATATTCCAGGTCCAGGCTTTCCGTGGTGTTGGTAAGAAAGTTAACCAGAAAACTTAGCAGTTCGTTTTTCCGCTCCAGCAGTTCCCGCTCCAGCAGAATTTCCCTGGTCATGCAGTTCAGGTCGTGGTGAACGGAATGCACTTCCAGAGCCCGGCGCATGATATCGGCAATGCGCTCCCGGGCGTAGGGAGGACGCACGATCTCCGTCACCCCGAGCTCGCAGGCGCTTTCAAAGTCGGAAAGAGAATAGGATTCATCGAGCAGCAAGGCTTTGGACACCTGTTCAAAACGCTGCCGGTCGTCCGGCGTCAGCTTGCACAGTTCGCGACCCATTCCGGAAGACATCCAGATGATGCAGGGCGTTTCGCTGGCAAAATCCAGCATGGACGCCGCACCTTCAAGAGTGTGAACTACAAGATGGTGCTCGTCGCCCAGATGGCCGCGCAAAAGATTCGCCTGCTCGTTGGAAAGCCCGATGGCCCAACTGGAAATAATTGTTTTTTTCTGCAACACGATTTCCCCCATGCACATCAGGTCGGCTGCGAAAAGCGCCTCCCGGCATAGTTGATTGATGCCACTCTCAATGCAAACCACATGCCAAAGACAAAAATGTCCGTCGACGCTCGATTGGGTAACCAGGCGCGGCGGGCTTTTCCGCTCTGAAGCGGCGAGGGAATAGCCTCTGTGCAGGAGGAAGGCGATACTGACCGGGCAATGTTTCGGACCGGAACATAAAGGTTTTTTTGACGCTGCCCGATTGGCGCGAACAGGCCGATCACGACAAATTTTTCCGGTGAAATCGTTTTTGCGAAAACAATAGGGCAGCAATTATAAGGTATTATTGTGAGAAAATACCGCGTTGATCCGGCAAAAATTGCCATTTACGTTTCCTCTCAGGGGTGGCAGAGGGCCATGCAACGCAGTTCCCGCAGGCGGCTGCCCGAAAGCTTGCCCTTGTCGCGCCAGTCTTCGGGCAACCGCACGGCCAGAAGGCGTTCAAGATCCCGTTGCCACAGAGCGGGCAGGCCGGGCTGGGCGGAGTCGGCGGCCGCCATCCAACTGAAAGGGGCGACAAGGTCGGCCGCGTGCAGGCGCATGAGCGTGTCTGTCCGGGTGCCGGGACGCAGGCTCGCGTAGCGCCCCGCCTTCATGTGCAACAGGGCGGCCAGCTTGCCCGCCTTGACAAAGATGCCGGGCAGGCGCAGGCGCAGGCCCAGACTTTCGGCCATGACGGCGCCGCGTCCTTCGTGCCCGTAGTGGTGCGGCAGAATGTCATCAGGGGTCTCGCTTTTGCCCAAATCATGGCACAGGGCCATCCAGACGGATAAGGCGCGTTCCGCCTCCGTGCCGCCGTGATGCCGGGCAACTTCCGCCGTGGCGTCCATGATGTCGGCAGTGTGTTCGAATACTGACGCGTCGTGATACGCGGAAGGGCCGGCCGGCAGGGTATCGGCCCGGACAAGTTCCGCGAACCAGGGAACAAGGCAGTCGCCCTGGCGCAGGGCGCGAAGAAAGTTGCCGGGTTTATGCGCCAGGCAGGCCTTGCGCAGTTCGTTGCCCACCTGTTCGGCCGCGATGGCGTCAAGAAAAGAACGGGCTTTTCCGATGGGCGGAGATTGCCCGGCCGGAGCGTCAGGGGACGCGGCGTCGTTTGTAGCGCCCAGGGCGCGCATTTGGGCAAGGGTGTCGTCGTGCAGGGAAAAGTCCGGCAGGCGGGCGGCCAGACGGGCGGCCCGGAAAGCCCGCACAGGATCGTCGGCCAGGGCCGAGGGCGAGGCCGGGCGAATGCGGCGTTTTCGCAGGTCTTCAAGGGCGTGGGGGTGCATGCGCAACACCCCGTTTTCCGCCAGCAGCAGGGCGTTGACGGTAAAATCCCGGCGCGACAGATCGCGTATGACATCCTGTCGGATCAGGGGGGCGAACTCCTGCCCGTCAAGTAAATAAACCGGGCAAGGCGCTGTTTGGATCTTGCGGGCGGCCGGATTCCTCTGTATGAATTCTTCTTCCGTTGCGGCAAAGGCGTAATCCACATCCCGCAACGGCAGACCGAGAAGAAGATCCCGTACCGCGCCTCCCGCTACATAATAGTTCATGGCACATCCAGCCGGACAAAAGTTGATGTCGGCGATATACCATAGTAGCCGCGCTTCTTCTTTGTTGTCCATTGGTATTTTCGTTTCACAGCGGAAGCAGAAGAGCCATGGTTTCCATCAATAAAACGCAACTGATCGCCCTTGCCCACGGCTGGCATCCTCATGCGGAAGCAATAGATTGCGAGGACATGAGGGGGCCGCGTTCCCTTTTCGGCGAATCCTTTCCCCTGCCCCGTCCCCTGCGCTCCGGCGAAGAGCAGGACATGCGGACCGTCGGGCAAACGGACTGCGGAACGCAAGCCCCGTCCGGCTGCCTGGTACTGTGGGAAAATGACGAAATCCGGGGGCCGGTCGCAACGGCCGGCCGGATACTGGCTTCGATCGAAGGCTGTGAGCCGGCTGTGGCGTTGCAGCGTCCCAATGGGCTGGACGTGCCCGCGTCCGCCTACATTGCGGGCCGGTGCGCCAGCTCCTTTGATATAGCCTGGCGGCTGCTGAAAGCCGGCCTGCTGCCCGAGTGGGGGGCCGCGCTCTGTTCCTGCCAGACGGCCGGGCGAGGCCAGATGCGCCGGCCCTGGCATTCGCCGCGCGGCAATTTATACGTGAGTTTTCGCCTGCCGCGCGACGCCAACCTGCAAGGCGAGGCCGCGGCCCTGATTGTCGGCGGCCTGTTGGCCGGGGCTTTCCGCCGCTTGGGTTTTCCCTTGTCCCTTAAATGGCCCAATGACTTGCTGCTGAACGAAAAAGACAAGGTGGGCGGGCTGCTGCTTGAGGCGCGAAACGGCGAAACCCTGGCCGGCCTGGGCGTCAATCTGGCCGAGTGCCCGCCGGCGGCCGCTCTGCGGGCCGACCGAGCCGCGCCGGCGGCCGTGCTTCTGCCCGGCCATGCCCGCGCCGTCTCGCCCGGAGCCGACAAGAAATCCTCCGGCGGCGAGGGTGAAGAGCCCCTGGCTCCATTTGCGTTATGGCGGCATCTTGTGAGCGCGGCCATACTTGAGTATAGTCACTCGGTTGCGGGACAGGACCTGACAACAGCGCTGGCCGGCTGCGATCGTCTGCTGTCCTGGAAGGGAAGGGCGGTTGTTCTGGCCGAGGCCGACGGCACGTCTGTCTCGGGCTTTTGCCAGGGATTGGGAAAGAACGGCGGCCTGCTTCTGCGACGCGCCGACGGCGATATGCGGGAGTATTTTTCCGGCAGCCTGTCCCTGGCTGCAAGTCCGGTTCTTTCCGGGTGAATTTTTTCCGCACGGCCAGCCTTTGCTTCCGCGTTTACGCAGCCGCATGACGGCGGCGAATCGCAGGCCTTTCCATACCCCGTATCTTTGGGAGAGTGAGAACGAAATGGGCATCAAAAGCTTTGACAGCGTTGTAAGTTACTTGAAGGGCAAGGCCATCCTGGTTGCCAACCGGGGCATTCCGGCCCGGCGCATCTGTCGCTCCATCCGGGAACGCTTTGACGCCGTGGCCGTGATGACGGCAACGGATGTGGACAAAACCGCGCCAAGCGCCTCATCGGCGCACGAGCTTTTGCTTCTCGGCCCTGATCCGCGCGCCTATCTCGACATGCACCGCATTGTGAAGCTGGCCAAGCAGCGCAACGTTATCGCCATTCACCCCGGCTGGGGATTCGCTTCGGAAGACGACGCCTTTCCGGAAATATGCAAGGAGGCGGGGCTCGTCTTTATCGGTTCCACCGCCGAATCCATGCGTCTGCTGGGCAACAAGGTCCAGGTGCGCGCTCTGGCCCAGAAACTGGGCATTCCCGTGGTGCCCGGTTCCGAAGGGGCCGTGGACGTGCCCCAGGCCCGCAAGCTGGCCAGGGAGATAGGCTTTCCCATCATGCTCAAGGCTGAAGGCGGCGGCGGCGGCCGGGGCATATTTGAAGTGCACAACGACGCGGACCTGGAAGACGCCTTTTTCAAGGCTTCCACCATGGCTCAGGCCTCATTCGGCAACCCGCGCGTCTATGTGGAAAAATTTCTCACCAACGTGCGCCACATCGAAATCCAGGTTATTGCCGACAAATACGGCAATGTCTTTGCTTTTGACGAACGCGATTGCAGTATCCAGCGCAACAACCAGAAGCTGATCGAAATCACGCCCTCGCCCTGGCCCATGCTTACGGAGTCCTTGCGCGAAACCCTCAAGGAATATTCGCGCACCCTGGTCCGGGCGGTGGATTATCATTCCCTGTGCACGGTGGAATTTCTGGTCACGGACGAGGGCGTGCCCTACCTGATTGAAGTGAACACCCGGCTCCAGGTGGAGCACGGCATCACGGAAAGTCGCTATGGCATCGACCTGGTGGAAGAGCAGATCGCCGTGGCCTTTGGCAGCAAACTGCGTTTTTCCGAACAGAGCCTGAAGCCCGCCTACTTTGCCATGCAGGTGCGCATCAACTGTGAGGACCCGCAAAAGGATTTCGCCCCCAACGCCGGTTTGATCACCCGCTACGTGTCGCCGGGCGGGCCGGGCGTGCGCCTTGATTCCAACATGAGCGCCGGCTACGAGTTCCCGTCCAACTACGATTCGGCCGGGGCTCTGCTCATCGCCTACGGCCAGGACTGGCCCAAGGTGCTGGGCATTATGGAACGCGCCCTGAACGAGTATCTCGTCGGCGGCGTAAAGACCACCATTCCATTCTACCGCCAGATACTCACTCACCCGACCTTCCGCCGGGGCGACTGCGACACGCGCTTTATCGCGGCCAACCCCGAGCTGATGAGCTACATGGACATCGCGCCCGAAGCCGAGCGCACGGCCCGGCTGGTCGCGGAAATTTCCGCGCGCGGCTATAACCCCTTTGTTCAGTTGGGCGAATACCGCACCCGGACCACCCCGCGGCTGCCCTGCTACGAGGTCGTCCGCCCGGCTATTTCGCCCACCGCGCAACGGCTGCCTTCTCCCTATCCGCGTAACGACAAGCGGGAGTTGCTGAACTACATCCGCGAATCCGGCTATGTGCATTTCTGCGACACCACCTGCCGGGACAACACCCAGTCCAACAGCGGCAACCGTTTCCGCCTGGCGGAAGATCTGCTTATCGCCCCCTATCTGGACAACTGCAACTTCTTTTCCCTGGAAACCGGCGGCGGCGCGCATTTTCACGTCAACATGATGGCCAACATGACCTCGCCCTTTTACGAGGCCAAAGAGATGAACCGGGTCGCGCCCAAGACCATGAAGCAGATCCTGATCCGCTCCACCAACGTGCTGGGCTACAAGCCCCAGCCCAAAAATCTCATGCGCGCGGTGGCGGAGAAAATCTGCGAGGATTACCACATCATCCGCTGTTTCGACTTCCTGAACCACGTGGAAAACATGAAGCCCTTTGCCGAAGTGGCCCTTAACACCGAAGGTGTGGTTTTTCAGCCGGCCCTGTCCCTTACCTGGGGACGCGGCTTTACCGTGGATCACTATCTGGACGTGACCTCGGCCGTTGTCCGGCAAACGGCCAAGCTCATGGGAATCGGCGCGAAGGAAGCCTCGCGCCTGATCATCCTGGGGCTCAAGGACATGGCCGGTGTGTGCCCGCCCCGTTTCATGGATGAGCTGGTAACGGCTTTACGCAAAAAATGGCCGGATCTGGTGCTGCATTACCATCGGCACTATACGGACGGGCTGTTTGTTCCGACGGTCGGGGCCGCCGCCAAGGCCGGCGTCCACATTCTGGACACCTCCCTGGGCGCGGGCATGCGCTGGTACGGCCAGGGCGAGGTGCTCTCCACCGCCGCCTATCTTGAAGAAGAACTCGGCCTGAAAACCAACCTGAACAAACGCATGATCCGGGACGGCAATTTTGTGCTCAAGCAGATCATGCCCTATTACGACAAATACACCGCGCCCTATTTTCAGGGCGTCGATTACGACGTGGTCAGACACGGCATGCCCGGCGGCGCCACATCCTCCTCGCAGGAAGGAGCGCTCAAGCAGGGCTATATCCATCTTTTGCCGCACATGCTGCGCTTTCTGGCCGGCACGCGACAGATCGTGCACTACCACGACGTCACGCCCGGCTCGCAGATTACCTGGAACACGGCGTTTCTGGCCATTACCAACGCCTACAAGCGGGGCGGCGAGCATGAGGTCCAGTACCTTCTTGAAATTCTCGACAACATCACCCGGCATCGGGAAGACGAACTGTCGCCAGAAATGAAGGAAGCCCGCCTGGCCCTGTACCAGGACTGCAACGACGCGTTCCGTGATCTTCTGCTCGGCCGGTTCGGCAAGCTCCCCCTGGGATTTCCGCCGGACTGGGTTTACCAGAGCGCTTTTGGGGCGGAGTGGAAGCACGCCATTGCCAAACGCAAGGAAAAGTCCCCCCTGGAGTCGTTGCCGGACACGGACATGGACGCCGAATTGACGGCTTTGCGCGCCGCCATCCACAGAAAACCCACGGAAGAGGAATTCCTTATGTTCCTCAACCATCCCGGCGATGCCATCAAGCTGATCGAATTCCGGCAGAAGTTCGGCAATCCCAACAACCTGCCCCTGTCGGTCTGGTTCGAGGGCATGCAGGTGGGCGAGGAAATCAATTTCACGGACAGCAGCGGCAAACCCCATCACCTGAACCTGATCCGCATCCAGAACCCCGGCCTGAACGGCGTGTCCGTGGTGCGCTATGTGCTGGACTCGGAAATCATGAGTTCGGAAGTGCAGGTAACCAAGCCCGAGACCACAGCGGCCAAAACCGGGACCATGGCCGATCCGGCCAACGAATACCACGTGGGCGCCCCGAGCAACGGCGACCTCTGGGTGATGTACGTGCATCCCGGCGATGTGGTGAAGAAAGGCGAGGAGTTGTTCAATATCTCCATCATGAAGCAGGAAAAAGCCGTTGTCGCGCCCATGGACGCCATGGTCAAACGGGTGCTCAAAACGGCGGACTACCGGGAAAGCAAGCAGATGCTGCCGGTGCGCGAAGGTGAGCTGATTGTGGAACTGGCTCCGGTTCCCCAATGCTGCTCCAACTCCAAATGCGGCAAGCCGCTGCCGGCGGAAAGCTATGCGTTTTGCCCGTATTGTGGCAAAAAGAGATAAGTGGCGCCATTGCGGAAGCGGAAGAGGACCGGAGAAACGTTTCCCGAAAATCTTCCGCTTGCCGCCGGATTGGCAAACAGAGCTTTTCGCCTGAAAATACACTCCAATTGTAAATTCTGTGTGACAGGAGCGGGCTTTGTTGCTAAACAGAAAATCAGAAGATTTTACTCATATTTTTCACCATGTTTTCGGCGCAAAAAGCCGCGTTGCCGTGCTGGCGCGTTTTTTGTCGCTGCCGGAGAGGGTTTCCGGCCCCAGCCCCGTTCCCGGCGCGGGCCGGCGAGCCGTTGCCCGTCATTGACGTAACGGCTGACAAACTTTACACTGGCTACGCTTACAGGCATCTGTCCCTGAACCGTTTTTCCATCCCGTTGAGTTAAGGAGACCCTCCATGGCGAAGTCCTCGCAGGAAAAGTCCAAGACCACCTCCTCCGACAAGGACCAGACAGACGTAGCGGCCTTGAAGCAAAAGCGCATCCTTACCGGGGCCGACATTGTCGCCATTGGTGAGGAAGCGGAACTGCTGGTGGGCGGGAAAAACTACAATACGGCCATTATCAGCCAGATTTCGGGCATCAGGGCTCCCCAGTTCCGGGCCGTGTCCTCCATCGGCTTTCATGTGCTGCTTGACGAGGCCAAGATCAACGCCTCCCTCACCCGCGCCGTGGTGGACAGGGAATACAAGCGCATTGACTGGGAAGACCCGGAAATCAGCGGCGACCCGGAATTTTTGCAAAAGTTCGTCCGCAACCTGGGCAAGGCCGTGCAGGCGGAATACGAAGCCAAAGGCGGCGGCCAGGGACAGGTGCGGCTGAGAACCTTTGTCAACAACGTGGTGGAAGGCTTTGCCACTTCGCCCGAAGGCATAGACCAGTTGCGCCGGCGCTCGGTGCTGGTGCAGGCGGCCATTTTGTCCGTACCCCTGCCCGAATCCATTGCCTCGGCCGTGCGCGGAGGCTATGAGGACATCTGCGCCGAAGCCGGGGACGATCTGGTGCCGGTGGCGGTGCGTTCCTCGGCCGCGGGTGAGGACTCGCGCAAAAAAGCCTTTGCCGGCCTGCAGGACACTTATCTGAACATTGCCGGCGCGGAAGCTGTGGTCAAGGCCTACCACTGGGACTGCGCCTCGGCCTACAACCTGCGTTCCATGACTTACCGGCGCGAGGCCATCCTTGACGCCCTGGCCCTGGCCGAGGAAACGGGCGAGGAAGCCATCGCGGATCAGGCCAAGAAAGAATGGGCCATTGAAAACACCTCGCTGTCCGTGTGTATCATGCGCATGATCAACCCGGTCATCTCGGGCACCGCCTTTGCCGCGGACACGGCCACGGGCTGCCGGGGCACGGCGCGCAAGGATCTTGTCTCCATTGACGCCAGCTACGGCCTTGGCGAGGCCGTGGTGGGCGGCATGGTCACGCCCGACAAGTACTACGTGTTCACCCGCGACGACGGGCAGGAAGTGGTTATCCGCCAGATGGGCTGCAAGGACATGAAAATTGTCTATGATGAAGGCGGCGGCACCAAAAAGGTGGCTGTTCCGCCCCACGAGGCCAACCGCTGGGCCCTTTCCATCGCCCATGCCGAAAGCGTGGCCAGAGGCGTGCGCGCCATCAGCAAGTCTTACGGCGACATTATCATGGACTCCGAGTTCTGCATTGACGCCAACGACGCCCTCTGGTTCGTGCAGGCCCGGCCGGAAACGCGCTGGAACGAAGAGTTCGAACTGCACCCCAACATCATCTTCATGCGCCGCAAAGAGGTTGAGCCTTCGGCCGCGGCGGTGGCGGAAATTCTGCTTGAAGGCAACGGGGCCTCCCGCGGCGCCGGCCAGGGCAAAGTGAAGTTTTTGCGCTCCGCCCTTGAATTGAACAAGATTTCCAAAGGCGACATACTGGCCGCCGAACGCACCGACCCGGACATGGTGCCGGGCATGCGCGTGGCCTCAGCCATTCTGGCCGACGTGGGCGGCGATACCTCCCACGCGGCCATCACCTCGCGCGAACTCGGCATTCCGGCGGTTATCGGCATCCAGCGGGTGGAAGCCCTGCGCGCCCTTGACGGCCTGGAAATCACCGTGGACGGCACCACCGGCACCGTCTACCGCGGCCTCTTGCCCCTGCGGGAAGTGGGCGGGGAAATGGACCTGGACAAGCTGCCCACCACCAAGACCAAGGTCGGGCTTATCCTGGCCGACGTGGGCCAGGCCATGTTCCTGTCCCGCCTGCGCAACGTGGAGGACTTTGAAGTCGGGCTGCTGCGGGCCGAGTTCATGCTGGGCAACATCGGCGTTCACCCGCTTGCCCTTGAGGCGTATGACAACGGCGAGCTTGAAGGCGTGATTCAGCGCCACCTTAAAGTGCTGGATGAACGTTTGACTAAAACCCTGCGCCGTCAGCTCAATGCCGGGTTGATTTTCATGAACCTGCGCCTGCGCGAGTATGTGGGCATTATCACCGGCCTGGCCGCGGAAATCGCCGCCCTGGCCGCCCGCGAAGGATCGGGCAGCGAAGAAGAGGTCCTGGCCCTGCGCCGCCAGAGCCGCGACCTGGAGCGCAGGCTCGACGAATACATGACCACGGCCTCGCGCCGTCTGGACCTGCTCAAGTCGTCCCTGGATCTTGAAGAGCACATTCGCTACGTCATGGGTTTTGACGACGAACTGGCCCTGCTCATGGGCAATGACCCGGAAACCGTGCGCCGGCGCGGGGAAATAGCTTCCCAGGTCAGCGTGATGGCGGAAAAGGCGGCCAAGGAACCCTACGTGCAGACCGTGCTTGATGAAATCCACACCCTGCGCGAGGACGTGGGCCACCGCACCGGCATGGTCGCGCACATCGAATCCGTGCGCACCATTCCGGATACCATTCGCGAGATCATCCGGGCGCGCGGCTACCGCTCCGGGCGCGAGCATTACGTGCAGACCCTGGCCCAGGGCCTGGCCATGTTCGCCATGGCCTTTTACGGCAAAGCGATCGTCTACCGGACCACGGACTTCAAGTCCAACGAATACCGCAACCTGGTGGGCGGCATCCTGTTCGAGCAGGTTGAAGACAACCCCATGCTCGGCTGGCGCGGCGTTTCCCGTAACCTGAACGACTGGGAACTGGAAGCCTTCAAGCTGGCGCG
The DNA here is from genome assembly GCA_031550695.1 of Desulfovibrio sp. GTDB lineage: Bacteria > Desulfobacterota > Desulfovibrionia > Desulfovibrionales > Desulfovibrionaceae > Frigididesulfovibrio. The sequence continues at coordinate 1,053 of JAVBOI010000094.1, read as the reverse complement.
CGGCGTGTACGGCGGCCACAATCTGCAAATCATGCTGCCTTTTGTGCGCACCATTGAGGAGGCGCGCAGCATGCGCCGCTACCTGGAGCAGGTGCACAAGCTGAAGAGCGGCAACGATGACCTGAAAATCATCCAGATGTCGGAAATCCCCAGCAACGCCTTGCTGGCCAAACAGTTTCTCGAAGTGTTCGACGGTTTCTCCATCGGTTCCAACGACATGACCCAGATGGTGCTGGCCACGGACCGCGACAACGCCAGCCTTTCCCACATTTACGACGAGGAAGACCCGGCCGTGATCTGGGCCATTCTGGTCACCATTTTCTCCGGGCAGAAGTACGGCAAGAAGGTCGGCTTCTGCGGCCAGGGGGTTTCCAACAGCCGTATTCTGCGCGGCCTGGTGGCCATTGCCGGCATTGTGTCGGCGTCCGTGGTGCCCGACACCTATTACCAGACCAAGCTCGACATGGCCGAAGTGGAGGCGGAGAACATCTGCACCTGCGATTTGGGCAAATGGCTGCACACCCAGCACCACAACACGCTGTGCCAGCTTATGGACTCCCACGGTTACGGACATATTCTCAAGAAATACAACCAGCCCGAAGACTTGCAGGACTGGTACGAAGGCGAACTCAGCCGCTTGCACGAGTCCTTGCGGGAAAGCCTGGATACGCCCAAGGAAAAGTTCTACCGGGGCGAGCTGGAAAACTTCCGCCGCACCTTCCACAAGCCCGTGGTGTACGCCAACTGGGACTGGGATTCCCTGGTGTCGGACGCCTTGCATCAGTCCGGGTTTGCCAGCTTTGAAGAACAGGCCACGGCCCTGGAAAAACAACGAGCCATGAAATGGTAAAACCAAAAACCCCGGCACGGACACGCGCCGGGGTTGTTGTGGATGCAGCCATCAAGTCGAAGTGGGGCTCCGCCCCACGCCCGCCCGGGCGTGCCCCCCCGTGACCCGGCCGTTTGGTTCGATGCGGGGGTGTGGAGCAAGCACCAGCCCCGGGCGGGGAGAGCCCCGGGGGGCGGGGTTTTTCGGATGACGTGGGTGTGGCC
>JAVBOI010000117.1:0-12672 GCA_031550695.1 Desulfovibrio sp. | reverse complement strand
CCCCCCCCCCCCCCCCCCCCCCCCCCCCCCCCCCCCCCCCCCCCCCCCCCCCCCCGCTTCCTTACCTAAAACGCCGCGCCTCGCAGCATGAGCAGTTGTTCCGATACGGGGCCGAGGGCCAGAGCCGGCAGATAGGTCAGGCCGCCGACGATAAGAACCACGCCCGTCAGGAGCAGGCCGAACAGCAGGCTGTCCGTGGCGAACGCGCCGGGTCCGGCCGGGGATATTTTTTTGCCCGCCATGTTGCCGGCCACGGCCAGCACCGGCAAAAGCACGCCGAAGCGCCCGACCAGCATGACCAGGCCGAGCAGCACGTTGTAGTACGGGGTGTCGGCCCGCAGGCCGGCAAAGGCCGAGCCGTTGTTATTTCCGGCCGAAGTGAAGGCGTACAGAACCTCGGAAAGGCCGTGAGGACCACCGGCGGACAGGGATGATAGCCCTTGCGGAAGCGCCAGCGAAACCCCCGCGCCCAAAAGGACGAACAGGCCGGGCAGAATGAGCCCCAGGATCACCAGGCGCATGTCGCGGCTGTCCAGCTTTTTGCCCAGGTATTCGGGGGTCCGGCCCACCATCAGCCCGGCCAGAAAAACCGTGAGCAGCACAAAGAGCAGCATGCCGTAAAGGCCCGCGCCCGCGCCGCCGAACACCACTTCGCCGAGCATCATGTTCACCAGCGGAATCGCCCCGCCGGCCGGGGTAAGGGAAGACATGGCGGCGTTCACCGAGCCGTTGGAGGCGGCCGTGGTGAACACGGCCCAGAGCACGCTGCCGGTCACGCCGAAGCGGGTTTCCTTGCCCTCCATGATCGCCCCGCCCAAAGTCGGGTTGCCCGTGTATTCCGCCCATAGGCAAAGCCCCAGCCCCAGACAGAGCAGGCCGAACATGACCAGAAACAGGGTGCGCGCCTGGCGGCGGCCGGCCATTTCCCCAAAGGTGACGACAAACGCGGCCGGAATGAGCAGGATGGAAACCAGTTCCAGCCAGTTGGACACAGGGGTGGGGTTTTCCAGGGGGTGGGCGCTGTTCAGACCGAAAAAGCCGCCGCCGTTGGTGCCCAGTTGCTTGATGGCTATCTGCGAAGCCGCCGGCCCCATGGGAATGGTCTGCTTCGCCCCTTCCAGGGTGGTGGCGGCAACGTACGGATCAAGGTTCTGCGGCACGCCCTGCTGGATAAGGGCGACGGCCAGCAGAATGGACAAGGGCAGCAGAATGAACAGCGTGCCCCGGACCAGATCGGCCCAGAAGTTGCCAAGCCCCTTGGCCTCGCGCCGGACGAGCCCCCGGATCAGGACCAGGGCCACGGCCATGCCCGTGGCCGCGCTGACGAAATTCTGCACCGTCAGGCCCAGCATCTGGACCAAAAAACTTAAGGAACTTTCGCCCGAATAGGACTGCCAGTTGGTATTGGTCATGAAGCTGACCGCCGTATTGAAGGCCAGATGCCAGGATGCGCCGGGCAGTTGCTCCGGGTTCAGGGGCAGCGCGGTCTGGCCCATCATCAGGGCGAACACGACCAGAAAGCCAAAAAGATTGAAAAGCAGCAGGCAGGAGGCGTACTCCTTCCAGCCCATGTCGCGATCCGGGTCAACGCCCGCCAGCCGGCAGACAAGACCTTCGACGGCCCGTAACGGTCGCGGCAGGGTCTCCGGGCGCTCGTACACGCCGTACATATAACGCCCCAGCGGCAGGGCGAAAAGGAGCAGCAGGGCCAAAGCCGCGCCGATTTCCAGCCAGTTGTGGATATCCATTGTGACGACACCGCCTAAAGCATTTTAGATTTGAGACGCTGCCTTCGGCGCTTAACAGGCGGAAGGGGACCTCCGCCCACGCCTGCGGAGCGGACGGCTCGAAGCGAGCCGTCAGAGCATTTTGCCAGAACAATTTTTCAAAGGTAAAATGCTCTAGAATTTATCGGGATGCAGCAGGGCGTAAACCAGATAAACGGCCAGGACCGCGGCTGTCAGGCCGGCGATGATGAAATCCATATTTTCCTCCTCCGGCGTCGGAAAGGATGCGCCGGGATTCTTTACCATACCATACTCCATTAAAAAAGGGAGCCCCCCAAAATATAGACAACGGGTATAAAATATGTTGCAATAACAAAGTATTGCGGGTAGCTCTTAACAAAATTCGGAGCCTCCATGCTGCACTCCCTGCTTTGCCACGATCGCATAACCATCCAGTGCCCGGACGCCCCGGACGCGGACAGCATTGCCTGCGCCTTTGTTCTGCGCGCCTTTTTCCTTGAGGCGGGCAAAAGCGTGGCCTGCTTTTACGCGGGGAAAAATCCCGTGGACCGCCCCAACCTTGTGGAGATGCTTAACCAGGTTTCCTTTCCCCTTGAGCACCGTCCCGGCCTTTACGACTGCCCCGGCGCCCTGCTTATGCTCAACTGCCAGCCGAACGGCGAAAACGTGACCCCGCCCCGCTACGACCAGGTGGCCGTGCTGGGCTGTCATCAGCCCCTGGTCCCCCTGCCCGACGCAAGCGACGTTCGCCCCCACCTGAGCAGTTGCGCCACCCTGGTCTGGCTGCTGCTCAAGGAAGCCGGATACCGGCTGACGACCGATACGGCCACGCTTCTGCTCTACGCTCTGGATGTGGCCAGCAACGGCTTTACCGAGATTCGCTTTCCCCTGGATCTCGACATGCGCGACGAACTGCTGCTCATGCTGGGGGACAACGTGAGGGCATACGCCAAACTCAAGCGCTCCAACCTGTCGTTACGGGATTTGGCCCTGTCCGCCCAGGCCCTGCACACGGTTGATTATCACCCGGAAGGGCGGTTCGTGCTCTTGAACGTGCTGCCGTGCGACCCGTCCATTCCGGGATTTCTCGGCGATCTGGCCCTGCGGGTGCACAGTGTTGACGTGGCCGTGGCGTTTTCCGAAAGCGCCGATGAACTGCATTTTTCCGTGCGCAGCGGCATACGCGAGGCCAAGGCGCGGGACCTGGCCGGCTGGCTGGCGGCCGGATACGCCGGAACCACCAGCGGCGACGCGGAAAAAGCCGGCGGCGGCCTGGTCAGGACGAGCGGCCGGGCCTGGCCGGAACCGGCCTTTGACTTCTTTCTCGAGCGGCTCAACGCCTATTTTTCCGCCTATGACATTCTCGACTGCGCCCTTGGCCGGAAGTTCAGCACCCAGGGCATGCGCGCCTTCCAAAAGCTGCCCGTCACCCTGGGATACGTGCCCTGCGAGGAGCTTTTTCCCGAACGGAGCCGGCTGCGCATCCGCATGCTTGAAGGGGATATCACTGTCAGGACAAGGCCCGACACCTACCTGATGATCGGCACGGCCGGGGAAGTCTATCCCATTGAAAAAAGCGCCTTTGAGCGCTCGTATATCCCTTCGGACGCGCCGTTGCGACAGGACTTCGCCTACCCGCCGGCCGTGCTGGAAGACAACACCGTGAACCGGGTGGAACTGACGCGGACGGCCAGGCAATGCCAGAGCAGAGAAAGCCGGGTGCTGGCCCGGCAACTCACGCGCGGCATAAAAATCTTCACCGCCTGGGACAGCGGCAATTACATCAAGGGCGAACCGGGCGACTGGCTGGTGATGCGCAAGGAAAACCACGCCGACCAGTACGTGATCACCGGGGAACTGTTCCCGCGCCTGTACCGGCCCGTTGGGCCGGGAGGCGGACTAGGGCCGCCGCAAATACGTTGACAAGTCCGGGCTTGCCCGCTATCGTCTTGGCATCTCTCCGCTTCCTACCCCACGCGCGGTTCACGCCCTTCGGCCCGCAACAGGCCGGATGAACCGCGTATCGTAACAACCCGTCCTGTCGGCCGCTGTCGGCGGCAAGCCGGTGTTTTTTTCTTATTCCCACATCATTTTTCGCGAACAACCGTTCCGGCCCGCCGTTTTTCCCGCGCGCCGCAGCGCCTTTCCGGCGTTGCGCCCGGCGTGATCGCGGCGGACGGAGCCCGGACTCCCCGCGCCATGGGCGGGGCTCCGCCGTTCGCGCCAACGCCAAAGGAGTCATCCATGAACGCTGTTGTTTTCGCTTTGCTTTACATAGTCTGCATGATTCCCACCTATGCCCTGCCTTACCTCGGCTCCAACTCCGGGGCTGTCAACACCACGGTACTGGCCGCTTCGGGCGGAATGAGCCCCCTGTTTCTGGTTCATGCGGCCACCCTGGTGGCGGCCATTGTCCTGGCCCTGTGGCGGGGCAAAAGCACGCGCCGGTTGTGGCTGGTGATCTTTCCCGTGCTGGCGGCCGTGTTTGACCTGATTCCGGTGCTCAACTGGGTGCCGCTGGTGCCCACGGTCATGCACCTGCTGGCCGTGATCCTCGGGGTCATGGGCGGTCAGGCCCTCGCCCCGGCTCCACAACAGGTCAAAGCGGCCTGAGCGTCCGAATGAAAAACAACCGTGGCCGGCGCGAAAAACGCCACGCCGGTTGCGGTGTGGAAAACTTTGTTTGCCAACGCACTACATTGGGGGAATACCAATATGTTGCAACGCCATTGTGTTTCTTTCTGCCTCTGCCTGATGCTCGCGCTTACTCCCCAGGCCGGCATGGCGGCCGGCAAGGCCGAACAACGGAAAAAAAACGAGGAACTGGCCCAGGCCGTCGCCAACAGCGATATTGACGCGGTGAAAAAACTGGCGGCGGGCGGCGCGGACGTCAACGGCGTCGTGAACCCCGTCACCAAGGAGCGGGTGCTGGAAAGCGCCCTGGACAGCCGCGACACCGAGGTGCTGGAGTACCTGATTGCCAACAAGGCGCAAGTGAACTACAAATCTTTTGGGAGCTCCGTCTGCCAGACCACGCCTCTGGGGAAAAGCGTCGCGAAAATGAACGTTGACGCCGTGAAGGTTATGCTGGGAGCCGGGGCAAGCATTGATTTCGCCGTCAAGAACAGCGATTCCGCATACGGACCGCTGCTCAGTTGCATCGATTACCATAAAAAAAACGCGGTGGAAGCGGCCTCGTTATTGATCAAGTCCGGGGCCAAACCCGAGGGAAGCAACAGCATAACCGATCTGCCGCTGATCCTGGCCGTGGCGGCGGGCAACCTCAAGGCGGTGGACCTGCTGCTCGAGAGCGGAGCCAGTCCCGACGCAAAGGCACGCATTTCCGAGGCCCCGGCCCTGGGCATGCTGAGCGCTGTCAAAGAGCCGGACCGCGACGCGCTGGCCAAAACCCTGATCGCGGCCAAAGCCGACGTGAACGCGCGCGACACCTGGGGCAATACTCCCCTGATGCTGCTGATGAAGAACGCCAGCCAACACGATAAAGGCGTCGCGGCCACGGCCGGCCTGCTGCTGTCCGCCGGGGCCAGGGTCAACGTCAGGAATAAAAACGGCGAAACCGCCCTGCACCTGGCCATGTCCCAGCCCGAGCCCGTGATCAGGGCCCTGCTGGACGCCGGAGCAGACCCGGAACTGCGCGACAACAGCGACAAGCTTCCGGAAGATCTGGTGCGTTCCCACTGGTTCAACGCCGAACAATTGAAAGTCTTGCTGAACAGTTACAAGAAAAAATGAGCCGAACGCTGAAATAACAACAAGGGCGGCCGCCTGCCGGCCGCCCCGGGAGGAACCGCATGCGCTTATCTTCTCTTTCGCTTCTTCTGCTTTTCATTCTGGCGGCCGCTGTCGCGGCGCCCTGCCGCTCCCACGCCGCCGAAACTTTTGAGTCCGGGGAGGCGGACTCTGTGCGGCGGACCGCAAAGGGCTTCACGCTCAATTACAGCCAGGGGGGCGACGGCTGGGACGTGGACGTCCCCCGCTCTTCTCCCGCGCATGCTAGGGCCTGGCTCGCGCAATGGCTGGTCCAGCGTGGAAACAATACGCCCTTTGCCTATGTCTGGCTTGTCTTCAACAATAAAAAACTGGCGGATCTGTACGCAGAGGCGCTGCTGGAAACAGCGGAAAAAAGGAACGACGCCTACGTGCTCACCTGCAATTTTTCCGGCCAGGGGGGCCTCTACCCGCGCAGGGCGGAACTTTTCATCTCGCCGGCAAATCCGCTTTATGAAAAAGCGCCGGAGATCATTGCGGCCATGAAGGCCGCGGATCCCAGAAAACAGGCCGTCCTTGTGCAATTTGAAAAGGAAATGGAACTGCTCAATTACCGCATCGTCGACCAACAGACGGCCATGAGCCTTCCTTTGGAAGGCGCGAACGCGACCCCGCCGGACCGCGAGCAAGAAGCCGCCATGGCCGCTGTGGGCGAATTCCTCAAAAAGTACCACGCGGGATATCTTGTCGGCAAAATAGGGGCAAAAGAGTTTATCGCCATCTGCGACGCGGAAATGGCGCAAAAGTACACCGGCAAAGACCCGCGCCACGCGGCGCGCGTTCTGGCCGCTCGCAGCCAGGCGTATAAGGATACCGGCGACATGGCGCGGGCGCAGGCCGACGCGGAAGCGGCCGTGGCGGCGGACGCGCAAAACGACGACGCCCACAGCGCCCTGGCCCAGGCTTACGCCGGTCAGGGCAAGTATGACAAGGCCCTGGAAAGCCTGGAAAAGGCCAAAGCCGTGACTCCCGTGGCGCAGCGCAAGCAACGTTACGAGGAACAGGCGCGCGCCTACCGCACGGTAACAAGCCCTCAGGCGCGGGCTCTGAAAGGGGTGTGGAAGGTTGATCCGCACAAAACCCTTGCCGGCATAAGCGACAAGAAATTACGGGATCACTGGCAAAAAAAGTTCAAGCAGCACGATACGGACTCCTCCATCCTGCTGCTGGCCTTTGACCCGGAAGAAGGGCTCTGCAAAAGCGCCAGAATGACATACCATATCACCGGCCTCAGCGTGCAGCAGGACGGCCGGACCATCGTGGTGCATTGCGACAACCAAAAGCAGGGCCAGTTCCTGACCTTGGACAGTGACACAGAACTGCGGCGAAAAATAACCAACGACCTCTACTTCCATTATAAAAAATTTGAAGAGGAGCCGGCCCGCTTTTACAAAAACTGGCGGATAAAAGGCCGGGGAGGAAGTACGGGAGAAATGATCCTGTTCCCCCTGTACGACCCGCCGGCCTGGGCGGACAAGCCGGGTGCCCCGGCGTCGGAAACGAGGCCGGCGGATCCGGCCCCCCAAAGCGACGCCGCCCCGTCCGGCAAAAGCGGCGGCCTGGCCAGACTAAACGGCGTCTGGCATTTCGATCCGGAAGCGAGCGTGGCGCGCTACCCCAAACGCGAAACAGACCTCGAAACGGCCTCCCTCGTGAAAATTTCCATCGATGTCTCCGCCAAAAAACTTGTCGTCCACACAAAACATAGAGACAAGCCCAAGGAATCCGATCTTGTCGTCCTCTTTGACGACGGAAACCGTGTGGTGATCAAAAATGGCGAAAGAAGCGACAATGTGTCCTTCTCCATTGTGAACGACGACACCATTATAGTGGAAGAAAAAGACTTGGGTTACGTCTTCACGCGCAAGGAGCCGCACGCCGACATCCTTGCCCGGCTCAACGGCGAATGGAGTATGGACCTCGCGGCAATGAAAGAGCGGAGCCCGGACTTTGATCTCACGGGAGTGGAAGCCGGCTCCATGTCCGTTGACGCGCCGGGGAGAACAATCGGCATGACCTGGCGAGCCAACGGTAAAAGTGGAAATGAGCCGACAAAACAATTCGGTGTGAAATCTTCCGAATCGCAATTCTGGGTGATCACCATAGGCTACAATGAATGGCGACTGGAATTTTTAAACGACAACGCGCTGACTATGGCTCCCATGGCGAAGCCGCAAAATATTTTTGTATTCACGCGAACCATCGCCACACCCGCCGGCGCACAGGCCACCACACCCGCCGGCACGCAGACGCCCGCCACACCGGCCGACATCCTGCCCAAGCTCGACGGCGTCTGGAACCTGGACGTGAAAGCGTCGGAAGAGCAAAGCCGGAACGCTCCCTGGGGCAAGCTGGACGAGTTTTCACTGTCCTTTGACGTTCAGAAAAAGCGGTTCGAAACAACCGACGCGGCCAGCGGCAAGCGCCTTTTCGCGGGGCCGTTCAGCCTGAAAACCGTCGGAGAGTCCGTCGTGCTCGTGCGCAACGCCGTGGAAACGTATTGCTCCTTTTCGGACAACGACACACTGATACTTTCGTTGGTTGACGAACCGCAAAAACGGCTCGTGTTCACGCGGGCGAAATAGCCAATCCGCCGGTTTCCAGCGCGCCGTCCTCCGGGCCGGGACTTCCCGTCCGGCCCGGAGAAAGGATGCCACAGCCAAACCCATTCATGGAGAACGCCATGCAACGCAAGCGCTTTATCATTTCCCTCATCGCCCTGTTCCTGTTCGCCTCCCTGACCGCCTTTGCCGCCGATCCCATTGAAGGAACCTACACCTACGCCAATCCCGCCGAAGGCTTCAAAGGCACGGTAAAGGTCAGCAAAAAAGGGGCCGGATACGCCGTCAAGGTGGATACCGTCGCCGGCGGCCGTTTCAGTTGCTCTTTCAAGGGAACCGGCAAAAAAGGCGCGTCCGACGTCGTCAACTTTTCCGGCGACGGCTTCACCCTGCCCGTCCGGTTCAGTGACAACGGCCTGACCATGGTGGGCGACGAGATGACCGGCCCGCTCGCCGAACTGCGCCGCACCAACTGCGGCATGAACGGGCTTTTGTATACCGACACGCTGTATAAAAAGGCAAAGGGCGGCAAATAGCCCGACGGCCGGGGTTGCCTCGCGCCGCCCCGGCCTTTCGCATCGAAGCGCGCCCGCGCCTGACGCTCCAGGGAGAAGCCATGAACCAGACCGAACAGCCCGTCTACAAGTTCACCGCCTTTATCAGCTACAAACGCGGCGAGGATGGCCAAAGACAACGGAGCCGCGGAACGTATACAACTGGTGGTTGCCCTTGAAAAAGCGGGCGTCGCGGCCCTTTACCTGGGCAAAAAGCAAGAGGGGCTCTCTTTTTTGGACGAGGCGGTGCAGGTCAGCCGACGTGACGCGGCCGCTCCTTCGCCTGCGCTTATGGGGGGTGAGCCGCTCATGCTCGTCGCGGCCCTGCACATGGCCGCCATCCCGGCCATGGACTACAACCGTCTCGACACGGCGGCCGCCAACCTGGACGAAGCCCGAGCCCTGCTGAAAAACCCGCCGAGCGCGGACAGACTGCGCGAGAACTGGCGCGAACTCGTGCTGACAATCCTGGCCCGGCGTGCGGAGGTGGAACTGCTGCGCGCCAATCCGGCATCTTTTACAGCCGGCCGTACCTACGTTTGTTGTCGGCATACGCCGCCGGTCTGGAAGCAGCCGGCCGGCCGACGGAAGCCCTGCAAATATCCGAAAAAGCTGCCGCATACGGCCGATACTCCCTGAAAACCGCACCGGGGCACGCGCTGCTGGCAAAGGAACTGCGGAAAGCCCTGCTCGCCTCGGCCCGCCTGAAAAAAGCCGCCGGCGACAGCGCCGGAGCCGCGATGCTGGAGAAGGAAGCCGAAAGCTTGCCCGTCGGGGTAAAATGACACCGGAGTGACCGGGCGCCCCCTGCTTGACCCGCTGCCGCTTCCGCCTGCATAATGGCATCTGGCTGCTGAGCGATGAGTAAAATGATGATACCGGAATATACGGCATTCGGACCACTCCAACGGGAGCCTCAAAAACAGGGAAAGCCCCGGCGCATCCGCGACCGCCGCACTCCCTAAAAGGGTTTCCAAAGGGACATTGTCCCTTTGGCCGCACAGGGCCTGTGTCCGCGACCAGAGGCAATCGTGCTCTTGAACCACGTCCCTATTGCCTTTCCCAACTTTGCCGGCGGCTCAAATTCACGTGTGAGGATGCCCATGACCCTGGCCGACCTTCTCCGTTTCGAACGCATCGCCATCCAGTGCCACGACAACCCGGACGCCGACGCCCTGGCCTCCGGTTACGCCCTGTATCGCTATTTCACGGCCCACGGCAAAAAAACGCGCCTGTTCTACAGCGGCCGCGCGGCCGTGAGCAAGCCCAACCTGGTGCGCATGATCGCCCTGCTGGGCCTGCCCGTGGCCTACGAGGCCGACCCGGCCCCGGCCGAGGAACTGCTCATTACCGTGGACTGCCAGTATGGGGCCGGCAATGTGCGCAAGGTGCCCGCGCCGGTGGTGGCTGTCATCGATCACCACATCCAGGAGGGCGATTTGCCCGCCCTGGCGGAACTGCATCCCTACCTGGGCAGTTGCTCCACCCAGGTCTGGAAAATGCTGGAGGACGAAGGCTTTGCCGCGGACTCCGCTCTGGCCACGGCCCTGGCTTACGGCCTTTTTACCGACACCAACGGCTTTTCCGAGGTGCGCCATCCCCTGGACCGGGATCTGCGCGACGCGCCCGGCCATGACGAGCGCATTCTGCGCACCCTCAAACGCTGCAACCTGTCCCTGGACGATCTGACCATGGCCTCGGCCGCCCTGAACGGTCTGGCCTATCACGGCGACGGCCGCTTCGTGCTGGTAAGCACCCCGCCCTGCGATCCCAACATCCTGGGATTTATCAGCGATCTGGCCATGCAGGTGGACGGCGTGGACCTGGCGGTCATCTTTTCCGAGAGCCCGGACGGCTTCAAATATTCCGTGCGCACGGCCACGCGCGAGATCAAGGCCTCGGATCTGGCCCGGACCATTGCCGCCTACGGTCTGGGATCGGGCGGAGGCCACGCGGACAAGGCCGGCGGATTCATCAGCGCGGCCAATTTCGCCCGCCACTGCCCCGGCCAGTCGTCCCTGGAATTTTTCCGGCAACGCATTCACGAACACCTGGCCGACTACGACATCATAGACTGCGCCAAAGGCGCGCCCGGCGATACCGGCGACTTCACGGAGTATGAAAAGCTCCCGGTTCCGGTGGGCTTTGTGCCCTGCGACCGGCTCTTCCCCGGCCAGACTTCCCTTCAGGTGCGCATGCTGGAAGGCGATATTTCCATTGCCGCCGGCCCCGGAATCTATCTGATGATCGGCGCCTCCGGCGAGGTCTACCCCATTGGAAAAGACAAGTTCGCCGCCACCTACACGCCCCTGGGCACACCCCTGCGCGAGGAGTTCGCCTACCCGCCCTGCGTGCTGGACAAAAACAAGGGCATCCGCCTGCCTCTGCTGCCGGCCGCAGAAGCCTGCGTGGGCAAAAGCGTGCGCCTGAAAGCCCGCCGCCTGGACCGGGGCATGAAAATCTTTACCAGTTGGGATGCGGACAACTACCTGCGCGGCGACCCCGGCGACTGACTGCTCATGCGCAACGACGACCCGGCCGACCTGTACATCGTCACCAAGGATCTGTTCCCGCGCCTTTATCGGCAGGTTTGATGGGTCGGGGGAAATCAATTTTGAAGTGGTCCAGAAGCCAAGATCGCCTCCGGCGGCCAAAGGGGGTGACCCCCTTTGGAAACCCCTTTTGGGGGGTACGGCGGTCGCGAATGTATCGAAGCTTTTTCTTGTTTCAGGGCTCTCGGTGGAATGGGCATTGTGACTGCGCGGGGCCGAAAAACCGTCAAATAGAAACGTAAAGCACCACATGAAAGATTGTACGGGAATGAATGTCAGCGCCCAGGCCGGCAGCCGGCAAATGGTGAAGAAAACCATTGTGGTGCGGGTGGGTTTCGCCCGCACGGCCGGGGAAGCGCAAACCCTGGAAGGCGTTGTGCCCTACCAGCCCGGCGACGCCCTGATTACCGGCCCTGCCGGCGAACAGTGGCCCGTGGAGCGCGATTTCTTTTTCCGTAATTATCAGCCTGTGCCGGGCGTTCAGGCGGGCGGCGACGGCGAATACAGCCGGCTTCCGCAACAGGTGTGGGCGCTTAGGATGCGCGAGGCTTTTTGCGTGCAATCGGGAAAGGGCGGAGCCCCGCTTCGGGGCGCTCCCGGCGACTGGCTGGTGCAGCACGGCCCGGACAATCACAGCGTGGTGCGGGCGGATATTTTTCCGCAATTATACGTGGAACTCCACGACTGAAGACGCCAACACCGGCTTTGCCGGCCTATCGGATGCGGCAGTCCGCGCCCCTGCGCACCGCTGCCCCACGAAGCGTTTCCATTTCGCCTGCGTCCAGCGGCCGGCCGGTTGCGGCGAAAAAATCCGGCCGCAGCACGTTTTCAAGCCTGATGGCCTGTAAAAACAGCGGCGCGTCGCCCGTTTTTTCGAGTATGGCCGAAAAGCTCGCCTCGTTGATAAAGGGAGCCGCGCACGGGATGCGAAACTCGTGCGCGACGCCGCTCTGCCGAAGAAACCCCATGCCGCGGGCCACGGCGTCGTCGGCGGGCGCTCCCAACGCTTCCGGATACTGGCGCGGATCGCCCTTCACATCCATGGCCACGTAATCGAGAAGATTCGCTTCAAGCAACAGCCGCAACGTCTCCGGCCGGCTGCCGTTGGTATCCAGCTTGACCGCGTAACCAAGGCTTTTCAGGGTGGCGCAAAACGAAAACAGGCCGTTGTGCAGGGCCGGTTCGCCCCCGGATATGACAACCCCTTCAAGCACTCTTTTGCGCTGGGTCAGAAAGGCGAGAACATCCGCGAGCGCGAGCGCATCCTGCCGGCACAAAACCAAATCCGGATTGTGGCAGTAAGGGCAAAGGAAATTGCAGCCCTGCGTGAACACCACAGCGCTGACCTTGCCGGGAAAGTCCAGCAGGGTCGTTTTCTGCAAACCGCCTATCAGCACGGTTCACCCAGAGCAGCGGGCCCCGGGCCCCGGCCATCACCGGCGCCACGAGCAGCGCGGCGGGCAGCAGC
>JAVBOI010000104.1:0-2974 GCA_031550695.1 Desulfovibrio sp. | reverse complement strand
GGTTCCCCCTTCCCCCGGACCCCCATCCCCTTCCCCCAAAACTTTTTATTTGGGGGGGGTGAAAGGGAGTGGAAGAACCTGGGCGCGTATCTTGTTCAGGGCTCTCGCGGGAGGGGGCGCGGTTGCTCTCAACTCGCGGGCAATGGAAAAAAAGCCGCTTCCCTTATTTCGGTTTTTGGGTTTTAAAACGGGTTGTCACTTCAATCCGACCCTCGTTCGCACTTTTACCAACACGCGGAAAAATCATATGAGCAAGCAAATTAAAAAAGTCGTGCTCGCCTATTCGGGCGGCCTGGATACCTCGGTTATCCTCAAGTGGATCAAGGAAGAATACGGTTGCGAAATGATCACCCTGACCTGCGACCTGGGCCAGGAAGAGGAACTGGACGGCGTTGACGCCAAGGCCAAAGCCACCGGCGCGGCCAAAGCCTATATAGAGGACGTGCGCGAAGAGTTCGCCCGCGATTTCATCTTTCCCATGATGCGGGCCGGCGCCGTCTACGAAGGCCGCTACCTGCTCGGCACCAGCATCGCCCGGCCGCTCATCGCCAAAAAGCTGGTGGAGATAGCCGCCAAAGAGGGCGCCGACGCCGTGGCCCATGGCGCCACCGGCAAGGGCAACGACCAGGTGCGCTTTGAACTCGGCGTCAACTCCCTGGCCCCGGAATTGTCCGTCATCGCGCCCTGGCGCATCTGGAACCTGAAATCCCGCTCCGACCTCAACGCCTTTGCGGAAAAACACGGCATCCCCCTGTCTTCCGGCTCCAAGCACTACAGCATGGACCGTAATATGCTCCACCTCTCCTTTGAAGGCGGCGAACTGGAAGACCCCTGGAGCGAGGCCGGCCCCGGCAGCTACATCATGACCGTGCCGCCGGAAAAAGCCCCGGATGCCCCGGAATACGTGGAAATCGACTTTGAAAAAGGCGATCCCGTGGCCGTGAACGGCAACAAACTTTCCCCGGCCGCCATCGTCAAAACCCTGAACGAAATCGGCGGACGCCACGGCGTGGGCCGTATCGACATGGTGGAAAACCGCTTTGTGGGCATGAAGTCGCGCGGCGTTTACGAAACCCCCGGCGGCACCATCCTTCACGCCGCCCACCGCGACCTTGAAGGCATCTGTCTGGACCGCGAAGTCATGCACCAGCGCGACGCCATGATTCCCCGCTACGCGGCGGCCGTCTACAACGGCTTCTGGTACGCTCCGGAACGCGAAGCCATGCAGGCGTTTTTTGACAAAACCCAGGAGCGCGTCACCGGTACGGTCAGGCTCAAGCTCTACAAGGGCAACGTCTACCCCGTGGCCAGAAAATCTCCCTATTCCCTGTTCCGCGTGGACCTCGCCACCTTCGAACGCGACGAAGTTTACAACCAGGCCGACGCCGCCGGCTTCATCCGCCTGAACGGCTTGCGCATTCAGGGGTACAAAAAGAGATAACGGAGCGGGTATGAGCAATAAGTTGTGGGGCGGGCGGTTTAAGGGCGGCACTGACGAGTTGGTGGAAGAATACACCGAATCCGTGTCCTTTGATCAGGCGCTGTACCGGCAGGATATCGCCGGTTCCGTCGCTCACGCCCGCATGATGGGCCGCCAGGGCGTCATCAGCCATGAGGAGGCGGACACGCTTTGCCAGGGCCTGGAGCAGGTGCGCGAAGAGATAGAGTCCGGGGTGTTTGCGTGGCGGCGCGAGCGCGAGGACGTACACATGAATATAGAGAGCCGGCTCACGGAACTGGTGGGCGATGTGGGCAAGAAGCTGCACACGGGCAGAAGCCGCAACGATCAGGTGGCGCTGGACTTCCGGCTTTTTGTCTCCGATCGGACGCGCGTCTGGCGCGAGTTGCTGGCGCGGCTTGTGGAAACGCTGGCCGGCCGGGCCGGGGAGCACGCGGCCACGCTCATGCCGGGATTCACGCACATGCAGCCGGCCCAGCCGGTCAGTCTGGCCCAGCATCTGCTGGCCTATGCCGCCATGTTCCGCCGCGATGCCGAACGGCTGAAGGACGCGGACAGGCGCATCCGGGTCTGCCCGTTGGGAGCCGCTGCTCTGGCCGGCACCACCTACCCGTTTGACCCGGCGTCGGTGGCCGTGGAACTGGACATGTTCGGGGTGTTTGCCAACAGCATGGACGCGGTTTCGGATCGGGATTTCGTGCTGGAGGCCCTGTTTGCCGCGTCAACGGCCATGATGCACCTGTCGCGCCTGTGCGAGGATATCATCCTCTGGGCCACGCCGGCTTTTGGTTTTGTGCGCCTGCCGGACGGCTATTCCACCGGCTCCAGCATCATGCCGCAGAAAAAAAATCCTGACGTGGCCGAGCTTATGCGCGGCAAGACCGGGCGGGTTTACGGCGCGCTCATGGGTCTTTTGACCACGATAAAGGGCCTGCCCATGACCTACAACCGCGATCTTCAGGAGGACAAGGAAGCCTTTCTGGATGCGGATCGCACCCTCAGCCTGTCCCTGGCGGTCATGGCCGGCATGCTGTCCGAATTGGGATTCGTGCCGGAGCGCATGCGAGAGAGTCTGCGCCGGGGTTTTCTTAACGCCACCGAACTGGCCGACTACCTGGTGGGCAAGGGCCTGCCTTTTCGCGAGGCCCACCATGTCACCGGGCAGGCTGTGGCCCTGGCCGAAGAGCGCGGCCTGGCCCTGGAGGATCTTGCGTTGGAGGCGCTGCAAAAACTTTGTCCGCTTATTGGGCAGGATGTCTACGCGGTGTTGGATTTCGAGCATGCCGTGGCCCGGCGCGAAACCAGCGGCGGCACGGGGCCGGGGTCGATCAAGCGACAGCTGGCCGATCTGGCGGTCTGGCTGGCTGAAGTGCGTTAGGCTCAGCCCTCATTACTACGCCTGCTGCACAGCCGCCTTTTCCCGTGTGGCGGCGTTGCAAGGCAAAAGTTGACCTCGCGGTATGTCGATACAGCTTCGCCCAACTTTTGCCTTGCGCCTTGCCACCCGAAAAAATT